>JAEEXY010000010.1 GCA_016288005.1 Lachnospiraceae bacterium
GGTCTTTCCGAAATCGCCGCAGCCCCATGTCCACTGCTTTTTACCGGGGCTGATATGGTGATCGGCCACATGCAGAAGTCCCGCGTCGCGTCCCTCGTCGAAATTGCCGACGAAATCAAAATCGGAATGCGCCGCCATGTACGAGGTGGGGACCCTGATGTTCTTATAGCGCGAGATATCGACGCCCGCGGAATAATCCGCCTTGTAATACTCTCCGGTCGCGATCGGGAAGGTCGAGACCGCTCTCTTTCCGTGATCCATTACCGCATTCACATCGGGCGGAAATACGGAAAACGTATCGTCGTTGACCGTTACGGCGGGGTTAGCCCACCAGAGGAAGGTCTGCGGATATTCGGTCGGATTAAAGAGTCTTCCGCGGATCTCTATGTAAGCCTTGTCGGGATACAGAGTGATTGACGCGTTGCCTTTGGTTCCGTTAATGCGGTCGGTCTCGCCGATGATCACGGTCGCCGAACCGTCCTCATTCTCCCTGATCGAATAATCGACAGGCATGAAGGTTGAAGGCCTGTGATGCTGCGGCCAGTTAAACTCGATACCGCCGCTGATCCACGGTCCCGTAAGACCCACGAGAGCAGGCTTTATAACGCGGTTATAATATACAAAATCGTAGTTGTTCGTCTTGTCAAGCGCGCGCTGAATACGCCCGCCGAGCTCAGGCAGGATCATGACGTAAAGATAGTCGTTTTCAAGAATGACCGCGTGATACTCCACGTCCTCCTTTTCTTCGCTTATCTTCTCGCATATCGGCATCGGGTAAACCTTTCCCGTCGAGCCCTGATATGCCCTCTTTTCGATAAAAAGGGGATTCTTCTCGAGTTCCCCCGTGCGATATGTCGGGATCGAAACGATCTCCTCACGTACCGTAGCTCTGTTCATAACTCTCCTCCATACGGCTTTTATATCAGAATCGTATATTATACACCGGCACAAGTTCAATACTCACCGCTTCGCCCGTATTATCTTTTTCTTCTCCCGCTGTGCCCGGAGCGGCTTCAAACGTGATAACCGCGCCTTTTTTCTGCGGGCTGACGCGGAGCGTCCAGGGCTCATGAATTTTGTCCTTATACTCCTTAAGGCCGACCTCCCAGACATCACCGTTCCAGAAATTGTCACTGATCATCCGGTCGCCCGCAAACAGCGCGGCAGTGTCGCCTGAATATCGTATCCGCAGGAGCATATCTCCGACATTATCGAAGTCTCCGGCAAACACAGCCTCTCTGCCGCCGCCCATACCGGCACCCATATCTGCCTCTCCGGATAATCTGTCCGGCATATCGATCAGGTACCTGGCGACCTCCGCGTTCGCCGCTGAAACCTTCTCAGCGTTTATATGAACGCGCACCTCTGTCGTGTCGACGCAGTACCGCCCGAAATCCCCTTCGCCCCCGGCTTTTACGGCCGTATCCGATCCCTCGAGCAGCTTCGCAGGATAAGTAAGTACCGAGTTCGATGCACTCGCGGTCTCCAGCCTTAATCCGCCCCTCTCGTCCTCCAGCACCACACCTTCGGTAAATATCAGACCGCCGTTTCTCAGCAGGTACATATTGTCGGCCATGCGGCGGCTGACGCAGATGATGTCGATCTCGCAGCCGGGTTTGTTTACCGTTTTTATACATACTTTATCCGCATCCGTTATCTGCCCCGACTTGCCCTGAGGCAGAGCTCTCCTGTTTCCGGTGCAGGATCTAACTTCAGTATCTTCGGAAACAAAATATCTGTCGCTTACTTTTACGCCGTCCTCAAAGCGCATGCTTCCGTCCATCCCGTCGGGCACCATGAACACATAGGTTATCCGCCCGTTGACGACGGTGCGCAGTACGGGCTGCGCGTTCGCCTGTTTCATGAGTATCCCGTCCAGATCGAGATTGAACGGCAGGATCGCGTTTTCCTCAGGCGCGATCGAAATATCATAATCGACAGTCTCACCGGCCGGAACGATATACACCTTTTCATGCTCTTTCGCCTTCATCCGGCAATGGTCCTGATAATTGTTTACGAACAGGAATCCGCTCTTTCCGTCGGTTCGCACCGCAAAACGCAGTGTATCCGCATCCCTCGGGGCGATCTCGGACGCGCCCGCAGGCAGCATGGTCACCATGGGGGCCAGTTTTTCCCCGAAAAAGCGCGTAAAGAAATGAATGCTCTTTAAGCGGCGGTACGACTCCCTTACCTGCCCGTACTCTCCGACCGGGGCCTGAAAATCGTAGGAAAGCTTCGTAACCTGCGACTCGTTCATGTAAGTTCCGTGTTTTCCGATCGGATTGGTTCCGCCGTGGAACATGTAGTATCCGATAAAGTTGCAGCCCGATCCCAACTTGATATTGGCCAGCGCATCGACACTTTTAGCGGGAAATACGGCGCGGAAGGAATAACAGCTCATCATGCCCGCGCCCATCTCGCAGCACGCGTAGGGGCGCTCCGAGGGTCTGTACGCCGGTCTGAAATCATCCGCGTACACGGCTCCGTCCCTGTGATAGTCCTCATAGACAAAAACCTCGGTCGCCGGATGCTCTCCGGTCTTAAAATAGAATATCCAGGGCCTGTACGCGTATCCGCCCCAGAGCGGCATAACGCGCGGCGAATAGGCCGCTCCGCCCCATGCGGTGCCCGTAAAGAACGCGGGCTTAATCCCCGCATTTAAGGCCAGCTCGCGCAGCTTCAGGATATAAGGCTCTCCGTCTTTTCCGGCATTGATCCACTCGTTCGAGCTGCCGACGGTCATTTCCCATTTTGCCGAGGAATGCATGTACTCGTTGTCGAGCTGGACCGCGATCACCGACCCGCCGTCCTTATAGTACAGGCCGGCAGTATGTTTTCCGATCTCGTCGTAAAAGCGCCCGACGTACTTTAAAAAGCCCTCGTCCAGGCTCCTCACCTCGAAAGGCCTGCCGAACAGCCAGTCGGGCAGACCGCCGTTGCGCACTTCTCCGTGAGCGAACGGACCGATCCTCAATATGACATACAGCCCGTGCTTTGCGCATAATCCGATAAAAGCCCTCAGATCGCGCCGCCCCGTAAAATCGAAGCGGCCTTCCTCTTCCTCGTGATGGTTCCAGAGCACATAGGTCGAAACGATATTGATCCCGCCCATGCGTAGCTTGATCAGTTCATCCTCCCAGCGTTCGGGAGCCATCCTGCTGTAATGAAATTCACCGGAAACCGCAAAATACGGCTTCCGGTCAGTCTCCATGTAATAATTGTTAAACGATATCTCTCCGCCTCCGGCCGAACGCCCCGTAAAATCCTCGCCGAGGTCATACAGCGGCTGCGGTTTAAAGTCTCTCAGATCGACAGAATAATCCATATAAAACTCCGTTGTTCAGTGCCTTTATAGTGTCCGGGCCGGAACGCGATACTATCTCTCGAGCGCCCACTCAAGTCCTGCCGCCAGCTGCGCTCTCCAGAATACCATATCGTGCACGCCGGGGCCGGTAAAGAAGGTCACGGGATAGCCGATCGAATCGAGATATGCCTTGAACTGCCTGTTTGCCTCGATCAGGAAATCCTCGGTTCCGCACGCCATGTAGAGCTCGGGCTTTTCCGCTCCCGTATCGATCAGGCGCTTTGCGAGGACCTCAGGATTGATATCGGTCTTGTCCGCCTTTTGCAGATCGCCTCCGAAGGTATGCTCATAATAGTCGTAATTGGCCATGAATTCGGGATCTTCGCGCTTCATGTTCTTAAGTCCGTTCACGATCAGCGCCGAAGAGAGCGCTATCGCCTTTGAAAATGTCCCGGGGAAAGAGAGCGCGGTATGTATCGTGCCGAAGCCTCCCATCGACAGGCCTCCGATCATGTTGTCCTCGCGCTTATCCGAAACGTTGAAGGTTTTATGCGTATACCCGACAAACTCGCGTCCCACATACTGCAGGTACCTGTAGCCGGTCTCGGGCCAGTCGAGATAAAAGCTGTTGTCGCCGTTGGGCATGAAGAAATTCACATTGAAGCGGTTCGCCAGATCCTGCAGCGGCGCGCCGTAGAGCCAGTCGGTATCGCACCCGCTGTAGCCGTGGAGCAGATATACATTCTTCGCGGGCCGCTTAAAATGCGGGTTTGTATCGACGCCCCACTGGCAGTCATTCGAGAATACGGCGCAGAAATGCACCGGTCTTGCGAGCTCCTTCGAGAAAAACGTCATGCTGTTGATCACTGCCATAAAAAATACCTCCTTGAATTAGAATCCTTTTCTTTCTTTGGCTTTTTCTATCAGGGCAAAAGCCTCGTTCATCGCATCCTTAAGATACTCCGTCTCCCACTCTCTGCCCACTTTTTCCTGCTTTTTGATGTCCGCCCAGGCTTTGAGCAGCTCCTCTTCCGAAGCGAATTTCATGTCCCCGAATACGTGAGGGTGCCTGCGTATCATTTTCTCGCAAACGGTTTCTGCTACGTCCTCGAGCGTGAAAAGCCCTTCCTCCTCCGCGATGACCGCGTGGAACACAACCTGCAGGAGCAGGTCACCGAGCTCTTCCTTAAGGTTCGCGGGATCGCCTGTTTTCTCGAGGATATTGATCCCGCCGATCACCTCCGCGGCCTCCTCGATGCAGGTCGGCTTGAGGCTCGAATGGGTCTGGACCCGGTCCCATGAACAGCCGTCCTCACTCCTGAGCTTCACAACGATATCTTTTAATCTCTCTATTTCGGACATACAAACACCTCCGCCGGACAGTCTTACCATTCAAGTATAATCCTCAAAGCCCTTCTTGTCGAGAGAACGGTAAGCATACAAAAAACGCCCGGGCAAAGCCCGGACGCCTTTTGATCATATATGCAAAAATGGTTTCACTATACGTAATGTTATTTTACTCTCTTGAACTTCACGCCTTTGTCAAGACCCGACTTTTTAAGGAGTTCCACAACCTTTTTGTAGGTTTCCTTATCGCCTTTGATCTTGAATACAGCGCCCCCGGCAATGCCCTTGAACGCGTTCTTCGATACCGACTCGAGGCTTGCGCCGTAGATCACTATCTCAGAAAGCTTTGAATCACCCTTGAAGGTGTTCTTGCCGATCGCAGTGATGTTCTTGCCGATAACGACCTTTTCAAGCTCTTTATTGTTCTTGAAAGCGTTCTTCGTTATCGTTGTAACCGCATAAGTCTTGCCGTTTACGGTAACCGAAGCGGGAACCTTGACAGAGGAAGCACCGGTCTCCAGCGCGGTCAGCTTCAGGCTGCCGTCCTTGTTAACGGCATATGCTCTCTTTGTCTGTGTTCCGTCAGCCTTGTTCTGTTCGATCGTGATCGAGACATTGCCATCAGCATCGGTCTCTTCGGTTCTTACATAAACATTGCCCGCCTTCGTGGTCTTGACGGTGCTGGTTGTTTCTGAGCCGTCCGCGTTCACGGTAGTGATTTCTTCGACCTTTGTACCGTTCTTCTTGGTATGCTCTTCTTCCGTGGTAGAGCTCAGGACATTTCCGTCCTCATCCTTTGTTACGCTGACAGATGTTACCGAACCGTCAGCCTTTTCCGTTACCGTGGTCGTGGTCTCGGAACCGTCCTCGTTCGCAACGGTCTCTTCCTTTGTCTCAACGACTTCGTCAGCCGCAGCTGCAGGCTCTTTTTCGGTCTCCTCCGCCGCAGGCGCCTCTGTTGCGGGTATCACGGGATCGGGCGCGGATGTTGCAGGCTCCGGTGAAGGAGTTGCGGGATCGGGGGCAGGTGTGGCGGGTTCTTCCTTCGGGAAGGTGTAGTAATACCAGCCGTCCTTCGCGTCAGCGCCGCTGCCGCCGGTAATTGTATTGTAGCCGCCGTAATATACGTTGTAAGGCGTATCCGAGTTCGTGACTTTGAGCGCGAACGGATCGGTATTGAGGCGTGTCGCGGTCTCATCGTCCATCTCGGTGCCGAAGAAATAGCTGTTGAGGTACTTTGCGCTCCTCGTTCTCTGCTCGGGATCATTTCCGTGAGGGTCAGAAGGCTTGAGCGAACGGTAGTTAAACTTAACCAGATCGTCAGCGGTATAGCCGAGCGTATTGTATACGCTCTTTGCGACCTCAGCGCTCAGCGCGTCGGCCTCGCAGCCGTCATTGTAATCGTTTGTGGTGTTTTCGATGATGATGGCGCGGGGTGCGAGCGTCGCGATCAGATCGGTCTGATCGTAAGGCAGTCTGTTGCCGAATCCGTATGCGCCGTCCTCATAGCCGTAGAAATCGAAGGGCTTGAGGAAATGGCGGAAAAGCTCGGTCTCACGCACGCGGTTGTGCCTGATGCTGTTTGCCATCATCTCTGTGCCCGATGCGGTCTGAGCGTTGGGTACATTGGCGTCTTGCGACGCAAAAGGAGTTCCGGTGAAATCATACCGGTGTCCGGTATAAACGAGTCTCCAGGCCGAAGCGCCGGATGCACCCGATGCGCCCGGTATGCACACATCTATTCTGTCGTCGAATACTCCAGCAACAAAAGCATATTTGCCGTTTATCGAGAAACCGGTTACGGCAAGCTTTTCAGGGTCGAGAGACGCCATGGCCTTGACCGCGGTCTCATCAGTGCTAGCCTTTAATGCCTCGAGAGCATCGATAACACGTGTTGCAGCCCATGCTGCCGCCATCTCGTTGCTGACCTCACCGAGTGCCTCAACACCGTTTCTGTGATAAGGATACAGCTCGTAGAACGCACCGGTTCTGTTGCCCCATGCGTATTCGTTGGTTCTGGTGTCGTTAACTACCGAAGGGAGCGCAGCAACCGCGATTCCCTGTTCGAGATAAGCGGAGATCGAACCGTCGTAGCTGAGCAGGATCGGTATCTCTCTGTCTGCGTTTCCCGAAGCGGCCAGCTGCTCCGCAGTGGGGTATGTAATATCAAAGTTGATGTCCTTCGTTACGGAGCCTACAGTAAGCTGCATCTTTACGGTTGCAGCGGTGGAAGTATAGGTTCCGTCTTCAACATATTTCTGCTTCGAATTGGACCATCTGTACTTTGTTTCTCCGGCCTCATGATACTCAACGGAATAGTCCGCAGCATCGGGAGCACCGGGCTTGTAGCCGTACTCATAGAACTGTGCGAGATCGAGGATCTCCGCGCGTCTGGCTTCCCAGTCCTCCGCATTTTTCACGAGCCTGTCGGTGCCAAAGAACTTATAGGGGTTCGGAAGTGTAGTTACCGAAGGCAGCTCCGCGGGATCGGGGTACTTAGTATTACCCCAGCGCAGTCCGTAGAAGGCCGCTTCAAGTTCAGCCGCCAGCGCGTCTGCCTGTGCTTTTCCGATCGCGTCCAGATTGGCAGCCTTGGCCTTTGTCACAGCCGCGTCAAGTACCGCCTGACTATCCGCAGTATATACGCCCTTTGCGAATGATGCCGAATCGATATAGCGCAGCAGAGTCGATATTCTCCATGTGCTCTTTGCGAAAGCATCGGTGCCGTTCCAGCCTGTGAGCGCTACATTCCCCCAGTCCACCGAGTTAGTATGCTCATGGTCGATCTTGGTATAAACCGCATCCTGGGAATGGCTCCAGAAAATATCTCCGAGCTTAATTCTCTCGTATACCGGCTCCTGCACCGTGATCGCACTGCCCGTTGCGGGAGCCGAGATCGCCGGACCCGAAGCCGGCTCAGGCGCGGGAACGTCTTTATAACCTGTAATCACATTCTGGTAATCGTTGATCTTTACTTCCACACCGAAGGTAAGGCCGTTACCGGCATTTGTGCTGTCAACGTTTTCTATCTGCAGGCCCACTTCGACCGTATAACCGATCTCTTTGCCTTCTCCGTCTATGATCGGAGTTGTCGCATAACCCTTGATCCTGTCCATGTATTCGGGATGCTCGGGATCTCCCAATGGCGAGCCCAGAGACGGGATATTGCTGCTGTGATAGTAATAGAGATGTCCGTCTGCACCGATCGTAACTGCGCCCTGGGTATCGGTCTCATATACGACCTTAGCGTTATGCAGATCGAATCCGAGCTCGATACTGTCGCCCGGGTCTTCGGTCGTTGTCACAGGCCAGAACCCCCACAGCAGTTCAGTCTTTGTTACTCCTGCCACCGCAGGATTACC
Source organism: Lachnospiraceae bacterium (assembly GCA_016288005.1). Taxonomy (GTDB): domain Bacteria; phylum Bacillota; class Clostridia; order Lachnospirales; family Lachnospiraceae; genus RUG11977. Next base: position 8,014 of record JAEEXY010000010.1, read on the forward strand.
CGATTCTCCGCCTGTTCCCGCAGTCCTGATAACATCCGCATCATATACATCGATGCCGAGATAAAGCACCGGACCGTCCCATACGGCACGGATCTCTCCCCGTGTCTCTTTGCCGCTCTCATATGCGTACTGTGCGGATGCCGCCTTGACATTGCTTATCGAGGATACCGGTGCCGAAGCATATGCAGCCTCGTCCAGCCTTCCGTCGATCACCATGCTCTCAGATGTGAATACCGCGTTCAGATCCTTCTGCGGATACGCAGCGGGATCGTAAGCCCCTTGGTATTTGATGATGTGACTGTTGTTTTCCGCCGCTTTTGCTTTTTGCCCCTCAAACGCAGGTAAAGCCATGATGAAAGCGAGCAGGAACGCTATAACCCTGTATGTATTTCTCCTCATACCTGTCCTCCATTTTTTACTTAATTGCGGACACGCTCCGCTGAACCGGACAAGAAATCAGTATCTTCCCCGATGTCTATGCGGCATATGTCTTTGTCGGTCCCGGACCCCCAAAAGATCCGGTCAAAAAATGAAGCAGTGTACACTTTTTCCCATATGGTTATCTTCGTACCTTGAAGATAACATCATAAAAAATCACGGTCAATAAGACCGTGATAAGTCCATAAATATTCAGTTAAAAGCAGTTTTCGGACGGCAAAAAATCTGTAGTCTGCCATCCTTAGTCAAACCTTTCCCTTCTGTTTTTTGAACTGCGTGGGCGAAAGTCCGACCGTCCTGCGGAAACAGTCCTTGAAATAATTGGCGGAGTTAAAGCCGCATTTCTGCGCGATCTCGGTCACGGAGTCATCGGTCGTCAGCAGCATCTGGCTGGCCTGCCTGATCCTTATATTGATGACGAAATCACGGAAATTCGAGCCGGTCACGCTTTTAAACTTGCGTGAAAAATACGTGGGCGCGAGATTGATGCTCTCAGCCGCCTCCTCGAGAGTGATCGGTTTGGCATAATTCTCCGAGATATATCTGATCACGGCTTCGATATCCCTGCCGAAGCTGTCATTGCTGCGCACGAAATCATTCATGACCGTGCCGCGGCGCACCAGGTCTATCAGAAACTGCTTCATGAACAGCAGCAGTATCTCTGAGGTATATCCGTCGGGCATATTATTCTCCGAGAGCATGGCTCTCAAAGTCCTCTCGATCACGGCTTTGGCCTTAAGGCTGAACGACAGCTTGCAGGATGAGCCCATAAAAGCATCGGTATCGGCATGCTCCTTCCACCATTCCCCGTCGATCAGCTCCCGCTTAAAATAGATGACGATGCGTTCGCACGGTACCTTGCCCTGATAGCTCGTGCTGTGTCTGTCACCGGGGTGCACGATGAACATATTGCCAGCTTCGAGATGATATATCCTTCCCTCGGTCATATATCTGCAGCTGCCCGCCTTCAGATAAAAGAACTCATAGTACTCGTGCGAATGCTGATAAGACATAGCGAAATTGGGCACGCGGACCTGCTTTTCCACGTATACCCTGGACCCTTTTCCGCTTCCGGAATACTCCTGTGCCATGGCAGCCTCCTCTTTCATCTCGCGTACAGCTTCGCCGACTGAGGGCATTCGCTTATCACACAAAACGCCCGGACCGCAAAGTCCGGGCGCTGTATTAATCATAAAAATCTTTAGTGAGTGATAACCTGCTCGCTCTCCTTATCGAAGATGTGCATCTTGGAAAGGTCGAATGCAACTCTGATCTGGTCGCCGGGACGAGCGGTCGTACGAGGATTAACTCGTGCGGTGATCTCGTACTGGTCAACATCAAGATACAGGAATACTTCTGCACCGAGAAGCTCGTATACACGTACGGTAACGTCTACAACGCTCTCAGGAGACTGGCTGATGAACATTTCCTCATCCTTAACATCCTCGGGACGGATACCGAGTACAACGGTCTTTCCTTCGTAACCTGCATCGATGAGTCTCTTAGCCTTGAGCTCGGGAACAACGATGGTGGTCGAACCGAATGTAAGAGTAACCTTGTCGCCCTCGCGTCCTACAACGCTGTCGATGAAGTTCATCTGAGGAGAACCCATGAAACCTGCAACGAAGAGGTTGTTAGGCTGATCGTAAAGGTTCTGAGGTGTATCAACCTGCTGAACAACGCCGTCCTTCATAACAACGATACGGGTACCGAGTGTCATAGCCTCGGTCTGGTCATGTGTTACGTAGATGATGGTTGTCTCAAGTCTCTGATGAAGCTTGGAGATCTCAATACGCATCTGAACACGGAGCTTAGCGTCCAGGTTTGAAAGAGGCTCATCCATAAGGAATACCTTAGGATTACGAACGATAGCACGGCCCATGGCAACACGCTGTCTCTGTCCGCCGGAAAGAGCCTTCGGCTTACGGTCAAGCAGGTGCTCGATGTCAAGGATCTTAGCTGCCTCGTGAACGAGCTTATCGATCTCTGCCTTAGGAGTCTTACGAAGCTTAAGGCCGAATGCCATATTGTCATAAACAGACATATGAGGGTACAGAGCGTAGTTCTGGAATACCATCGCGATATCACGATCCTTGGGCTCAACGTCATTCATGAGCTTGTCGCCGATCCAGAGCTCACCCGAAGAAATCTCCTCAAGGCCTGCGATCATACGAAGTGTGGTCGACTTTCCGCATCCTGAAGGTCCAACGAAAATGATGAATTCCTTGTCTGCGATCTCAAGGTTGAAATCCTTAACAGCAACGAAGCCGTTGGGGTAAACCTTGGTGATGTTCTTTAAAGATAAACTTGCCATTTTTTCCTCCTCTTTGGATCGGCCTTCAGACGATCCGGTTAAGATTAAATCCTGCTTTTTTAAGCAGCGGTCCCTACGGAAACCCGCCGTTACCATACTACATTGAAAAACCGCTTTTTGCCATATCTGAAATAAACAAAATACATTTTCTTATTTTGTGAAAAATAGATAATCGCCCCCGAAGGCGGAACAAACGTAATGAATAATCACAAAAAGCGGACTGACTTATTTGTGCAGAATGTATAAAGATTGGCGGCGCACCCGCCATTTTCGTCAATTTTTACGTCTTTTCAGCTCTCCGTAGCCCTCTCCCCATACCTCACGCACATCACTTATCGTGACAAATGCGGTCGGATCGTGCTTGTACACTATGTCGAGGACATATACCATTTCCTTACGTGAAACTACACAATACAGAACTTTTTTGTCGAGATGCGAGAACATGCCCTCGCCGTTCAGGCCCGTAACGCCCCTGTCGAGCTCCACGAGGATCTCCTGCGCGATGTCATCGGCCAGATCCGAGATGATATATGCGCACTTGGCAAATTTGAGACCGTCGAGCAGGCTGTCCGAAACCTTGCTCGTAACATAAACGGCGATCGTCGCGTACAGCGCGGCCTTGATGCCGAATACCACGGCACCGGCGAGCACGATAAGACCGTCGAGCACAAATATGATCTGGGGCACCGTCAGATGCGGGCTCTTGTGCCTGATCAGCATACCGAGCATATCGGTGCCTCCCGTGGTCGCCATGGTCAGCAGCACGAGTCCTATGCCCGCGCCCGAGAGCAGTCCGCCGAAGATAACCGACAGGATATAGTCGGATTCAAACAGCGCGAAGCTCGGGAGTACCGCGAGAAAGCCCGAAAGCGCGAGCGTCGCGAAAAGTGTCTTTGAAATGTACCTGAAGCCGAAAACCTTCAGGGAGATCAGGAACACCGGTACATTGAACAAAAGGTTCGTCGCCCATACGGGGAAACCTCCCTCGATGATCCCGCCGGTAAAATGCTTGAGTATGATGCCCAGACCGGTCACGCCTCCCGTGATCAGCTCCATAGGCTCATAGATGAAATTAATGGCTATCGACATAAGAAATGTGCCGATAAGTATCAGGATGTAATCCCTCAGATTGCTCCTTTTCGAAAAAAATGCGCTGATTCCCCTACTCAATTCTGTATCCGCCCTTTACATAGATTGTCATATTGCCCGAGGCTTTGACTCCGCTCGCGGAGCCGATCCCCAGAAAATGCGCGTAAAGCACCGCGCTCGTGCCCGCAGCGAACATCTGCGAATCCGTGAGGCTTAGCATCCCCGTAGTCCCGAGTACGGTTCCGTTCCCGCTGTATACGACCAGCTCGCTGCCGTCACCGAGTATCAGGCTCTGCCCCTTTGCCAGGCTGACGCGCGAGAAGCCTCCGTCCGCTGCGGATGTGCCTCCCGTGTCCCCCGATATGCCCTCGAGCCTCGAATTCAGATAGCTCAGAGTCACCAGCGGATCGCCCTGGCTGCCCGGAGAAGCCGAACCCGCGCCGAAAACCGTTCCCGCCTTAAACGCCGCAAGCAGCGCCGCAACCGCGACTATCGCAGCAATTATCTTTTTCCTCATATATCCTCCCATGACCGCAGCCCCAAAACACGTCAGTACAGTATCCCGTACAGTATGGCGCCGGTCCCGACCGTGTCCAGTGATGTGCTCTCGTTCTTTTCCTTTACCGGCGCCTCGTCGAATACCACGTCACCGTCTGTGAGAGCGTCATAAACCTCCAGATATCTGAGCCTGTCGGAAATGCCGAAATTGGTCACAGCATCCGCAAATGCCCTATCGAGCGCGCCCTTTACGCTGCCCTCGGTACCGTAATCCCTGCCCTTGAGCTCGTCCGCGCTCAGTCTGAAGCCCGCGCCGGTGTCGTTGTAATACATGAACTCATCAAAAACGACGTCCTCCACCGCAGCGTAATACGGTATGTTGAAATTGATCAGTTCGCCGAATATCCGCCGGGCCGCGTCGTAGGCTCTGTCATTGTGGTAATACCTGTACAGCTCCGAAAAAGTCACCGTCTGCGGCAGCTCCGTATTCCCGGGCGTCAGCTCGCTGTAGAGTTTGCCCGACATCGTACAGCTCACATCGGTATCGATACCGATGAGATTCAGTTTTCCGGCCGCGCAGTTAAGTACCGCGAGCAGCATGTGCTCGATCCTTCCGGTCTCGGAGTTCGTGATGAACAGCAGCTCCACCGGAGTCATGTTCAGCGCTGAATATGATGTCCCCGCCGGCGCGTTCCCGCCGCCGTCCTGTACGGTATCCGGTTCACCGGCCGCCGGGCCGTCACCGCTCCCGCGCTCACCGTATCCTTTTGCGAAGAAGTAGCCTGCCGCGGCAGCCGCAAGTATCAGCAGCGCTGCGGCAAGTATCCAAATGCCTCCTCCGCTTTTCTTTTTTGCAGTCAATATATATGCTCCTCTTAAAAACCGTCCCGGCGCCTACATCCAGCCGCCGTCCAGCGTTACGATCTGTCCCGTCAGATAATCCGACTGCTCGGCTATCGCCCTGACAAGCTTCGCTACCTCTTCGGGCTCCGCGAAACGCCCTGCGGGTATCTCCTCGCACAGCGCGTTCCTCTCGTCGTCAGAAAATATCCTGTTCATATCGGTATCGATGCAGCCGCATGCTATGGCATTCACGGAGATGTGCGAAGGAGCCAGCTCCCTCGCCAGCGCCTTCGTATAGGCGTTTACCCCGCCCTTTGTCGCGGAATACGCCACTTCGCAGGACGCGCCGACACTGCCCCATACCGATGAAATATTGATGATCCTGCCGTCTCCCGCAGCCAGCATGCCTGGGATGGCCTCCCTGCAGCAGTAATGCACCGAAGACAGATTCGTCGCCACGATCCTGTCCCATTTTTCGTCCGTCATATCCTGCAGCAGTCCCACATATGAAATGCCCGCGTTATTGATCAGGATGTCGATCCTCGCGGGTGCTTCGGCCGCGGTTTTGGGCGCTCCGTCAAAACTGTTCGTATGTCTTTTGATCTCGGCGAACATTTCGCGCACGAATCGCGGATCGCCGACATCCCCTTTGAGCGGCACGATACAGCCCGTCCCTGCGTTTCCGCGCCTGATCGCCGTCAGTTCATCCACGCAGCCGGTCAGTTTCTCGCCGCCGTGCAGCGAATTGACGAACAGATTGCAGTCGCCGTGCGCGAACTCCTTCGCGATCGCCCGTCCTATACCGCGCGACGCTCCCGTGATCAGTATATTTTTCATACGCAGACTCCTTTCCGTTCGTCCTTTCCCAAAACAGCAAAAATCGCAGAATCTATTCTAGCACCCGTCTCTTTTTTTCGCAATTCACTGTAGTAAACCGTCAAATCGCGATGCGGGAAAGACATGGGAAGACATGTCTGTGCTAAGGATTGACCGTGCCAACCCTTTATCTTAAAATGTCAATATGAGGTTCCCGCCTTTATCATGAAGCCTCTTCGGAATACTTCGTTAAAGGACACTGCATATGGACAAACAGGATGTTATCGCTTTTTTTGACATGCTCGCTCCCACATGGGATGAGGGCATGATACACGATGATAAAAAAATCTCGGCAATACTGGAAAACACCGGCGTCACAAAAGGCGTATCGATACTGGACGTGGCATGCGGCACGGGTGTGCTGATACCGGATTATTTTAAGGCCGGTGCCGGGCATGTGACTGCCGTAGACTTTTCTTCCGAGATGATAAAAACAGCCCGCCCGAAATTTACCGATGAGATAAACTCGGGCAGGCTGGAACTGCTCTGCGCGGATATCGAGGACTATTCCCCCGACACACGTTTCGACTGTATACTCGTATATAATGCTTTTCCCCATTTCCCCGACGGGGAGCGCCTTATCGGCCATCTCACGTCACTGCTCTCACCCGGCGGAACTTTAAGCGTCGCTCACGGCATGAGCCGCGACGCGATCAACGCCCATCACAGCGGCAGTGCCGCAAAAGTCTCAAACGGGCTCATATCCGTCGATGAGCTGGCCGCGATCTTCGGGAAGTACCTCAAAGTCACGACTGTCATCTCAAATTCAGAAATGTATCAGGTGGCGGGACGTGTCTGTGCCTTTATTTGAAGAATGTCGCGGTATCGATCTTTCCGTACCCTCCGAAGCTCGCGGGCTTTGCGAATATCTCGGCCGCCAGTTCTTTTCCTAAGAACGCTTTGGTGATCTCATTTGTCTTTGCGGTCATGTCGATATCCTCAAAGAGCGCGGGATAAGCGGTCTTTGCCGCGAACCAGGTATTTGCGAGAGCCAGCTCGTAGTTGGTGTAATATGCGTTGTACGCCATCTCGAGATATACCTCGCCCTCCTGCCATGCCCTGCAGGTATCGAACAGGGTGCTGTCCTCCGCAAATGCGGGCTTAATGTTCTTTACCGCTGCGGAGTCGATGATGATGATGTCCATCTCGTCGCCCAGTGCCGCGAATTTCTCGGCTTCGATCGCCTGGATGCCGTTCTTTTCAAGATCGTTTACGACATTTCTGATATTGGCAACATTAAAACTGTAATAGTTCTGCGCAGTCATGAGGTGATTCGTGGTGCCCCAGTTTCCGAGTCCGCAGATATATACTCCGGGCTGTTCCGATACAGCGAGGCCCGATACTCTCTTCTCTATCTCTGCTCTTTCCGACTGAATGTATGCCACCAGTGTCTCAGCTTTTTCTTCCTCACCGAAAATGGTTCCGAGCAGTCTCATCGAAGCATAGAATTCATCCGCGAAAACACCCGTGGGGCCTGATTTTAAGGTAACTACCGGCACTCCGAGCTGCGCTGCGAGTGCGTCTTCCTTTTCCACATCCTCGTACTCCGAGATAACGATATCAGGCTCGCACGCAAGGATCTTCTCCGCCTCGGCTGCCTGAGCGTTGGGTCCGCCGACACCGCACGAAGGAAGCGAATTGAACACATCGCCGAACGCGATCACATAGGGACGCGCCGCAGCGTCAAACATCTTGGGCCTCTCCTCGAGAGTCATGTTTTCGATATCCTCAACGCCGCAGAGCAGGTTAACGTCCGCAATATAAGCATACATGCGCAGAGCGCCCGCGCCTATGCAGACTACTCTTTTGTAGCTGCCGGGAACGACCGTCATCTCACGTCCGATCATGTCCGTGATCGTGATCTCTTTAGCGGGCTCGGGCTCAGGCGCGGCGGTAACGGTCACATCGGTTTTATCCGAACCTGCATCCGGCGCGGGTGTGGCAGTATCGGGCGCCTTGGTGGGAGCCTCGGTCGCCGCCTGTGTGGGCGTCTGAGGCTCAGGCGCATCCTTCTTTGAGCACGCGCATACCGAAACCAGCATGAGCATGCATAACATTAACGCAATTATCTTTTTCATACTATTCCTCCGTTTACGATTATCTTTTTGCCGTTTATATCCAAAATGCCGACTTTGGCATCATAGATCTCCTCTATCACCGACTCCGAGAAAGAATCCTTCCCTCCCGAAAACCGGATCTTTCCGTTCTTCATGAAGAAGAACCTGTCTCCTGCCTCAGCCGCCTGATTCAGGTCATGCAGTGAGGTCAGTATGCTCATGCCGCGCTCACGGCTGAGCTTCTTCATCTCTTCGATGATAAGCTGCTCGTTCGCGATATCGAGATTGCCCGTGGGCTCGTCAAATACGAGCAGTGCCGGCTCCTGCGCCAGGGCACGCGCGATCGCCACTTTTCGGGATTCGCCGCCCGAAAGCGCCTGCGCGCTGCGGGAAGCCAGCTCCTCCAGCCCCATTTCCTCAAGTATCGCGCGCGTTTTATTATGATCGTCCGCTCCCGCGCGCAGTCCGAACTTTGCCATACGGCCCGAGAGCACCGTGTCATAGACGCTCAGGTCGCCGAAACGCACATCCTGCGGAACGTATGCTATCAGTCCCGCGCGCTCCCTGCGGTTGAGCCGGGACAGCTCCCTGCCGTTCATCGTTATGCTGCCGGACGTCGGTTTTACGATACCCAGAACAGCCTTGAACAAAGTGGTCTTACCCGCTCCGTTCTTTCCGAGCAGTATCCCCGTTTCCCCGTCACCGAGCGTCAGGGACACGCCGTCCAGGACCTTTTGTGAACGCGATGAATATGAAAATGTGAGGTCTTTTATCTCAAGCATCCGCGGCACCTCCCTTCCGCGCAAATATCAGCGCCATGAAGAACGGCGCGCCGAGCAGCGAGGTTATTGCGCCTACAGGCAGGGCCGAGCCGTTGCCGATGCTCCGAGAGAGCGTATCGGCCAGCAGCAGCAGAATGCTTCCGAGCAGTACCGATACCGGCAGCGAGATCCTGTGATCCTGACCGAGTATCCTTTTTGCGGTATGAGGGCATATGATCCCGACGAAACCGATGATGCCCAGATACGATACGCAGACTGCGGTGATCACCGATGCCGCGAGCATCGATACGAACCTTAGCAGCTCCACGTTAACGCCCATGCTCTTTGCCGTCGCGTCTCCCGAAAGCAGCGCGTTGAATCGCCAGCTTAAGATCCCGAACACGGCTATCCCGGTCAGCACTACCGCTGCCATGATGATGTCCGTCTTATACGTCGCGCGTCCGAGGTCTCCGAAGCTCCAGATGACCGCTGCCGAAAGGCCTACGTCGGTCGCGTAGAACTGCAGCACAGTTGTGGCCGCCGTCCAGATCGAGCCTATCGCTATTCCCGCGAGCACCACGACTCCGGGCGAAAACGAGCGTATCCTGCACAGACCGAGTATCAGCAGCACCGATACCGCCGAGAATAAAAACGCCATGCCCGAGGTGGCGTAAGGGTTCGTTCCGACCATATAACTCGATAGATTGTTTCCCGTCTCAAGGAATCCGCCCGCAAATGCGATGATCGACAGATTCGCTCCGAAAACCGCCGCGTTCGATACACCGAGCGTAGACGGCGATGCCATCGGGTTATTGAGGCAGGTCTGCATGATAAGCCCCGAGGCCGCAAGCCCGGCTCCGGCCACTATCGCCGCGATAACGCGCGGAATGCGTATATTCCTGATGATCCTGACCTGTGCGGCCGTGCCTTTGCCCAGCAAGGCATTTATGCATTCCGCGGGCGTCATGTGCGACGATCCAGCCATCATGCACAAAACCGTGAGTATCAGCAGCACCGCGGCCAGTATCGGTATGACGAACCGCCGGCGTGCTCTTTGTGTTGCAAGTTCTTTCTGCATTGTTCTTTCCGTTTCGTTTGATAAAGCGCCGGGGCCTGCCCCGCTGCGCGCAAAAACGGAGGTATGCTCTTATCCCGTCGGGAATAAAGCATACCTCCGTGGTATACATATTTTTTGATCGTTTGTCCGCAGCCGGACATATGTGAATAACTGCATTTATGCGCTTCGGCGCATGCTGCCGCCGGCTTCGGCCGGCAGGCCCTGTACTGATGTATTATAACACAGTCAGCTTTTAACGCAATCCTTAAGTCTTTCGACTGCTGCCTCCACCATATCTGACAGGCTGAGGTTCTTTACCCCGACCACCTGATTGTTGCAGTGGCTCATCGGCAGGAAAAGCTTGAGTGCGCTGCTCTGACCGACCGCTTTCGCCATCTCGGGAGTGATCTCCCCGAGCAGCGCATCCGCGACCGTTATCCCTATGGGACCTACGATAACATCGGCATCACGGCATGCCACGATCACGGCGTTTTCACCCGTAGCCGCATAAGCCGCGCCGCCTTTGAGCATCGCGGAAGTGGCGATCGTATTTGTTCCGATGGCGTACAGCTCGCATTCCACGGACGAGGCTGTGATCGCCTCTGCCAGTTTCTGTCCGAGCTTGCCGCCCTGACCGTCTATTATAACTACTTTCATAATTCCTCTGCCTTAAACCATGTGAATGATCTTCTGGGGACATTTTTCGGCGCATTTGCCGCAGCCTACGCACTTTTCATAATCGATGCGGGCAATATTGTTCTCGACCGTTATCGCTCCGGCCTCACACTGCTTCGCGCATATTCCGCAGCCGATGCAGCCGGTCGTGCACTTTGCCTTGACATCCTTGCCCTTCAGGGTCGAGGAGCAGGCAACGGCGTACTTCGCCTCGTAAGGACGAAGCTCGATGAGGCTGTTGGGGCAGACCTTGGTGCAGGCCGAGCAGCCTGTGCACTTTTCCTTGTCTACCACGGCAACACCGTTTACAACGTGGATAGCGTCAAACTTACATGCGTCCACACATGAGCCGTAGCCCATGCATCCGAAGGAACATTCCTTCTCACCGTGTCCGGGGATCAGCGCGAGCTTTCTGCAGTCCGCGATTCCCTGATAACGGTATTTAACGCTCGTTTTATCGCAGGTTCCCGCGCATTTTACGAATGCGACCTTTTTAACCTGCTCTCCGGCTTCCGTGCCCATGATCGCCGCAATGTCGGCCTGGCGTGAGCCCGCGCAAGCGTTGATGGGCGCTATGCCCTTGACTATAGCCTCCGCGCACGCGTCGCAGCCCGCGAAACCGCAGCCGCCGCAGTTGCTGCCCGGAAGGCACTCTCTTACCGCCTCTACTCTCGTATCGGTCTCAACACGGAATTTGATGGCCGCTATGCCGAGCAGGACTCCGATTATAAGTCCGGTAACGCCTACAACGGCACCTGCCCTTACAACTCCCGCGATACTGAGATCAAGGAGTGTGATATTTCCTAAAAATCTGATCAGTTCCATATCCGCCCCCCCTTAAATAAGTCCCGCAAAACCGCAGAACGCTATAGCCATGAGGCCTGCGGTGATGAGCAGGATGGGCGAGCCCTTGAGAACATGAGGAATCTCGTTTTCCTCGATCTTCTCGCGGATGCCAGACATCAGTACTATCGAGATGCAGAAACCGATCGAAGTACCGAGCGCGTAAACCACGCTCTGTACGAAATTGTTGCCGTCCTGGACATTGGTAAGGGCGACGCCCAGAACGCAGCAGTTGGTCGTGATCAGCGGAAGATATACGCCGAGCGCCTTATAGAGCGCGGGGATGAACTTCTTTAAGATCATCTCTACCAGCTGTACCAGTGCCGCGATGACCGCGATGAATACGAGCGTATCCATGTAGTCGAGCCCTAAGGGCACCAGTATGAACGTATGGATCGGATATGCGACCGCAGCCGCAACAGTTACCACAAAGATTACCGCGGTACCCATGCCCACGGCCGTATCGGTCTTCTTCGAAACTCCGAGGAAAGGACAGATGCCGAGGAACTGGCTGAGTACGACGTTATTTACGAGCGCGGCGCCGATAAGGAGTAAAATAAGTGATCTGATCATTTATTGCCTCCTTCCTGCTGCCCGTTCGCAGCGGCCGCAGATTCGGAGATCTCGGGGAAAGCCTTCTTTGCGGATGCCTTTGCGTCCGCCTTCTTTGCCGCCTCTTCCTCCGCTATCTGCTCGAGCAGTCCGCGGTTCGCGGTGCAGACATTGCCTACGCACTCGGCGCAGTTTCCGCCGCATGCCAGAGGCTCTGCCGCGGCAGGCGCGTCTCCGTTGGTCGCGGATTTCAGCTTTAACTTATTCTGGATCGCCGTAAGGATCGCGAGCACGAAGAATGCTCCGGGCGCCATAACGAAGATCGAGAAGGGCTCGTAAGCGGCCGGCATGATCTTAAAGCCGAACGCTGTGCCCGCGCCCAGTATCTCGCGAACGAGACCGATGATCGTCAGCGCGCAGGTAAATCCGAGTCCCATACCGATACCGTCGAATATCGACGGAAGCACCGGATTCTTGCTCGCATATGCCTCGGCGCGTCCGAGGATAATGCAGTTAACAACGATAAGCGGGATGTATATGCCGAGCGATTTGTTGAGCGCCGGCAGATAACCCTGGATCAGGAGATCCACGATCGTAACGAAAGACGCTACGATAACGATGAACGAAGGCATCCTGACCTTATCGGGGATGATCTTGCGCAGAGCGGAGATCATCAGGTTTGACATAACAAGTACGGCCGTTGTGGAAAGGCCCATACCGAGTCCGTTGACCGCGGAGGTGGTTACCGCGAGTGTCGGACACATACCCAGCATCAGTACGAGCGTGGGATTTTCTTTTATAAGCCCGTTATACAGGCGTTCTGTACATTTATTCATTTGTTTGTCCTCACGATGTAATAAGATGCTGTGTCAGTTATTGTAATTATTCAGGAAGAGTTCCCGGATCACTTTAAGACCGGCGTTTACGGATCTGGTCACGGCAGTTGTCGTAATCGTAGCGCTCGAGATCGCGTCTATCTCGGTATCGCCGCTGATATTGCGCTTTGAGAGGGAGTACTGTCCGACTTTTGCGTCTTTAAACTGTGACTTGAACTTATCTTCCTTTGCATTCATTCCGAGACCCGGTGTCTCAGAGATCGTAAGGAACTCAACACCTTTCAGGACATCGTCGCGGCTCACGCCCATCGTTATCGTGATCTTACCGCCGTAGCCCTTTGTGCTCGTAACGGTAAGCACGTATCCGAGCAGTGCGCCCGAGCTGTCCTCGGCCATAAGTATCTCATCAACGGCAACACCCTCATATGCGGGATCGGAATCGAGCAGCTTTTTCGCATTCTCCAATGCCCATTCCGGCTCATCGAACTCTTTGGTGGCCGTCATTTCCGGGAATACGGCTTTGTAAGCGTCAATCTTTGCCTTAGCCTCCGCCTGCGCGATCGGGTCCTTTGTGATCTCATATACAAAACCCAGCGCAACGGCAGCGATCAGCGTGATCGCGAAAAGGATCAGCGCGTCATGGATCAAAGTGTTTTTCTGCTTTGTCTCACTCATTTTGCTGCGCCTCCCTTCTTTGCCTTTACGATACCGAAGGCCCTCGGCATCGTAAATCTCTCAATGAAAGGAACCAGCAGGTTGCAGAAGATGATCGCGTAGGAAACGCCTTCCGCGGAATTGCTGAATACTCTGATGACTCCTGTCAGGAGTCCGAGCAGTATACCGAATACTACCTGTCCGAGCTTTGTGATGGGGCTCGTCACGTAATCCGTAGCCATGAACCATGCGCCGAGCATGAGTCCGCCGCCGCAGAGCTGGCAGGCAAGATAGGTCATATCAAACCCGTGTCCGCCGAAGATCAGCATGAATACTGCAAATGTCGCGATGTACGCCACAGGGATGCGCAGGTTGATGACCTTGCGTACCAGCAGGTAAGCCGCACCGATCAGGATGCACAGAGTGCTCGTCTCGCCGATCACGCCGCCGGTAAATCCAAGGAACATGTCCTTTAAGCTGTACGCGGAGCCGTTCTTGATGACTGCGAGAGGAGTCGCCGACGAGAGTCCGTCGATAGCGGAAGCGCCGCCCATGAACAGTCCGAGACCGTCTGCCGCCTTCTCAACAGCAAAGCCCGTCATACGGCCGGCAAAGCTGATCATCAGGAAGCAGCGGCCCGCAAGAGCGGGATTCATAAAGTTCTGTCCGAGTCCGCCGAAGAACTCCTTGACTACGATTATCGCGAAAACGGAGCCTACTACCGGCATCCAGAGCGGAACCGACGCGGGCAGGTTCATACCGAGCAGCAGTCCGGTAACGAGAGCGCTGCACTCGGCAAAGCCTCCGTTTTTCTTTAATACGAATCTGTTCCACATGAATTCGGAGAGCATGGCCGCGACAACTGCCGCAAGCAGCACGAGGAATGCCCTGAATCCGAATCTGTACACGCCCATCGCGCTCGCGGGGATGAGCGCTATCGCAACGTCACGCATGATGGATCTGGTCGTTACGCCGCTTCTTACGTGAGGAGAAGCGGACACATTGTATAATTCTTTCATCTGTCTGATGCTCCTCCTTATTTCTTCTTACGGTTGTCCAGAATGCTTCTTCTGGTCTGTTTCAATGCCTGTGTGAGCTTTCTGCCGGCAGGACATACATATGTGCAGGAACCGCACTCCATGCACTCCATACCGCTGATCGCCTCGAACTTCGCGTCGTTGAACTTCTCCGCGGCTGCCATGAGCATCTGCGGGATCAGGTTCTCGGGACAGGCCTCCACGCAGCGTCCGCAGCGGATGCAGGGACCTTCGGGAACGAGGTCCATCGGATCCTCCTTAAACGCAAGGAGCGCCGATGATGTTTTGGTCACGGGCACCGAGGTATCAAACAGGCTCAGTCCCATCATTGTACCGCCGGAAATGAGCTTTTTCGGTCTGGTCGTGAATCCGCCCGCTGCCTCGAGCACCTCGGAATAGAGCGTGCCGGTCTTTACGCAGAAATTCTGGCAGTTAACGACCGCGTCGCCCGACACGGTCACGATACGTCTGATAAGGGGCGTGCTCTCCGCGACCGCCATATGTATCGAGATAACGGTATCGACATTGTTGACGATGCAGCCCGCGTCCGCAGGGAGCATCGAAGAATTGATCTTGCGTCCGGTGACTGCCTTGATCAGCTGGCGCTCGGAGCCTTCGGGGTACTTTGTTTTAACGACCTGAACCCTGATCCTCTTCTCGCCTTCAGCGATCTTGGAAATATGCTCGATCGCCTTGGGCTTGTTGTCCTCGATGGCGATAACGCCCTCCGCGTTGTCGAACAGCTGCAGGATGATCCTGAGGCCGTCGACGAGCTTCTCTCCCTCTTCGATCATCATGCGGTAGTCACTCGTAAGATACGGCTCACACTCGGAACCGTTTACGATGATGTGTGTGATCGCGTTCTCATCCTTCGGAGTCAGCTTTATGAAAGTCGGGAAACCTGCGCCGCCCATGCCGACTATGCCGGCGTCGCGGATGATGTCGCGGATATCCTGTTTCGAAAGCTTCGTGTAATCACGCTTTTCTCCGAGTCCCGGGATGGGCTCGTATTTGTTGTCATTCTCGATGACGATCGCGTTGGCCATCGCTCCCGAGACTGTGAGCGTCGGCCGGATCTCCTTTACCGTTCCCGAGACGGATGCGGCTATCGGAGACGAAACAAAGCCCCCGGCTTCAGCTATTATCTGTCCCATGAGAACCCTGTCCCCGACGGCCACTATGGGCTTTGCCGGCGCTCCGATGTGCTGTGACATCGGGTAGACGAGGTCTCCTTTGGGAAGCAGCTGAACTGTGGGCTTGTTCATTGAGAGTTCTTTGCCTTCATAGGGGTGTATACCACCCCCAAAGGTTCCCTTTTTCATTTACTTTCCTCCTCTTTGGAATCGGATATATATAAATATCATTCCGGTCTCTTCTTCCGGCTGTATACCGCTCCCGGCTGGATCGCGGTGCCGTCTCTTTCCATGAGCTCGGTGATCGTCACAAACTCCCATCCGTCCTCGAGCAGCTTATCGATAGCGATCTTTGCCGCAGCGATCGTCGTCTTGTGGATCTCATGCACAAGAATGACCGCGCCGTCCGATGCCCCCTTTACGATCTGGTCGGTGACATAATCGACATCCCTGTACTTCCAGTCGAGCGTATCCACGGACCAGAGGATGCAGGGCATGCCGCAGATCGAGAGCAGCCTGTCGTTCTTTGAGCCGTAAGGAGGTCTGAAAACCGTCGGATATGCTCCCGTCACTTCAAAGATCGCATTCGAAGTGCTGTTAAGCTCCTCCATGATGCCCTCATTCTTCATCGTGGAAAGAACGGGATGCGACCAGCTGTGGTTGCCTATCTCATGCCCCTCGTTGTAGGCTCTGTAGACATTGTCCTTATATTTTGATATCTGATTGCCTATGTAGAAAAATGTGACCTTTACATTGCGCTCCGCCAGGAAATCCAGCAGCTCCTGTCCGAAATAATCGGGACCGTCGTCAAAGGTGAGCGCTATCTGCCTGTGCGGCGCGTCAGGCTCTTCGACCGTGACCGTGCACTCATCCGCGGTGCCGTCCTCTCCGATCGCGTAGATCGTGCAGGTCCCGACTCCGACGGTCATGATCTCGCCGTCCTTGCCGACATAAGCGACATCCTTATCGCTGGAAAAATATCTGATCTCCGTTCCGATCGCCGGAGTTTTTAAGGCTATGGTCCTGGTCGAAGGATAAGAGAGCTTTGTGCTGCTCCTCGTAAAGATATCCCCCGCGGATGCCGCGTGTATCCTGCCTGCGCCGATAAAAACCAGTACGACCGCCGCGGCAGCTATGAATTTAACTAAGGTATTATGAAATCCCGTATTTGCAGATTTCATGGTGTTCATCTCTTTCCTGTCTGAATTGCTTTTTGCCTCTTACATATCGAGCACGTAGTCCGATATCGTTTCGGCGAGTTTTTTCTGGGTGATCTGCGAAGGATGGTAATCCGTTCCGTATCCATCCGCGGGATCCTGCGGCTTTAAGGGAAGCCAGAATATACGCTGGTCGCCCTCGGCGCGCAGCTCACTGACAGCCATCTCGGCCTCGGCATTCAGTCCGTCGCCCAAAACACCGAGCGCGCAGACGATCTTCGAGAGCGGATTTTTCTCCCTAACATGCTTGAGGAACTTTTTATACTCCGTGTAAAACAGCTTCCCGCGCTCCTTCTCCTCAGACTTGGAAAGCTTCGGTTTCCCGTCCGCGTCGACCGGGCGGCAGTAGCTGATATCGTTGGTCCCAAGCAGTATAACGATCAGATCGGGCTCCATCGCAAAATCATATTCGAAATCCTTCGGGCCGACATTTTTATCGATCCCGACGTTCGAGCAGCCCATCAAATCGTAATAGCCCGTGATGATATTGTCAAGATTTCTTTCGCCCGAATCGGTATATCCCGAGATAATGCCGGCGCCGGATTTTGATACCGTGCTGTAATCCGCGTTCAGCTTTTTCGCGGTAAGATAGGCCCAGGCCTTCATGTAGTTTTCCGTCGCGGTCGTAAAGGTCTCGCCGAGCTTACCCTCAACTCCGTAGCCGCAGGTGATGGAATCGCCGACAAATTCGACCTTGAGGCGCTTATCCTCCGTCGGGATAAGTCCGACCGTGCTGCCGTCGTCCGCGGTCATGGTCCCGTACGCTTCGAGCTCGAGGATGCCCAGCGAAGAATTCGCGGACTCGGAGAGCTTGAGGATAGTGTAGGTATGCACTCCCGCGTCACGGATCTCCACTGCCATATTCTTATTGTCGAGGCGCTCGTCGAGTATCGGCGCGCCGTCCTTAAGCACTGTAACACGCGCATAGCCGTCATCCGTTCCGGGCGCGATCATATCGGCGCAGAGCAGTGCCCTGAAGCCGTCATTGCATATGAACTCGATGCCCGTTCCCGAATACGAGAGCCAGAGGCAGTCATTGTAAACGAAAGCCCTGCCGATAACCTTGACATTTCCGGTCCATTCGAGTGAATAAATATCGTTCGCCAGCATTATGATCCCCTCCTCATTATCTGTGGTCAGCCCGCAGCGCCGAATCTCCTTCAGACGCCGGCCGTCTTACGTGTTGACGACGCAAACAGCTTGCCCGTCGGCAGTGACTGCTTCAGCGACTGTTTAAATATCTTATATGCGGTGCGGAAAAGTACCTTTTTCTCTCCGTCGAGTTTGCTCATGGCCTTTATCATCGCAACCGTGCTCTTGCCTTTTGTCAGTTCGGAGAGCGTGGTGGCATCCGCCTTCGATATAACCTCATAAAAACCGTCGATCAGCTCTCCGCGCTGCTCGATCGACATCTCTGCAACCCACTGCTTTAAGGTCCTGTCGATAAGCTGGCTCGACTCGGTGGTACCGCCGTCTCCGACCGGCTCGCCTCTCCTGATCTCCCAGCTGTTGAGCTGATGCTGCATCAGCGCGTAATTCTTGCTGTGCACAACGTAGTAGGGTTCCTCGTGCGAGAGCAGCATCCCGACAACCGATGACTGCGGTACGTAAGTTTTTGTCCTGGGAATGATGCCCTTCGGTCCGTCCTTTTCGAGGACCTCCTCGATGAATCCGGGCCCGTCCAGATTTCTGACGGCACAGATGCGGCGCTGTATCTTTTCCCTGCAGAAAAACGATGCGTACATCGCCAGGTTTCCGCCCTTCGAGTGGCCGCAGACATATATATTTGCCTTAGGGTATATCCCGGCAATGTCGGTAAGATATGCGACGGCATCCTTTTGCGACGGAAGCTCGCACATGAAGCCCATGTTGAAATCTTCCTTCCAGCCGACGATCGTGTTGTCCGTCCCCCTGAAGGTAACGACTGCATCTCCCGCCGGAAGTATGAATGTCATCGCGCAGAACTGTTTCTGCTCACCGGTATCTATCCTGTTGACAAAGCCGCACATCTGAAGCCCTGCGAACCTCTCGCTGTCCGCTATGAGCTCGGTAAGCCTGTCATCGCCCTTGAACATGTATTCCCGGTCCTGAGTTTCCTTCGCTGCCGCTTTCTTAGTCTTTTTCTGCTTTGAAGGCTGAACGACCTGCTCACGCATTTTCGCTATCGCATCGCCGAGAAGAACGGGACTGTGCGGATCTTCGGACACCAGCCCGTCAAAAGGAAGATAAGAGATCGCGCAGAAAACTATATAGTCGGCCTCGCACATGCCCAGGTCGGAAAATCCGATATCGCCGCGCCATTCGAGATAATCGTATATATCGCTCATTTATGCTCCTTTGCATCCTATGAGAAAAAAGCTGAATCGCCTATCGCGCAAATCAGAATTATTATAAACTCAATTTCGGCATTTGTCTATTTGAAAAAGACGCGGGCAAGACAAGGGGACGGTTCTTCTGTCTGCGAATTGCGCAGACAGAAGAACCGTCCCCTTGTCTTGCCTTATATTACCGGATCATTTATGCTCGACCGCGTCGGTAATATACTCCTCAACGCGGCTCTTTTCAACGTTTAGCGGAAGGCTCAGCTCACTGTAAAGAGAGTTCTCCGCAAGATTGCAATAGCGTTCGTCTATGGCGGGGAGCTTTTTCCCGGCCGCAAAACGCGCCTGGCGGCGCCTGTATATCTCCTTGATGAGGCGCACCATCTGTACAACGTCGCAGCTCATGAGGGCTGCCTTATACGCCTCTTCCCTCTTACGCTCATCGGGTACGTCGAGAGGCTCGATCTCGGTGATCTTGCCTATGAGCGCCTTTGCTTCGTCGGGTGTGATGACCCTGCGCATAACCACACGCTTACCGTCTACGGGAGCAAATATCCGGTTGTTTCCGGACTTGCCGACGGGAGCGAGGGTATAATACAGTTTTTCTTTCGATACCCCTTCAATATCCAGGCTTCCGACCGCTTCCACGGTGCATACTCCGTCAGTTCCAAATACAACATAATCGCCTATGTCAAACATGATGCTCCTCCTTCCCGTAAGCGCTAAAAACAGTCGCACATATCTCTACTGTAATTATAGCACACTTTTTGTCCAATTTCCCCACAAAAATTGAACAAAGTTCTGTTCCGTTTTTTGGTAATTTTTCCTTTGTCATTATCGGGTACGTATAGTAAAATTGACTTATCAAAAACAGAGGGGATGGTGAGTAACACCTATGATCATAAAAAATGCCAGGGTTTTCCTGAACGGAACCTTCCGCAAGGCATCTTTCAGGGTTACTGACGGCAAATTTGCCGAGATTTCGGAAGGGACCGAAGAACTTACGCCCGCTCCGGGCGAACCGGTCGAAGACTACACAGGGAATAAGATAATTCCCGGACTTTTCGATATTCACACTCATGGCTGCCTGGGCTATGATTTCACTGTTTCTTCGGCCGAAGAAGATGTAAAGATGCTCCGTCATTACGCAGCGCACGGCGTAACGAGCGTTCTTGCCACCACCATGACAAACGCTCCGGACATATACCGCCGCGCCTGCTCGCAGATCGGACAGCTCGCGGGCACGGTCAAAGACGCTTTTCCCGCAAAGATCCGCGGCATCAACGCCGAAGGTCCTTTTCTTTCACTCGAGAAAAAGGGAGCACATGATCCGCAGTATATCACAGCTCCCGACGAAGCCTATTTCAATGAACTCAATACGCTTTCCGGCGGGATCATAAGGCTTATCACGATCGCTCCCGAGCAGGATAACGCGATCGAATTCATAAAGAAGCACACCGCGGGCAACGCTTCTGACAAAAGCTCCGCGCTCTATGTGTCGGTCGGCCATTCCGACTGCGATTACGATACTGCCATGAAAGCCTTTAACGCAGGAGCCGATCATGTAACGCATCTGTACAACGCCATGAACGGGCTCCATCACAGAAAGCCCGGCATCCCCGGCGCGGCCGCGGACGCAAAAGCCTGGGTCGAGCTGATCTGCGACGGTCTGCACGTGCATGAATCGGTCCTCCGCCACGCTTTTAAGGCTTATCCCGGCAGAGTCGTACTTATCTCGGATTCTATCGCTCCTTCAGGTCTTCCCGACGGGCAGTATTCATCCGGAGGGCTCCCGGTATTCCTGAAAAACGGCGAGATCCGTCTCGAGGACGGCACGCTCGCAGGCTCCGGCATTACGCTCTTCGAAGGACTGAAGCGCTGCGTAAAGGACTTCGGCATTCCCGAGGAAGAAGCGATCCTTGCCGCCACCTATAACGCTGCCGCTTCGGTAGGTCTTGAAGGCAGATGCGGAAGCATTGCCGTAGGCCTCGATGCGGATTACGTCGTGATCGATGACGACTACAAATTACTTTCGGTGCATATCGCATAATACCGAAACAGATATGACAGACATGACAGACATGGGGACGGTTCTTTCGTCTGCGCAATTCGCAGACGAAAGAACCGTCTCCATGTCTGTATTAATTTCTTTATTTCTCAGGTTTAATAACAGCGATATTGGCCTCGCGCAGCTGCTTCTCGCTGACAGGTGTCGGCGCGCCGCACATCATATCCTGTGCCTTGCTGTTCATCGGGAAAGCGATGACCTCGCGGATCGAATCGGTACCGCACAGAAGCATTACCATACGGTCTACGCCGGGAGCGATGCCTGCATGAGGCGGTGCTCCGTAGCAGAATGCGTTGTACATGGCGGGGAACTTGGCCTTAACGTCGTCCTCGCCCATGCCTACGATCTCAAATGCCTTTACCATGATCTCGGGATCGTGGTTGCGGACAGCGCCGGATGAAAGCTCTACGCCGTTGCATACAAGGTCGTACTGATAAGCGTAAATATCGAGAGGATCTTTCTCGCACAGAGCCTGCAGGCCGCCCTGAGGCATCGAAAAAGGATTATGGCAGAACTCGAGCTCGCCCGACTCCTCGCCGATCTCGTACATAGGGAAATCAACGATCCAGCAGAACGAATACTGTTCCTTGTCGAAGATCGCGGGGATCTTCTGTCCGAAGAGCTTGCGCATCGCGCCGGCTGTCTTGAAGCAGTCGGTCTTTTTGGTATTGGCCGCAACCGCGACGAAATCGCCGGGAACAAGAGAAAGCGCGGAAATGATCGCCGCCTTCTTCTCCTGCAGGAACTTCGAGATACCGCCCACGAACTCGCCGTTCTCGTCGAGTCTGAACCAGTAAACCTTATTTGCGGTCTGAACCTCTACCTCGGCGCAGGTCGCATCGATGAACTTACGTGTCTCGCCGAAATTATTGATGACAAATGCCTTGATGAATGCGCCCTTGAAAGGCTCAAAGCCGCAGTCTTCAAGAATGAAAGCGTCCTTTAACTCGCCCTTGATACGAAGATCGGGCTTATCGGAACCGAAACGCTCGAGCGCGTCGTTGTAGCTGATGCGCGAGAACGGAGCGCGGGATGCGCGGCTGTAGGTGCCGAATTTCTCGAATACGGGAGGAAGCACGTCCTCAAGTACCGCGAAAACATCCTCCTGCGAAGCAAAGGCCATCTCCATATCGAGCTGGTAGAACTCTCCGGGCGAACGGTCGGCTCTTGCGTCCTCATCGCGGAAGCAGGGAGCGATCTGGAAATAACGGTCAAAGCCGGAGGTCATCAGCAGCTGCTTGAACTGCTGGGGTGCCTGGGGCAGCGCATAGAAGCATCCGGGGTAATTACGCGAAGGAACCAGATAGTCTCTGGCACCCTCGGGCGAGGATGCGGTAAGTATAGGTGTCGTGATCTCAAGGAAACCGTGGTCGTTCATGCTCCTGCGCAGCTCGGATACGATCTGCGAACGCAGAACGATCTTGGACTTAACCTCGGGATTGCGCAGATCGAGGTAACGGTACTTGAGCCTGGTATTCTCATCTGCCTCCTTCGAGCGGTTGATCTCGAAAGGCAGCTCATTGTAAATACATTTGCCGAGTACATTGATCTGCTCG
The DNA here is from genome assembly GCA_016288005.1 of Lachnospiraceae bacterium. Taxonomy (GTDB): domain Bacteria; phylum Bacillota; class Clostridia; order Lachnospirales; family Lachnospiraceae; genus RUG11977. Next base: position 30,839 of record JAEEXY010000010.1, read on the forward strand.
GGAACAACCTCGATCTCGCCTGTGGGCAGGTTCGGGTTCTTGCTCGAACGCTCACGAACGGTGCCTGTCACCTGGATCGTGGATTCGCAGTTGAGCGCGTCAACGATCGCCATCATCTCCTCGGTCTCGATAACGATCTGAGTGGTTCCGTAAAAGTCGCGCAGAACAAGGAATCCCAGGTTCTTGCTGACCTTACGCATGTTCTCGTACCAGCCTGCGAGCGTAACCTTCTCGCCTATGTTTGCAGGTCTGAGTTCATTACAGTTATGTGTTCTGGACTGTGTCATCTCTTCCTCCTGAATGTCTCACTTTTCGAAGAAAGCAGGGGGCAATTACTCCCCCTGCCGTAATCTGCGTTGATTTTAGCACTCACGCATATTCATGTCAACAACCTTCGGCGCCGGTTAAGGGTTGCCTACCACCACGATGAAGGGTGACGCGCCCTGAACGCCCGGAGCCAGCCATACACCCTTTTTCAGAGTGGCTTTGTTGCCGACCGCGTTGTACATATACTCTTCCGAGCCGCCGAGTCCGCCGTTTACCGAATCCCAGTCGACCTTATCGACATATCTGGCATATCCTGTGCCCGAAACCTTTGAGTCGTACAGGCTGCCCGCCGCGCTGAGCTTAGTCATCGTCGCGTCGTATTTATAGCTGCCCTTTCCGTCGGCAGCGAGCTTTATCCAGCGCCCGTTGTAGAACAGGCTGCCCGAGGTGAAAATGTCGACCGAATCGCCGCTCACATAATATACGGGTATGCCCATTTTGTCCGTATTGAAGATGTATCCCTCAAATCCGTTCTCATCGTAAGGGATCCAGCCATATATCGGCTCTTTGTCGCCCATATAATACCAGTCGGGATAATCACTCGGATAATCGCCGACATCCCCCTCTTCTTCCTCGTAACTCTTGTAGCCGGTGATGCCCCAGTATTTGCCGATATATACCGCGCTGTCGGTCTTTGTCACATTCGGTATGGTGGCCTTGCCTTCTAGCTGGCCGCCTATCGTATATACAACCTCCGACGCTGCCGTATCTCCGGTATCATCGCCGTTGCCGGTCTTTCCGGTATCATCGCCGTTGCCGGTCTTTCCGGTATCGATCGATACGGGTCCGTCCGCGCCCTTAAGCTTTGTGACATCGATGCCCGTGAACTTGAACGCGCTGACGTCCGCAGTCTTTTTCGAGGAAGTCTTGCCCTTTGCGGAGGACTTGACCTTCATGCCCTCTCCGGCTTTGAGCTTAACGGTCTGGGTCTTTCCCTTTTTATCGGTGTAGGTCACTTCGGCCTTGCCCTCAAGTACATAGTTTACCGTAGTGACGGCCTTGGTCTTTTTGTCGATCGTGCTCTTGACCGCAACGACCGTGCCTCTGATCGCCATACTCGTATTGGGAGTGACGATGTTGAGGCTCTCGCCTTCTCCGAGATGCTTCTGTACCTCGGCTATCATCTCGCCCTTTACGAGGACAACCTTCGACCTGCTGAACCATCCCTTTGACACAACGGCCTCGGTGCCCGAAGCCATATATACGAACTCTTCGTCGTCCATGCACAGGCGCATGAGACCCTTTGACGCGACGGTCAGATAGTCGTCGTTCTTTAGCTTCATGTCCTTTGCCGCAGTCAGGGTCTTAGCCTTTTTCTGGGACTTGTCGCTGCGAGAAACCGTATTCTTGTCACCCTTGCACTCATAGATCGTAATGTCCTTGAACGAGCCTGTCGAAGAAAGCGTATCGCCGTATGCCTCGGGGCCTTCCGCCTCCGCGTTTACAACGACGGTACACTCGTAGGACTTGCTGCCGAGTGTCGCGGTGATCGTGGTCACGCCCTCTTTGACACCGGTTATCACGCCCTGATACTTTTTGCTCCCGGCCTTGACCGTCGCAACGGCCTTATTGGAACTCGTCCAGGTAAAATCCTTTTTCGAGCCGCTGACCGAGATCGTGTAGCTCTGTCCGGGCGCGATGACCAGCTTCTTGATGTTGAGCTTGACCGCCGCCTCGACCTCAACCGTGCCGGGGATGCCCGGTACGTACGAAACCTCCGGCACACAGAGGATAAATGCGAGAATGAGAGCGATCAGGGCTCCCGCCTTCGCAGTTATGCTCCTGCCGAAAAACCGTGTGCTGCGCTGCTTATATTCCATATCTTTGCGCCTCCTCGCGCCTGTCAATATTGCCGCGAAAGCCGTGACTCACAGTCGGCTTTCGTAATCTCTCCGTTGTTGCAGAGTGTCATGAGCTCTACGTCCCTGTCCCTGAGCTTATAGCCGAGGATCAGGATCGGGAGCGCCACGAGCGGCCCGATCGCGGAAACGATCGTAAATACGAACCAGCAGGCCGATTTGCCTATCATATCGACCTCATGACCGATCACCTCACCGTTTACGATGATATCGGTCGCGTTCTTTGCGACAAAGCCCATCGCGGCCAGGATCGCCATGCACATCGAATTGTTGATGCTGCCCGAAAGCTTGGTGACAAAGGTCTGTATCGCGAAGCAGATGCCCTCCTGACGGACACCGTTCTTATACTGGCCGTACTCGACGCAGTCGGGTGTGAACAGGTAAGCGATGACTCCGACACCGATCAGTCCCACGCCCCTGACCGCCATGATCACATCGAGCAGTATCTCGTTCGAATAGCCCACAAAGAACTGCAGCAGCGATGCCGCCGCAAAAATGATCACTGTAGCGAGATAGATGAAAAACTTGTCGAACTTTTTGCAGAGCGCCGGGATAAAGAAGCTCAGGACTACCGCGGGCAGCATGGCCATCGCGAGCAGGATGGTTCCCTTATCCGTATTCCCGAGAACATATTCCGCGAATATCGGAACGATGATCTGTACAGAATTTGATACGCTCACAAACAAAAACGATATGTAAAAAATGAGCAGATACTTATTTTTCACAAGCGCTCCGGCCAGATCCTTAAAATGTATCGAGGGACCGCGGTCGACCTTGGTGCGCTCCTTGCCGAGGACCAGTATCGGGAACATGCACAGCATCGAGAGTACCGAGCAGATCAGGGCAGTGCTCCTCCAGCCGACATTGCCGTAGAGCGCTTCGATGCCGAGTGTGCCGACGATGGCGCCTACGGTCGCGAAAACACGTCCCACTGAAAGGATAGCGGTACGCTCCGAGATATACTCGCTCATCGCCGTGGAAAGCGCGAATATAGGCGTATCGCACATCGTATACGCTACCGACCAGAGCGAGTATGCCACGATGACCCATGCAGCCATCCTGCCCTGCGACATCCCCTGCGGCATAAAGAACAACAGCAGCGTGGTCGCGGGAATGAATATCCAGCTGATCTTGAGCCAGGGCAGGAACTTGCCGCCCTTCAGGTTTGTCTTGTCGACGATGATGCCGAACACTATATCGTTAATGATGTCCCATATCTGCGGCGCGAGACACACTACCGCCGCCACCGCCTCGCTCATTCCCATGTTCAGAAGGAAAGTCGAAACGTATGTGGCTATGATCACATAGAATATGTTCTGTCCGAAAAAATACGCGCTGTAAGCGGCCCGTTCGAGACGGGTCGTCTGATGTTTTGCTTCGCCCATTTTGCAATGCCCCCTCAATTATGCTGCCTTCTTTATATTTTACGTCAAAAACGCTCTTTTTTCAAGCATCTGCGCGGATTGACAACCGTCGGGTTATAATATAAAGTATTCATTGAAATTTTTATCGAAGGGATAAAGAGAATATCATGCGAAAAAACAGCATAAAGACTCTGGCGCTGCTGATCCTCGCGGCGGCTTTTTTTCTGATAATGCCCGCGGCGCGTGCCTCGGCAGCCGAGTTTACAAATGAAACACACTACCTGAAGATAAGTATTGACGACGATGTCCTTGTAATGACGCAGGATACCGCGCAGTATGACGAGATCTGGCAGAAAGCCGGCATCTCCGATCCGTCGGCCACACTCAAGTCCTTTAAGGACATGGGCGTTGCGGCCTCGTTCTATGAGCCCTCGAGCAAGCTTACGGTCAACCTGATAACCAACCGCACCTCGAGCACCGCGGATGTATTTTCTTTTGCGGACATGAGCGACAGCGACATCCTCGATTACATGAACAACGCGATGTCGGCTTCATCCCAGAGTACCGCGCTCCCGCCCGAGTTCAGCGTGAGCCGCGATCTGAACGAGCTTCCTTTCGTCAGGATATTCATAGACGCGCGTTCTACGGAGAATCCCTGCTCCGAAGTCATCTACGGCACGATAATCAACGGTGAGATGCTTCAGTTCGACACATTCACCGAAGGTATGGCGGACGGCGATGAGAGCTTCCTGCGCAAAATCGTTTCCGGCGTTTCGTTCACAAAGATCCTCACCCACGAGGAATACGAGGAGCTGGTCCGTGTCGCCAGACTCAAGCTCATCGTCATCATAATCGTATTTGTTGTGCTCATCGCGGCCGTCATTCTCCTGTTCGTTTTCCTCGGAAAGAGGCGCGACAAAAAAGCAAAGCAGGTTTCCGACGCAATGACCGCCTTCCGTGAGCGGATGGCTGCCGGAGAGATCGACATGAGCACGCCTCCGGCCTACACGGTCACCACGAGCTACGACGAAGCGCTCTTCGAGCGTCTCGGCATGTTCAGGGCATGGATCAGCCCCGAGCCTACTTTCGTCATGCTGGTCGGCATACTGGCCGTTATCACCATATTCAAGCTCCTGCAGGCGCAACTCCTGCACGTTATCGTTCTCGGCATCTTCATCGTGGTATTGCTCTACATGCACTACTCAGCCGCCGACAAGGCAAAAGAGGCCCTGAAAAAGCGCTATGACGTTAAATCCTGCCCCAAGCCGACCTTCAGGTTCTACAATGAGTTCTTCAAGATCACGGGTCTTCCGAGCGCCAGCGAGTATATCTACGGCCAGGTTACCGCAGTCCGCACCTGGAGCGGCACGCTCTATATATTCCTCGGCGATTCACAGATACTGCCGATCAGGCTCTCGGACCTGACCGACTGCACCGCGGCCGATATCAAAAACCTTATCAGATCGCATAAATAAGACAAAATCCCCGCAGTCACGGCGCTTGGCCGGTCCTGCGGGGATATTTCATTTCTTTTTGCCCTTCTTAGCGGGTTTTCTGTTCTTTTTTACGTAGAAGTATATCGCGACCGCGGCAGCCGCAGCCAGGATCACGCCTACGATGATCTGCGCCTTTGCCGAAGTACCGGTGCCGTGCGCGCTCTCGCCTTCGGATATGCGCGCCGGATCGGCCGTTTGCGCGTTCGCGGCGGGATCCGCGGCATTGCCGGTTCCGTCGTCAAACGAAATGTTCTGTGACTCGTACTCGGCCTTTGAGCTCTCCGAATACTCGACATAAACGGCGTCGCCGTATTTGTCCTCTATCTTCTTTTTGTACTCCTCATAGTACTGATATCTGACCGTAACGACAACTCTTTTTTCCAGACCGCTCTCTCCGAAACCGGTGAGTTCTCCGTTTATCACGGCTCCTCCGACTCCTATTCCCGTTACCGCGAATACCGCATCGGGGTCGTTGTCGTTCATGTACTCCGCGATCAGCTCGTCGTAGATCTTATACAGCTCATCGTCGCTGTACTTGGGCGTGAAATCTTCATCCGCCAGCACTCCGGCTGCCGGAAGCAGCGCCATTATCACAGCCGCGAGCAAAGCCGCTGCGATCATCCTGATATTGCTTTTGCTTTTCATTCTGTTTTCTCCCTTGATTTACTGCGGACAAGTATACACTATCCGTTTTTAAAAAGCAAATCGGGCAGGACCCTGAGGATCCTGCCCGAAAAAACTCAAAAGATTTTAGAAGAGGCTGGGCGCTGCGGCATTCTCGTAGAAGATATTGATGTAGTCATGAAGGAATCTGACCCTATCGTATGACTTCTTCTCGGAATCGAAACGGAACTTCTCACCGTTCTTTGTGGATAAGATAACCCAGTTGCCGTTCATCTTAACGATGTACATCGTAACTTTGTCGGTCTTGTTGATCTCATCGCCGCCGTTCTTTAAAATGTACTGGCCTCTTACCTTGTAGCCGGCTGTGATCTTGATCTTCTTGAAGCTCTTGAGATACTTGATGTAGTCCTTGAGCACCTTCTTCAGATCGCTCTCGCTTACATCGAGCATATCCGCCAGATCCTCGGCCTTATCGTCGATCTCGTCCTCGATCTCGTCGATCGTGTCATCGAGATCCTCAAGGTCACCCTCTTCGAGTTCGTCCTTGAATTCGCTGAGTTCGGTCTTCGTAAGCTTTTCCTTGGAATCGATATCGAACTTGATCTTAAACTTGGGATACTTGTCCTTCAGCTCCTCAAACGCGTCGCTGATATCGTCATTCTTGTCCTCGAGACTGTCCTCGTAAAGGGTGGTGTAGAACTCCTTGTTCAGCTTCGCGAGGTTCTTGGGCAGGCCTGCGTTGTACAGTGTAAGGTAATCTGCCTTCTTGCCCTTATTGATGGCGCTTACGATGTTGTTGATAGGTGTCTTGTAGCTGGCCGAGAACAGGCTCTTTAAGATCAGGAGCAGGATAACTACGGCTACGCCGCAGCCGATCTTGATCAGCAGGTCCTTGTGGCTCTTAGCCTTCTCAACAACGCCCGAAACATCAAGAGTAACCGAATCCTTTTCGTTATCGATCACGGCATTGCTGTCGGTACCGGTCTCGGCACCCTCGGTCTGCGCATTTTCCGCAGCTTTTTTGGATTCCTCGCAGTCACATACTTCGTCATCGCCGAGCTGTTTACCGCAAAAACGACAAAACTTCATAATCTTTTCCCTCCGTATTTTTTATATGGCTATTATTCGCATAGAATAATCGATCCCGGTGTAAATGTAAATATGTATCCGTCCGCAGATATCAGGCTCCGGTCTGGCCGGCCTCGGGCTCCTCACCCGCTCCGTTCTCGGGGAACAGGATAGCTGCGGGTGCGTCCTCGTTGACCGTATTCTCCTTAATGAGGAGGCTCCTGTCTTCGAACTTGGTCTTGTACAGGGACTCGAGTGAATCAAAGCCTACGTAGAACAGATCGCCCGAAGGTCCGTAGAACGCCTCTCCCGATACACCCCACCACGATGAATAGTGGTTTGTCGGGCAATCGAAGGAAGCCGGGTCGATCGTGAGAGTTCCGTCATCCGAAAGAACGCCGTTATTGCAGCTCGCGTACCAGTAGAACGAGAACTCCCCGTCCTTATCATTATGGGTCTTTACGCGGTATATCTTGTAAACATAAGGTATATACTTGTCGGTATACCAGTAATCCTCTTCGTATCCGAGCACTGTGCCCAGATCCTCGATCATTACCAGGTCGGTCGCGGTCCAGCCGTCAACCAATGAAACGATCGCGTCTTTTCCGGCCTGTGTCAGGCCCTCAAGACCCTCGGGAACGATGTCCGCGACAGTTCCCGCCAGTACGACGAGTCCCTCAACCGTGTACTGCTTTGATGTCTGCGCGATCTTAAGTCCGTAGTACTTAGCCGCATATTCTTCGATCGGAGTGCCGTCGTACACGGTCGCGGTAACAGTGATCACGTCGCCGTTTTTCAGATCGGAAGACTTGTCGAGAGAGTACTCCCAGTAATAATAATAGCTGTCGGACCAGTCTGTCGAGATCTCGGCGGTACCGGACTCGTCCATGCCCGAGTACTTAAGCGATACGCTCGCGAAAGGATCGTAATCCTTAAGCTCCGTAAGACCCGAAACCACGATATCCTTTGTCAGGCTCGCGGGCTTCTCGCCCATGTTGGCCATATACGCGTTAAGGTCCGTGTAGCTGTCTTTGTACCATTCGTCCAGCGACGCGGTGACCTTTACGGTATCGCCGTTCGAAAGGCCCTCGGTCTTGTCGAAGGTGTACTCGACATAGCCCTCGCCGTAAGCGTAGTCGATGGTTCCGATGGTATTGTAGCCGCTGTAGGAAATATTAAGATTCCTGAAAATGTCGACCTCATTGAGGGGAGTAAGTCCGCTGACCTTATGCTCCACATCGTTGAACTTAACGATGAGCTTGCACTCCTCCTCGAGCTCCTTGATGTCGTCCTCGTCGATGTCCCACTCGAATGTAACGGTCTGTCCGTTCGAAACATCCTTGACCGTTTCGGGAGTGAGAGTCACGTTCTTGAGTATTTTCCTGGCTGCGGAGTAACGCTCGTCCTTCATCTTGTCCTTTACGTCCTTGAGCATCTCCTTGTAATCGAACTCCGCTTTTGAGGTACCGATGCCGTCATATCCCTGATCGGTGAACTCGACGAATTCGTCGGCGGTAACCTCGAGTTTTTTGCAGGCGGTCAGTATAAACGCTGCCGTAAGGATGATCAGCAGTCTGAGCACCCTTGAGAGATTCTTTTTCATTTTTTTCTCCAAACTATATTCTATTATCAAAAATGTGTCCCGGACCTGCAGAGTGCCGGGCCCGGGCAAACATCATGACCATATGTTATCTCAGGAAGTTGAGACTGCGCACAATGGCGGGCTCAACCGCTCTTCCGCTGCAGATCTGGAAGAAGCTGATGATCCTGATGACAAACAGTGCCGCTACCAGAACGATCGCCGCGATCGGAACAATGATAGTCCAGCACAGTACGACAGCCGCGATCCATGTGAGCATCGAAGTCACGCTGAGCTTGACCGCCTGTCTGATGTGGAACTTAAGGTAAGGCGACTCGGCACTCGCGAGAAGGGCGATGATAATGCCGATGGTACCCATAAGGTAGCAGAGCATCGCATATACCTTATTGTCGGAAATATCCTGGGGATGAAACTCCACGGTGTGATCGTAAATATCAATGGGCGGCATGGGTGCAGCTCCGTTCAGACCCGTTCCGCACTGAGGGCAAAACGCAACACCGTCTTCAACCTGCGCGCCGCAATTGGGACAAAAAGCCATAATTCTATACCTCCGTTCAAATCATAAAAAAACCATAAACAAAGTTTACTATATCGATATAGATAAATCAATCTAAAAAACAATCAAAAAAACACACCATTCTCGTCAAAATCTTCTATTGCTTTTTCGCGTGTAAGCATATATACTGTAATTACGAAAACGATTAAGGAGATGCAGACAACGTTCCGTTTCTCCTTAATTACAGGCTGATCGGATAAACATTTGGAGGTTTACTATGAAGTACGGCTATTTTGATGACGACAGACGCGAATATGTCATCACGACACCCGCCACGCCCCTGCCCTGGATCAACTATCTGGGCAACGACGGCTTTTACGGTCTGATCTCGAACACCGCAGGCGGCTATGATTTCTACCGCGACGCAAAGCTGCGCCGCATCACGCGTTTCCGCTACAACAACGTTCCCAACGATATCGGCGGCAGGATGTACTACATCAAGGACGGCGGCTGCACATGGAGCCCTTCGTTCCTCCCCGCGGGAACCGAACTCGATTCCTATGAGTGCCGTCACGGCATGGGTTATACCGTTTTCACCGGCAAAAAGAACGGCGTGAACGCAAAGCTCACCGCTTTTGTTCCGTTGGGCGATGCCTGCGAGCTCAACCGTCTCGAGATCACCAACGATTCCTCCGAAACAAAGGAGCTTACGATCTACAGCTGCATCGAGTGGTGCCTCTGGAACGCGGTAGACGACGCGAACAATTATCAGCGTAATCTCTCGATCGGCGAGCTCGAGGTTGTCGGCAGCACGATCTATCATAAGACCGAGTTCAGGGAGCGCCGCGATCATTACGCTTTCTTCACGGTCAATGCCGACGTAAACGGTTTCGATACAGACAGAGACGTATTTTTAGGCGCGCGCCGCGCATGGGACGATCCCATCCAGATCGAGAACGGCACTTCGGGCAATACGGTTGCCAGCGGATGGTATCCGATCGCTTCCCATCAGCTTAAGCTCACTCTCGCTCCCGGCGAGAAAAAGAGCTATGTATTCCAGCTCGGCTACGTTGAGGTTCCCCGCGACCGCAAGTTCGAGTCAAAGGGCGTCATCAACAAGGCTCCCGCGCTCGCGCTCATCGGCAAATATAATACCGATGCCCGCGTAGAGGCAGCTTTCAAGGCTCTTGCGGAGTACTGGAGCGACCTGCTCGGCATCTATCATCTGGAGAGCGGCAGCGACAAGCTCAACCGCATGGTAAATATCTGGCATCAGTACCAGTGCATGGTTACATTTAATATGAGCCGTTCGGCGAGCTACTGGGAGACCGGTACCGGCCGCGGCATGGGCTTCCGTGATTCGTGTCAGGATCTGCTCGGCTTCATGCATCTGGTTCCCGACCGCGCGAGAGCAAGGATCATCGATATAGCGTCGATCCAGTTCGAGAACGGTTCCACATATCATCAGTACCAGCCTCTGACCAAGAGAGGCAACGCCGATATCGGCGGCGGCTTCAACGACGATCCCCTCTGGCTCGTTGCCTGCACCGCAGCCTATATCCGCGAGACCGGCGATGCCACGATCCTCGAGCATCCCACTCCTTTCAACAATGTCGAAGGCAGCGAGAAGCCTCTGATGGAGCATCTCCGCCGCAGCATCAATTTCATTGTCAATAACAAAGGTCCTCACGGACTTCCGCTCATCGGCCGCGCCGACTGGAACGACTGCCTGAACCTCAACTGCTTCTCCGAGGAGCCCGGCGAGAGCTTCCAGACCTTCGGTCCGAGTGAAGGCCCCGTTGCCGAGTCTGTATTCATCGCAGGCATGTTCGTAAAGTACGGTCTCGAGTACGCAGACCTTTGCGAGCATTTCGGCAGCAAGGATGAGGCCGACAGTGTCCGCAATGAAGTCGGCAAGATCAAAAAGGCCACCGAAGAGTACGGCTGGGACGGCGAATGGTTCCTGCGCGCTTACGACGCATACAGCCACAAGGTCGGCTCGAACGAGTGCGAGGAAGGCAAGATCTTCATCGAGCCTCAGGGCTTCTGCACCATGGCAGGCATCGGACAGGAAAAGGGATACGGCCGCAAGGCGCTCGATTCCGTCAAGAAATGGCTGGTCAACGATTACGGCGTAGAGATCCTCGCTCCCTGCTATACGACATATCATGTCGAACTCGGCGAGATCTCCTCTTATCCGCCCGGATACAAGGAGAACGGCGCGATATTCACCCACAACAATCCCTGGGTTTCGGTAGCCGCGACCGTCATCGGAGACGCCGAGATGGCGTTCGATATCTACCGCCGCAGCTGCCCCGCATTCCTTGAGGATGTCAGCGAGATCCACCGCACGGAGCCTTATGTTTACTCGCAGATGATCGCCGGCCGCGAAGCCGTTCATTACGGCGAGGCCAAGAACTCGTTCCTTACGGGTACCGCGGCATGGGCATTTGTTGATATCAGCCAGGCGATACTCGGCGTACAGCCCACGCTTGACGGACTTTCCGTTAAGCCCTGCGTTCCCGCGGAGCTCGGCGATTACAGCGTAACACGCCGCTACCGCGGCAGCCTCTACAACATCCGTGTCACCAGAGAAGCCGGAAGATCCGGTCTTACGGTCAACGGCGCTCCCGTCGAGGGCAGCGTGATCCCGGTTCCCGCCGCAGGATCGAGAGTAGATGTTGTCTGCTACATCTAAAAAAACAAAGCCCGTCGGATAGCTCCGGACGGGCTTTATTTTTGATATTTTGTCTGAAATGATCTTATATTTTATTCTGATGCTTCCGCAACCGCTACCGCGTTGTCGTACATGATGTCGGCGGCCTTGTTGAGCTTGACCTGAGCTGCGACAACATCCTTGCCCTCGGTCTTATATACGCTCTTGAGCTGTGCGTACAGCTCCTCGATGCTCTGATATCCGTATGAGTCGAGCATATTCTTTGCGAGCTCCGCGATCTCATCCTCGGTGCACTCGATCTTCTCCTGCTCTGCCACAGCCGATGCCACGTATCCGAACTTGGTGTTCATCTCGGCCTGGTTCTTCATGTACTCATCAAACGTAGCTGCATCCATGCCGTAGATGGCAGCGAAGAATGTAGCGGCGTCAACGCCGTATGCCGACTGATACATCGAGTTGTAGCTGGAGATCATGTTGTTCTTTGCTTCGGTGATCTCGTCTGTCAGATCCTTCTTGAAGGTAGAATTCTCAATGACCTTTTTAACGATATCGTACTCCTTGCTGCTCTGAGCGTCGGACTCAAGCTGGGTCTTAAGCTGTGAAGCAACGTAATCACGGTACTCGGCCGTAGTGTTGTAATCGGTCTTGTCCGCAACGAGCTCGTCGGTAAACTCGGGAGTAACCATAGTGTAGATGCCGTTGACCGTAACGGTGAACTTAACATCCTTGCCCGAGAAATCGGGATTGTTCTGATAAGGATCGGGGAATTTGAGGTTCAGATCAACGGTCTCGCCCTTATTGACGCCGATGAGTCCGTCCTCGAAGCCTTCGATGAACTGGCCTGTGCCGATCGTCAGATCATAATTCTCGCCTGTGCCGCCCTCAAAAGTCTCATCGTTCATATAGCCGGTAAAATTGATGTTAGCGACATCGCCGCTCTGTACGTCGGTCCTGTCTGTGATCTCAACCTTTTCCTTATTGTTGTTCAAAAACGAATCGATCTTTTTCTGGATATCTTCATCGGTCACCTCTGTTGAGAGGGGGCTGTATTCAACACCCTTGTACTGTCCGAGGGTCACGTCTCCGCTCTTATACCCTGTGATAACATTGGCATTGCCCTTGCTGCATGCACCGAGAACAAGTGCGAGGCAAAGCACGAGAGCTGCTGCCGTAAGCTTCTTTTTCATTTGTCTTCCTCCTCTGCAGGAACCGGCATTTAACCGGTCCCGAATAAAACTTTGCCTGTCCTCCGACAGGCTCCGAGATACAGTTATAGCATAAAAAACCGAAAAAATAAAGCATTTTTGCTCACTTCACAAAGATTTCACACAGACACCGCAGATATGCTATAATGTAAGGCGAATATCGGAAGGAGTATGAACCGCCGGATGAGCAATACCGAAAATCTGAACATTACGATCCCCGAGAGGGTTTCATATATAATACAAAAACTGGAGGATGCGGGTCACGAGGCATACGCCGTCGGAGGCTGCGTCCGCGACAGCATGCTCGGACGCGAGCCTCAGGACTGGGACATCACGACCTCGGCTCTGCCCGAAGAAACAAAAGCGATATTTTCCCGCACCGTCGATACCGGCATTAAGCACGGTACCGTCACCGCGATGTTCGGCAAAGACGGCTACGAGATCACGACCTACCGTGTCGACGGGAAATACTCGGACAGCCGTCATCCCGACAGCGTGGCGTTTACCCGCTCGCTCGGGGAAGACCTGAAAAGACGCGATTTTACGATAAACGCGATGGCCTGCAACTCAAAGGGACTCGTTGACATGTTCGGCGGAAAGGACGATCTCGAAAACAGACTGATCCGCTGCGTCGGCGTGCCCGAGGCGCGCTTCGGGGAGGATGCCTTAAGGATCCTGCGTGCGGTGCGTTTCAGCGCGCAGCTGGGCTTCGATATAGATCCCGCCACTCTCGGGGCGGCCCGCAAACTGGCTCCGAATCTGGCGAATATCAGCGCGGAGCGCATACATTCCGAGCTGCATAAGCTGCTCATGTCCGACTGGCCCGACAGGCTCGTTCTCCTGCATGAGCTCGGGATCGACCGCGTCATACTGCCGGAACTCGAACATACCGCAAAAAGCGGACGCATGAGCGAGCTGTGCGAAAGACTTGCCGCCGCGCCTTGCGATACCGCGGTAAGATGGGCGCTTCTTCTTTTATATACGGGTTCGGCCTCCGAGATCATGCACCGCTTAAAGTTCGACAACCAGACCATATATACGGTAAAGTCCCTGCTTAAGTTCAGGCAGGTGCCTGTCACCGCCCTCGATCCCACAGGTATGCGCAGGCTCATGAACGACGCGGGACGCAGTCTTATGGGGCAGCTCTTTGATTTTATCGGGGCTGCGGATCCCTCACTCGATCTTGCGGACGCACGGGCGCTCTGCCAAAGCATCATCGATTCGGGCGACTGCACCGATATCAAGTCCCTCGCGGTAAACGGGCACGACCTGATGCAGGCAGGCATCCCCGCAGGAAAGGCCGTCGGAGAAACGCTCGAGAGACTGCTTTCGGCGGTGCTTGCCGATCCTTCCTTAAATACTCCGGAAAAACTGCTGGAACTGGCATTAAACAACAGACAGGACTGACATGAACAAAGAAACCAATTACAAACTCCCCATTTTCGCGGGGATAGGCGTAGTACTGCTGATCATCATATTTTCGATCGTAAAGGTGCTTAATTCCGACAATGACAAAGGAAAAGGCCCCTTATCCACTCCCGCGCCTTCGGGCACCGCGTCCGCGGTCTCGATCACGCCCGAGCCTTCCGAAGAGACCTTTGACGCGATCGTTGCCGAAGTCAATACCGACGATTCCGTCATAGTGCTCTGCAGGCTCGGAAGCAAGGATTTCGAGGAATATACTTACTCCGGAGCCACCAATATGACCACGGGCTACGGACGCGCGATAACCGCATCCCTTCTTAAGCCCGGCGATTTTGTTACCGTATCCCGTACCGCGCAGAACAGGATCATAAGTCTTAAGGGCATGGCCAATGTCAGCGTGTACAAGGGAGTGCGCAATCTCGTAAACGAGCGCGACATCATGCGCATGTCGATAGGCGAGGCGGTCTACCGCTACGACGATTCCCTGCTGGTGCTCAACGACGGATATTTCGTCTCACAGGATACCCTCTATAAGAGCGATGTGCTCTCCGTCTACAGCATCGACGGCTTCGTGTATATGCTGAAGGTCACGACCGGACACGGATACCTGCGTCTGGCCAACGACCGGGCGTTTATCGGTGGCACGCTCTATATCGGCACCGGTCTGACGGTCCAGATCACCGAGGACCTGCTGCTCACGCTGCAGGAGGGCACTTATCCGATCACGGCCGAAAACGGCGATCTGAAAGGCACCGGCACGCTCCTGGTCAGCCGCGACAAAACGGCAGTGTTCGATCTGGCTCCGTTCTCACCCGAACCCGTGGAATACTGCAATGTCAGATTCACGATCGATCCCGGCTTTGCGAACCTCTATATCGACGGCATACTTACCCCCTATACCCAGCCCGTTCCCATCACCTACGGCGAGCACTATATCGAGGCGGTGCTGAGCGGCTATACCACCTATGAGGGCCTGCTCTATACCTCAAAGCCCACGGCATCCGTTGACATAAGCCTGTCTGCAGCTCCGGCGGCACCCGCAGCGGAGGATCTGATGTACGATCCCGACGCGGCGACACCTACTCCCGAGCCTGTAGAGGATGACCCTTACTCCGATATCGAGGACAATACCACCGACGACACACCTTCGCCCACTCCCGTTTCAGGGACATCCGATGACCTCAGCCTGATCATACACTGCACCGAGGGCACCGCGGTCTATGTAAACGACGTATACAAGGGCGTGATAAAGGACGGCTCGCTGATCCTAGACAAGCCTGTCGGGACCGTATCCTTAAGGCTCACTCTCGAAGGATACATCACCAGGAATTACACCGTTTCCCTCGATGACGACGGGGAAGACGCGGAGCTCACATTCCCGGCCATGGTAAAACAATAAAAAAAATGGAACCCCCTTTTCTGCCGCTTCGTCTAATGTTCGAAAAGGACAGAAAAGACAGGAGGATTTGTTTATGAAAAAAACTATCAGGATCATCGCAGTCATCCTCGTGCTGGTAATTGCACTGAGCGGCTGCAAAAAGAATACCGACAGTTCGGTTGCTCCCGATAAGGTCACCAACGGCGCGACAAACGGCTCCGACGGCGGCTCGTCATCATCGGGCAAGACCGATACGGCTCCTGCGGGCAGCACATCGGCTTCCGACAGGGACAGCACTGCATCGGCTCCCGCCGCAACGGCGGCACCGGCGACCGGCGATCACGCATCCGAAACCGACGCTTCCTTATCTCCGTCCGACTTAACAGGCCGTTCGTCCGATGAGGCTTCGTCGTCTCTTATAAGTGATTTCATCGCCGGGTTCGAATCGAAGTCACTTGCAAAGGAAGCCGCCGATGATGCATCAGGTTCATCTTTCGACGGAGGTTTTTACGGCGAACTGCCTCTGGCCGGCGACTCTTCATGGGATATGGCCCCCGAAGGACTGGCTGACGGTGCAATGTTCTCAGGCTCCGAGACAGAAGGCATTGAGTTCGGCACATCCGACTATGCCCCCGATCTTTATCGCCCGACCCCCAAGGCCGGACTCCTTACCGCAGGCGAATGGAACGACAATAAGAACTACGCGTTCTTAAAGGCCCTGATCGCAAACGGACAGGATGACGATTTCGGCAGATATTTCCGCGACTGGAGCCTTACTCCTTTCGGCCGCCTCGTGATCCATGCGGCATGTGAGGACGGAAGTGCCATGGCCAATGCGGTCGTTAAGGTATTCTCGGCCGACGGTTCGCTTCGCTGGACCTGCCGCACCGACAATGCCGGCATGGCTTATGTTTACTATAATGTTCTCGGCGACAGCGGCGCACCCGCTTCGTTAAAGGTGAATTACGGCGGAAATGAGTTCGATTACATGATAACAAGCGCCGATCTCGATCAGGACGCCGTTATTGAGCTCTCCTTCGGCAGCTTCAATCCCGTTCCCAAGGCACTCGACCTCATGTTCATGATCGATACCACCGGTTCGATGTGGGATGAGCTTGAATATCTGCAGGCAGAGCTTGAAGATGTGATCAACAGGGTAAAGAATGCGAACCCCAACCTTTCGTTAAGGCTCAGCGTGAATTTCTACCGCGATCTGGAGGATACCTACATCGTTCGTTCATATCCTTTCAGCGCGAACATTGACGAAGAGCTCAAAGCGCTCAAGGCAGAATACGCCGACGGCGGCGGAGATTATGAAGAGGCCGTTGAGCTCGCTCTCGACGACGCGGTGAGCAAGCACGAGTGGTCCGAGGACGCTGTCAAGCTCATGTTCCTCGTACTCGACGCTCCGCCCCACAACAGACAGGACGTACGCGACAGCCTCGCTTCCACTCTCGAAGCGGCGGTAGAAAAGGGCATCCGCGTGATCCCCGTTGCATCGAGCGGCGTTGACAAGACCACAGAGTTCCTGCTCCGTACCTTTGCCATGGTAACAGGCGGTACCTATACCTTCCTTACCGATGACAGCGGTATCGGCGGTTCGCACATCACTCCGACCATCGGAGAATATGTTGTGGAACAGCTCTGCGATCTGCTCGTCAGACTGATCGACGAGTATCTCACAGGCGTGGCTTCCGCTCCCGTTAAGGCAGAGATCCCCGAGCACCCCACTCAGGCTCCCATAGAGCCCTGGTACCCGATCGATCCCATCGATCCCGTAGATCCCATTCTCCCGATCGACCCCATCGAGCCTATCGATCCTATCGAGCCCTGGGTTCCCGAGCATTCGAACTCAACCGTTATAATCAGCACGGTCGAGGGCACCACACGTGAGATGATCGAAGCGATCTGCGCAAAGTATTCGGATTACGGTCTCTCGATCATGTACGAATACGACAGCATCAACGCATTCGCGCTCAAGACAGAGGTCGAGCTGCCCGATTCCGAACTGTTCGCCCTCATCGATGCCCTGAACGCCGAGGAATGCATCACGGATGCTTCTCTCGATTATATTTACAGACTTGACGATCCGGTTCCGGACGTACCCAAAACCGAGACCGAATAAACACTGTACCAGGATATTTCCTCTTCGGTTAAACCTTTCACAGCAGCTTCGTATGTATCGAAGTCGTCCGCATCTTCCAGCTTTCGGCGGGCGGCTTCGAGAGCCTCACCGGCCATACGGAGCTGCCAGTCGTTATAGGCCTCTTCCTCATTTTTGAAGCCGATCTCATGCCGCTCCGTTTTCGGAACGGCTTTTAATTTTGCGATCATGGCGGCGTCCTCGGCCGAAATGAGTCCCATGATCTCGCTCCTTACCTCACCCGCGGAGCTCGTCTTCATCTCGGGGATGCCCGTATTCACATTGATCCTGCGGGCTGTAACGAGTCTTTCGAGCCGCTCGAGGTAATGGTTGTAGTCGAACGGGTAGTACAGTGCTTTCCCGTCCTCAAAAATGTAAAACGAATCGGCCAGTTTACCGACCAGATATCTGTCGTGGGAAACAAAAAGGATCGTGCCGCGATATGCCTCAAGCGCCGATTCTATGGTCTCGCAGGCCTCTATGTCCATATGGTTGGTAGGCTCGTCGAGTATCAGGAAATTCGGTGCCGCCGTAAGTATCTCCGCCAGTACGAGCCTTGCTTTTTCTCCGCCCGAGAGCGAGCTCACCTTTTTGCCTGCGTTCGCGCCTCCGAACAGATACATGCCCAGAGTTTTCCTGATATCCTTTTCGAGCATACCGGGGAACTTCCCCGCAAAATGCTCCAGTACGGTCTGTTCCGATGAGATCGCGGCGCTCATCTGATCGAAATAGCCGATCTCTATGCGGTTTCCCAATGTGCATTTGCCGTCCAGCGGTCTGATCAGTCCCGCTGCGGTCTTTAAAAATGTCGATTTGCCGGAGCCGTTGTCACCGACGATCGCGACCTTTGAGCCGCGGCGGAGCTTTATCGAAAGCTCGATCACCGGAGCGTCATAGCCGCATTTGAGATGCTCCGCGTCGAGCACCCATTTCGCGCCGATATCGGAAGGCACTATCTCGCCCGTGAAAATCCTCGACCTGTCGAGGTACGGCTCTTCAAGCTTTTCCGTGCGGTCAAGTATGGACTTCCTCGAACGCGCGAATGCCGCCTTGTTTGATTTGTTCCTGTATTTCAGGATCAGCTGCTCGAGACGCTTTCTCTCCTTCCGGTTGCGCTCCCATGCCTTTCTCGCGAGCTCGTAGCGCTTTTGCTTCTCCTGCCTGAAGGCGGTGTAATTGCCGGGATAGCGGATCGCCTTGCGGTTTTCGATCTCATATACGACCTGGGCGACCCTGTCCATCAGGAAACGGTCATGGGTCACGAAAACCACCGCTTTTTCATAGCCCCGCAGATACTCCTCAAACCACTCCACCGCCTTCATGTCGAGATGGTTCGTGGGTTCGTCGAGCAGCAGTATGTCAGGCTTTTCGAGCAGCAGGCGTATCATCGATATCTTGGTCTGTTCGCCGCCCGAGAACTCACCGAGTTTTTTCTCCTTATCGTCCTTTGCGAAGCCGAAACCGGTAAAAAGCCTGTCAAACTCCCATTCCTCGGAGCCGGGACAGTCGTCAAGGCAGATTTCGCTTACGGTCCTTCCCGCATCGGCGGCCGCTGTCTGCCTGAGGTACCCTATGGTCACGGCTCTGGCGGTCTCTGTCACGGGCGCGGTCCGGGCATCGTCCCTTTCGGCTTCCAGCTCACCTGCAATAAAACGCAGCAGCGTGGTCTTGCCCGCGCCGTTGCGTCCCGTTACGGCGATCTTTTCCGTGCCGCGGATCTCAAAATCGAGATGCGAGAGTATCTCCTCTCCGCCCAGAAAGACCGTCAGATTATTGATCTTATACAGCATAACGTTACTCCGGGATCAGATCAGCCATTCCGCTATGTATACTCCTATGCAGGAGAACAGCGCAACGGTCATCAGATCCTTTTCCATGATCGATAAAACCACCGCAACGGCAAGGCCCACCGCGGCCGAGACTATATTGCCGGTCGAATAGAGAATGGCCGGCAGCGTCATCGCGGTAAGCACCGCGTACGGAACATAATACAGGAAAGACCTGAAGAACCTGCTCTTTATCTTTCCCGCGAACGCAGTAAAGGGCAAAGCCCTTACGGCATATGTCGTAAGGGCCATAACTGCAAGATAGATCGGATAATTGCCTTTCATGACCTCTCCTCCTTAATCCCTCGGGAAGAATATCGCGCCGACCGCCGAAGCGGCTATCGCGCAGATGATGACCTGAAATCCCGAAGAGATCTCAAACCACGGCTGCCAGTACAGTATACAGCTCAAAACGGCTGCGATACCGACAACGATCGCCACGCTCCGCGCCTTTTTCACAGCGGGCACGACTATGGCAACGAACATGCCGTAGAGCGCGACTCCGAGAGCGGTGCATATCCTCTGCGGCAGCAGGTCCTGACTCAGCCCTCCGAGCAGCGTGCCGAGCGCCCAGCCGAAATACGGCAGAGTCGCCAGCCCCAGGAAATAGCTTTTTGAGACTTCTTCCTTTTGGCCCGAAGCCACCGCGAATATCTCGTCGGTGACCGCAAAGCCGAGCGCCAGCCTCGCGGGTGTCTTAAAGTCCTTATCGACCTTCTGTGACAGCGAGATCGACATCAGTGAATACCGCAGGTTTATCACCAGCTGGGATATGAACATCTCAAGGTACGAGCCGCCCGCCGCTATGATGCCGATCCCGGCGAACTGCCCCGCCGAGGTCAGATTGGTCATTGAAATTAGTACGGTCTCCCCGATGCTGAGTCCGTATTTTACACCGAGGATACCGAAGGAAAAGGATACGGCCAGATACCCGAGAGCGATCGGGATGCCGTCCCTTAATCCCTTACCGAAACTGTTCACGTGTCATACCTCTTATACCAGATGAAGGATCAGCCGGCCCTCTCCCGAAGCGTTCTGGTGCTGTCCGGCCAGGAGCGCCTCCTCGATAACCTGAGTACAGGAGGTGGAAATCACTCTGTCGGGACGGTTCTTCTTCAGCTCCTCGAGTGTGATATCGAACGAACCCTTGAGGTTCAGGTAATGGAAATGCTGAAGGCCCAGTGTGAATACATGCTCATCCTCCACAGGCTGCTCCTCGAACTCGAACCTGAGGAAAGTATGCGTAGCCTGATCGTACTCGACAACGAGACCCTTCGAGAGCTGGTAGAACTCACAGTGCTCGCCCGCGAACACTCCGTCGCGGAGCATGTATTTGATCATGTGCTTGAGCTGGGCGCCGGTAACGTAAACCATATGAACGGCGTCATCGTAAGGGAAGCACTCGTTTAAGTCGCCCTTGGTAACGATAGGCCCGAGCTGTTCGTTCCTGATGCTGCCCGATCCGAGCAGGAAGATATCCACGCCGAGCGACTCCTTTAATACATCGCTGAACAGGTCGCCGAGCTCGGTCTCGCGTATTCTCGTGGGATGAGTGAGCTGTTTGACGAACTTTGTGATGATGCGGCCGTATTTTTCGTCGGTGCGGTGCTTGTAATTGCCGATGATCTGCTCAATCGCCTCATCTCTGGGACAGGTATCCGCCTTGATCGGAACGGGTCTCCAGCTGTAGGACTCTATGCAGTTGTCATCGGTATTGACAACGATGTCAAAACGTCCGATCTGATCGGTTCCGGTTCCCGCCTGAACGATCGGGATGCCGTTCACTGTCGCGGGTTCGTCGATAAATGTATGCGAATGTCCGCCGATGATAACATCTACGCCCCATGCGGGATCAAGCATGGCTGCCAGTTTTTTGTCCTCTTCAAAGCCGATATGCGTCAGCAGTACCGTAAAGTCGATATCGATCGCGTTGTAGGTATTGCAGATCCTGCCGACTTCCTCTGCCGCGTCCTCGATGTTTACGAAGGTTCCGATCAGGCCGTCGGTCTTGCACTGCGCGATAACATTCTCGGTCAGGATACCGATGAACAGTATCTTCATGCCGCCGATCTCGATGACCTTGCAGGGATTGAACAGACGCGCATGGTTCGTGGAAATATGCAGGTTCGCGTTAACGATCGGGAAATTGGCGCACTTCTCAAGGAAGAGCAGATGCGCAACGCCGTAGTCAACCTCGTGGTTGCCCAGTGTCACGATGTCGGGTCCGAGCATGTTCATGATCTCTATCGTGGAAATACCCCGGAACTCCGAGTCAATGATCGATCCGCGGAACATATCGCCCGCGATCGCGTAGATAACGTTTTCCTCCTCCTGGCGGACCTTGTTGATATAGCCCGAGAGCATCGAAACGCCTCCGACCAGATTGGCATCAACGTTCTCCGCGAGGAAATCGCCGTGCATGTCGTTTGAGTGCAGCAATACAAGTTTCTTTAAGTTTTTCATCTTCTCCTCCTTAATTCATAAACCCTGACCCCGCACGATGTCCGCGCAAAGGGATAAACCATATCATCATTCCGGTCTGTCGCTGCCGCTCCCGCCCGGTGTCACAAGCCCGTAGAGCGCGGCGTTTATCGAAAGCTCCACGCGGTTGCCGTAACCCGTTTTGTCGAGCATATGCTGGATATGCGACTTTACCGTTTCTTCGCTGACAGCCAGCGTATCGGCTATCTGACGGTTGCTCTTGCCTGTCACCAGCTCACGGAGCACGTCGTATTCGCGGTTGGTAAACTCGGTCGAAGGCGCGTTGCCGATAATGATCTTCGGTGTGTTGTCGGGGTAGATGCTCTCACCCGCCATAGTCCTGCCGATCAGATTGAGCAGCGGCTCCTCCGAGGTCTCCTTGTACCAGAAGCTGTGAACGCCTATCTTTCTGGCTACCCTGATGCTGTTGGGATCGACGTTCGAGGTCACGAGCACGATCCTGGTGTCGGGCGAGGTCCTCCTGATGCGCGCAGCCGCATCGAGCCCCGACTCACCTTCACGCATCACGATGTCCATGATGCACAGGTCTACCGGGTGCGCCGTACAGTAATCCGCAGCCTCTCCCGCTCTCGGGAAGCTCCCCTCGAGATTATAATCCTCCGCGTCGTTGATGATGTACTCGAAAAGACTCCGCGAAGTCTTTTCATCATCGGCAATAACAACTCTGTAAGCCATTTTACTCCCTTCGTCAGTCGGCAGGTATCCTGGCGTAGAGACCCACGCCCTGTCCGACTCTGATTATCAGGCTTCCGCCCTCGGCTTCGAGCTCGTTTCGCAAACTCTTCAAGCCGCCTTTTTCCTCAACTTTTTCTACCTGGAAATTAACGTTGTCGCTGATCGACATATCGTAGAACTCCAGGCCGGTCGCTTCGTCCCTGACTCTTTCGCACTTAACGTTGATCTGGTCCGCGCCCGCATGACGGGCCGAATTGAGTATCGCGCAGTTCAGTGCCGATACCGCCAGTCTCCTCGAGCGCTCGCCCTGAGGTATCTTGCCCTGGACCTTCAGCTTCATGCCGAGCTGCTTGGCCGTCCTGAATACATAGCCATAGTCACGGCGCCACTCATCGGGACTCTCGCTGAGCATCAGAATGGCCTGTTTCCTGACCTCCTCGGCCGTTTTCTCAAGGCTCATGAAATTATTGTCCCTGTAGTTGAGGCATCTGCGCGCCAGCAGTATAACCCTGCCCAGATCGTCGTGTACCCTGACCTTCGCAGACAATACTTCTTTCTCGATAGCGGTCTTCAGGCTCTCCTCCGAGAGTTCCTTTAATTTGATGTTAAGGGCCGCAACCTGCTCTTCCTTTTCTTTGAGCTCCGCGGTCAGGCGGTACTCGCGCGTTACATCCGACGCGACTATCTCCTTCAGCGGTATGCCGTCGAGGTCCGCGATCTGCTTTCTGAAGCTGTAATAGCGCCCGTCCAGTGTCTGCACGAGCACGGCATCGCCGTCATCGGCAATGCTCAGCTCTTTAAGCCTGCGCTCAAACCATTCGCCGTCGCTCAGTCTCTCGCCGGTCAGCTCTATGCACAGCCTGCTCATCAGGTCGTTCACGAGCTTTACCTGACCGCCCTCAAAGTAGCAGCATATGCCGGTCGGCAGTCTGTCGACGCACTCCTTTACCGATTCGGGACCTATTTTTGTGTCGGTGTATTCCTTCGAGATAAGACGGACCGCCATGAATGCCGTTACCAGCAGCGGAACGCCGTACATCATCGCTCCGAAAGGCGCATGAGCCGATCCTTTCGAAAAATACCCGCCGACAAGATTCGCCGTAAGAGCCAGCGCAAAATAAATTATGCGGTAACTGATGCTCCTTTTTACCCAGAAACTCTTGATGAAGAAGGCCGCCGAAACGACCGCGATATATACGCACAGCACATAGAGTACGAACGATACCGCTCCCGGGATTATCATCTCGCTCATCATAGGCGCATCCCTCCTTCCGCGAAGGAGAGGCTGATCGCATATGTGCCGTCCTCATACTCCGTATCTATACGGGCACCGAGCCTTCGCATCCTCTCGATGGTCGGCGCGTCAAACCTGAGTGTCTTCCCGGCGTCTATGAGTATCCTGAGCTCGGGACTATCATTCTTCACGCCGAGCGTTACAAAGATGCTCCTCATGCCCGGGATAGCCTGCTCTATGACCGTTTCAAAGAAGTCATAGCCCGCGAGCATGCTGTCCGCCTGCACGTCCGTGTGGCCGCAGGTGCCTATGTATGCCGAGATGCCGGTATCCTGCAGTACCTCGACGGTTTCGCGTATGGCCAGCCAGAGCTCGGAAATATCGGCGATATCCGAATTGTCCGTTACTATGGCCAGATTAAAACGTCTCTTTACGAAAACACTGAGGACCATCGCCGAGAAAAGCTTCTCTTCGTCGGGGTCTTTGAGCAGGTCCCTGATCTTGGTCAGCTGGGGCGTCACGATCGGTATGATACTGTCGTACAGACGGTTCTGCGTCTCGAATGCCGCTCTTTTGAGCCTCAGGCTCTCGCTCTCCCTGATGACTCCGTTTTCCATCTCGAGCTCCTGAGTGTTCTCACGTATCTTTTCGTTTATGCTCTCAAGCTCGGATACGTTCGATACCCAGCCGGCCAGACCGCCGTTTATCGGGAAGGATGTAAGGAGCCTGCCCGAACCGACAGCCTTGCTGCCCTCTAAAGACGCGCGCAGGAGTCCGGGTGTTACGCCCTTCAGATTACCTGAAGAGAATACCCTGTTGCCCTTTTGGTCCGCGATCGTGACATTCCAGTCCGAAAGCTCGAATATCCTCAGGTATCCCGAATTTGACGGGATCAGACCGATATCGATGCAGGACTCGCAGACGCCGAGGAACAGCAGGAGGCAGACCTCCTGGATAAGATACAGCTTAACTCCGAACAGTACCGGAGAATTGCCTCCGTTCAGATAATACGCAGCGTAGAGCACCGTGCCTACGGCATAGACCGAGGCCGGGATATACCATCTCTGTCTGCAGCCCGAAACCCTGCAGCGGTGCATCAGTATGATAAAAGCCGCCAGCGTAAGTCCGGCCATCCAGATAATGACCGGATACTGCAAAAAGCCGTAAGAATGCGGTCCTTCTCCGGTCTGCAGCACCTCTTCGGAGAAAACGATCAGCCATCCGTGTATGTCATTGGTGAATACAAACGCGAGCATGATACCGCTGAGCACCCACATGCGTATCCTGAACGGGCGCATGCGTACGAACGACGCCTCGTCGGGCAGTCCGATGCACAGTGCCATGAACAGTCCGAGCACCGGAAGTATGATAAACGGAATGTAATAGCCGTACCACATGTACCGCCCGAAAGTCGGGAACACGCTGCTCGTACGGTAGCGCAGGATCCTGAACGCAAAAAGAAGAAGAAGCATGACACCTCCGGAAACAAGGTGCCTGCAGATATGCTTCTCAACGATATAATATCTGACACGGAATATCCACGCCAAAACGATCGCGCACCAGCCAACCGTTGCGAGATCGGATATCGGAGACCAGAAATAGCCTGCCAGATAAACCGCGTAAACGACCAGTCCCGCGATCAGCAGCACCCTGGTCGGGCGCTCCATCCTTCTCATGCCTTCCTCCTGCAAAACCTGTGCCTGTTATATTACCTGTAAGTGCCCGCTCTGACAACACCACTTTGAGTGAAAGAGCGGCCGCACGACTTCAGTCTCTGTGATCGCGTCCGTAGACCTCGATCTGCGTAAGTGCGGGGAACGGGCTCGGGTCGTCGGCCTTGATCAGGCTCCCCAGACTCAGCCACTCGATGCCGCTCCTGCGTATGTTAAATATATGCGGAACTCCGCATTTTTTCTCCATGGTCACGGTCTCCGCCGTGCCGTCCGAGAATGTGAACAGCGCTTTGGTCCACCAGTTATCGTGCGGGAAATCGGCCCTCGTATAGAGCCTGATCTCGTCAAAGTCCACCTTTCTGCCGAAATCCAGCCGGAACTCCGCGTCGTCCTGCCTGTTTATTCCCCATGACTCGTAGGGCCATTCACCGTGCGAATCGGTCGCGAGTATGCCGTCTATCGCGTTGACAGCGGCAAAAACGGACTCACCGCGTGTCTCCACGTTGGCCGAAGCATGAGGGTAAACTCCCGTCGCGTCGTGCCTGTCGAAGGTGTTGAGGGCGATATTCCTGTACGAACCGGTCTCAAAATCCCTCGCATACCGTATCGAGAGATAATGCCTGTTGCCCGCGAACATCAGCGGGTTGAGATTCTCCTTTTTCTCATAGACCGGGATAGGATAAAGTATCGTCTCTTTAGTGAGCAGCACGATCGACTCGCTGACCGCCGCGTCCACCCTGACCGCGTAGTATCTGCCCGGCGTGATGCCCGAGAACTCGATCACGTCGCCCTTTCTGAATTCTCCGTTCCATGCGAGTACCGCCTGTTCGGCTCCCTCTGCAGCTGCCTTCGGCACCTTGTCCCAGTCGTTGTAAACCGTAATCTTCATGCTTATATCCGCTCCTTTGCGCCCCGGCACCTGTTCCTGCCGGACTGTGGTCTATCTTTTCACGGTCAGTTCTCCTGCCATGTTCATCGAATAATAATCACGTATCTCCGCAGGCTCCTCGGTCATGCCGAGTATCCACATCAGTTTTGTGAGCGCGGCCTCGCAGGTCATGTCATGCGCTTCGAGCGCGCCCGTCTCGAGCGCACGCCTGCCTGTCTCGTAGACATCCATCTTTGAGCCTTCGTAAACGCACTGGGTGCCTATGACTACCGTCATGCCGCCCTTTATCAGTCTGTCGAGCGTGGTGATGAAATCATGCTTTAAGAAAGGCATGCCGCCAATGCCGTAGGCCTCGACGTAGAGCCCTTTGTAGCCGCGCTCGGCCATCGACTCGAACACATCCCTGTGGATGCCCGGGAACATCTTGATCAGGCCCACCCTGTCGGAATATGTATTCGCAAGCTTAAATATCCCGGTCCGTTCGGGCACCGCCGCCTCATCGATCCTCATTCCGAGAGAGCTGATCGTCGCGATATCGGGATAATTGATGCTCTCGAACGCGTCAAAGCTCAGCGACCGTACCTTGGAGGCGCGGCATCCGAGCATTACCTTGCGGTTGAAAGCGACGAAAACGCCGGGTATCCGGCTCGCTGCCATGTGTATCGCGCATCTGCAGTTTTCCATCGCGTCGGCAACGGGATTGATGATCGAGAGCTGCGAGCCCGTGATCACGACGGGAATGTTGATATTCCTCAGCATGAACGAGAGCATCGAAGAGGTGTACGCGAGCGTATCCGTGCCGTGGATGACCACGATCCCGTCGTAATCGTTCCTGCGCGAGCTGATATGCTCCGCGAGCACGCTCCAGTCCTCGGGGAAAATGTTCGCGCTGTCGAGCGAGCAGAAATCCTCGATCTCGATGTCGATATCACCCGAAACGATCTGCAGCTCCTTCTGCATGTCCCGGATCGAAAGCCCGGGCATCAGTCCGTTTCCCTTCATTACCGACGACAGCGTGCCGCCGGTGTTGATTATCAGTATTCTCCTGCTCATATATGTCTCCTGACGGTCAGCCGCACAGACCGTGCTCAGCTTCCCGTTGATCTGTAATATTTCATCCCGCGGTTGAACAGGATGATCATCAGTGTCAGTACCGCAGCTCCCGAAAGGGGCGTTACAAAGGCCGTCCATGCCGGCCATCCGTAGAGAGGCTTTCCGAGTATCCATGCCGCGGGGACCTGCATCGTGAGCGCGAACGGCGCCACCACGGTAAACAGTATCTTGAGCGGTCTCGGATAGATATCCGTCGGATACTGGCATGCCGAGCGTCCTCCGTAGGTTATCGCGTTTACGAGCTCGACGGATTTTACGCTGTGTATGCTGAATATCGCCTCTATCAGGAACAGTCCGAGGATCAGCATGCAGCTCATGATCACTGCTTCGATCAGGGCCAGCGCCTTCAAACAGCTCCATTCCACTCCCGACATCCTGCTGCCCATGATCAGCGACGCGACTCCCACGGCTATGCAGGTAATGCGTCTCGGATCGGTGCCGCTGCAGAGCACCTGGAAGAATATCGTTCTCGGCCGCAGCAGCAGCGTATCCAGCCTGCCCGTCCTGACCATCGACGGAAAATCACCGGTTATGCCTCTCGCGAAGATCTCGGTCGTGTAGAACGAAACCGACATCATCCCGAAGAAAAAGAACAGGTCACCGCCGGTCCACTGATTTACTCTTTCAAAACGGTCCACAACGAGTATGACGGCCAGCATCTCGCCGCCCTCCATCACCAATTGCGTCAGCATCTGCAGGATGAATGACGAAGTATACTGCATGTGGCTCTTCATCAGCATCCCCATGGACCTGACATATAGTTTTATGGTATTCATATCGTAAGCTTACCCTCCCTGCACTATAAGGCGCTTCCTGTTGGAATCCCACAGCCACATGCCGAGACCTATGAGCACCGCGGCCCATAAAAACT
>JAEEXY010000064.1 GCA_016288005.1 Lachnospiraceae bacterium
GTATTTCATAATGGCTTCGATAACCTTTACTACTCTTAAGATTTTGTATAATGTAAGCTTCATGGTATCCTTCCTCCTTGCTGTGATTAAAGGATACTACTTTACAAGTCCGTTATAATGTACTTTAAGAGGTGATCTTAAAATGCCCGAAATAATATACAGGCTTTTCTTTAACAAAGACAAAAACGCAAATGACCGCGGCGTATACGGCATAGTCTGCGGCATATCGGGGATAGTCCTGAACATACTGCTCTTCGGGGCAAAGCTTTTTGCGGGCCTGATCAGCGCGTCCGTCTCGATCGTTGCCGACGCTGTGAACAACCTCTCCGATGCCGGTTCATCGGTAGTCACTCTTCTCGGCTTTAAGCTCGCCGGCAAAAAGGCTGACAGCGAGCACCCATACGGCCACGGGCGTTTTGAGTACATCGCCGCCCTGCTGGTATCAGCCGTAATCATGGTCATGGGTTTCGAGCTCTTAAAGGAGTCCGTCGGCCGCATCATCAGCCCTTCCGAGACAGGACTCGAGCCTGCCGCTCTGATCATCCTGCCCGCATCGATACTTGTTAAGCTCTATATGGCTTTTTACAACAGACATTACGGCAAAAGGATCGATTCCACCGCGCTCTTTGCAGTGGCACGCGACTCCCTGTGCGACTGCCTGGCTACCGGCGCAGTCCTGATCGGCGCTCTGCTCTCGCATTATACCGGCCTGCATGCGGATGGGCCCTGCGGTGTACTCGTTTCGCTGTTCATCCTCTATTCCGGATTCTCGTCGGGAAAAGAGGCCATCGATCCGCTGCTCGGCATGCCTCCCGAGCCCGGCTACATTGACAATATCAAACATATCGTGCTGGATTTCGATGAACGGATCATCGGAGTGCATGACCTTCTCGTACATGATTACGGTCCCGGCCGCCGCATGATCTCGCTGCATGCCGAGGTTCCCTCGGATATCGATATGCTGCAGGCGCACGATGTGATCGACAATCTCGAACGCAAGCTTTCCGAGGAACTCGGCTGCACCGCCACGATCCACATGGATCCGGTACAGGCCCACGACCCGCGTGTCACTGCCCTTAAGGAGCAGGTTTCGGCTCTTGTCACCGGTCTCGATCCCTCGATCAGCGTTCATGATTTCAGGGTTGTGTTCGGCGATACCCACACCAATCTGGTATTCGACATGGCTGTGCCTTTTTCCTGCGGTCTGGATGAGGAAACTATACAGCGCAGAACCTCCGAAATGATCAAAAGCAAGCTCGGCAGATCGTATTTTGCCGTGATAAACATAGACCGTGAAGCATAATATAATAAATAAGGTGCCTGTCACCGCAGATTTCCTGCGGTGACAGGCACCTTTATTAATCTCAGTCTCTCGCTCTCGTTGACTCGCGCGGAATGATCCTGCCGTTGATCGTGATATGCTCGCCCGGCTCGCCTTTGATCAGGCTGATGAGCTGCTCCACGGCAATGGCACCCTGTTTTTCGAAATTGGTCCTGATGGTGGTGACCGTCGGCGAGAAAAGCCTCGTGGTCTCTATATCGTCGCAACCCATGACGCTGACCTGCTCCGGCGTTTTTATGCCGCCGTCCCTTAAAGCCTCGAGCACGCCTATCGCGCTGACGTCGTTTGCCGCAAATACCGCGTCCGGCAGAGGCTTATCCGAGTCAAGGAACGCGGTGATCGCGTCGTACGATACCTTTCTCTCGAACTCTCCCTGCAGCACGTAATCGTCATCGACCGTTATCCCTGCGTTGTGCAGCACCTCAAAAAAACCTCTGCGGCGCTCACGGCTGTCGTAGTTGTCGTCTATGCCGTCCACATACATGATCTTTTTGTGCCCGAGCTCGAGCAGGAACTGTGCCGCCTTTTTGCCTCCGTTGTATGAATCGAAAACAACGCTCGAGGAATGCGGCGAGATCAGTATCCTGTCTATGTAGACCGTAGGGATATTTTTATCTTTAAGCAGATCCTCCTGCTCTTTTCCGATCGCGGAGTTCAGGATGATGGCTCCGTCCACCCTGTTGCCGAGTATATTCGTCATGATATGTCTCGGATCCGGGCTCATGAATATCTCCAGCTCGTAATTATGCTCCTGGCAGGCCCTGTAGATGGAGTCGGCCAGCTCACCGTAGTAAGGTCCCCTTATGGCAGCAAGGAACAGACCCAGCACGCCGGTAGCCTGCGCCTTGAGGTTCCTGCCGTTCAGGTTCGGCGTATAGCCGAGCCTCCTGACTACCTCGAGCACACGCTCCCTGGTCTCTGAGTTCAGCGCGTTTACTTTATTGAGGGCGTTTGAAACGGTAGCTATGGACACTCCCGCTTCTTTCGCAACGTCCTTTATCGTTATCCTCTTGCTTACTTCTTTAGCCACTTTATGTTCCCTGCCTTTTTATAAAAGGGGTTAAAAAACTTTAACCCCTTTTAGTATACCATATTCGGTTGTTGCTTTCACAAGTCATTTTAAGCTATTGTTGCGGCAAAAACTTATTTGTAATTGTACTCATTGCAGTAATCGAGCCACTGCTTCTTGTACTCTTCGCGGCACTTGTCGAGTCCGGCGTCCTTAACCTTGGTCCTGAACTCAGCGATAGCAGCATCAACATCGTCGACAAGTCCTGCCTCAAGGGGAGCAAGGTACTGGCGCATCACATTGCTTACTGCGGATCTTTCAGCGCTGTATGTCTCATAGTTCTCCGAGAAACCGTCATAGATGTTTACATTGGGGAACTTGGTCTTTGAACCGATCTCGGCATACTTGTCGAACATCTTCTGCAGCTCAACATCGGTAGCCTGAGGGAGCTTTGTTGCGCCGTTTCTGAGGTTCCAGGTATTGAAGCCCTCGTAAGGGAATGTAACGGTCTCGCCCTTCTCTTCCTGAAGGTTCTTGTAGATGCCGTTCTCAACGGTGTAATGAACGCCCTTGATACCGTACTGCATGATCGAGTTGATCTCGTCGTCGCAGAGCAGCGCCTGAAGAACGAGCAGTGCTCTCTCGGGGTTCTTGCAGCCTCTTACGATGGCTGTTCCGTTCTGCGTCGCGTGGCCGGGATAGATAACGTTATGCTTCTCGCCATACGCGATGTAAGCCGACTGCCAGCCTTCGCCCGCATTGGTGAAATCGGCGATCGCTGTGATCTGCTTGTTGGGGTTCTGTCCGGCTACTTCAGCTACGCACAGACCGTTCTTGTAAGCGTCGGAATTGTTGGTATCGGAGAGCGCGCTCTTCGACCAGAAGCCCTGATCCGCCCATCTCTTGAGCATCTTCATATCGTCCTCGAAATCGGTCGAGAACCAGTAATCGTATACATCCGAAGGTGTATCATAGTTTGCGGTAAGACCGTAATCAAGTCCGTTCGCATTAACCCAGGGATACTTGAAGTTAAGAACCCAAGCGGCGTCAAACGCGGTCTTGAAGCCCTGGCTCTCCTCAGTGGTAACGGTGAGCAGTCCCTGAGTGGGATCGTTTGCCTTGATGCCCGCAAGATATGCCTCAAGATTCTCGAGCGAATCCGGAACGGGAAGATTGTACTTAACTCTTAAATCCTCTCTGTACTTAAGTCCGTTGCTTACGTACTCCGCCCAGGTATTGGGAACGGCGTAGATCTTTCCGTCAACCTTGCACATGTTGAGCATGTTGTCGCCTACCATTGCCTTAAGCTCGGGAGCTACGGTGTTCAGCATGTCGTCGAGCTCAACAAATGCCCCCTGGCTGGCAAGAAGTCCGTAATTGAGCCAGTTTGCGATGTAAATAAGATCCGCACCCTGTGAAGTGATCTCATTCGCATACTTCTGCTGGAACTCTGTCCATGTCGAGAACTGCATATCAACGGTCGCGTTGCACTTCTCGATGAGTTTTTCATTGAGAGCAGCCTCAACGAGCTCCTCATCCTTGGGAGCATCGCCCATTACGTAGAATACCAGATCGACACGCTCCGAAAGGTCGGTACCCTTTGCGGTATTGCCCTCCGAAGAGGTGCCTGCGGGCGTTTTCTGATCGTTGTTTACCGGAATGTCAGCAACCCCCTGCTGATCCAGCTGCTCGGCCGCTGATTTTGATCCGCTGCCGGCACAGCCCGTAAGCATAGCCGCGATCAGTACCAGTGACATAATCACACCAAAAAACCTTTTTTTCATAATCGTCCTCCTTTTTTATGTAAACATTAAATTGGTGCCGAATTTGGAACTCCTCAGCCCTTTACCGCGCCTACCGTGATTCCGGATACGAAAAAGCGCTGCACAAAGGGATAAAAGAGAAGCACGGGGCCCGTGGCAACAACAGCCATGGCCAGTTTTACCGATTCTGTCGGCAGATCCGCCGTCTTCATGCTGACGTTCGAAGCCATCTGCTTCATCGCGGTCGTGGCATTGAGCAGATCGTAGAGATAGAACTGCAGCTGCCAGGTCGATGAATTCGTGCTGAACATCGAGGATCTGTACCAGTCATTCCAGTAGCCCAGAGCCAGGAACAGTCCTACGGTTGCCAGACCTGCCTTGAGCACAGGCAGCACTATCCTGAAAAAGATAGTGAAATGCCCCGCGCCGTCGATCTTTGCCGACTCCGTTATCGCGTTGGGCACCGCTCCCACGATAAATGTCCTCATCAGGATAACGAGGAACGGGCTCATGAGCGCCGGGAACCAGATCGCCAGCGTGTGTCCCTTAAGATTCAGGACATTCGCGTACATCAGATACCAGGGGATCATGCCTCCGCCGAATATGCTGGTGAAATAGATCAGGAACGAAACCGTATTCCTGTACTTAAACTCCTGTCGTGAGATAACGTAGCCGGTGAGCGCGATCATCGTAAGCCCGATCGATGTTCCGACCACTGTATAATAGACATTCATCTTATATGCCTGGATGATGTCCTTGGGCGACCGGAAGATCGTCCTGTACGCTTCAAGCGTAAAGTCTCTCGGGAAAAGGCTGTAGCCCTGCTTCAGTATCGTTACGTTGTCGGTAAACGACCCAGATACGATAATTATGAACGGGAGCACGCATACGATGGCGCCGAAAGCCAGCAGCACATACGATATTCCGTTGAACACCCTTGTTCCCGCAGATTTTTTTATTGCCGTGGGGGCAGCCTTAGGTTTGTTATTCATGTCAGTCTCCTATTTATCCGGGCTACGGCGAAAGCTCCGCCGGGCCCTTGATCGTCAGAACAGCGCGTATTCGGGATTCTTTCTCTTTACGAGATAGTTCACCAGAACGATTATCAGGAATCCGAACAGTGACTGATACAGGCCCGCCGCGGTGCCCAGACCGATCGAGAGCGGCTGCGTCATCGTGATCCTGTAAACGTAGGTGTCGAAAATGTCGGTAATGTTGAACAGCACGCCGTTGTTTCCGATCAGCTGGTAGAACAGCTCGAACTGTCCCTTCATGATGCTGCCGAGCGCATACAGGAGCAGAATGATGAATGTCGGTTTGATATGCGGCAGGGTTATGTACCAGATCTGCTGCACCTCATTCGCTCCGTCGACCTTGGCCGCTTCGTAGATCTCGTTGTCTATGCCCGTGATCGTGGCCAGGTAAACGACCATACCGTAGCCGATGTTTTTCCAAAGATAGAACAGGGTTATGAGCAGCGGCCAGTACGAAGGCGTGTTGTAGAAGTCTATCCTCTCCGCTCCGCCCGAAGTCAGGAAATTGTTGATCAGGCCGTGCTGATACTCGAATACGTTGTAAACGATAACCTTGAGTATTACGAACGAAACGAAATAAGGCATGAACATCAGGGTCTGCGAGGTTTTCTTGTACCATTTCGAGGCGACCCTGCTGACCAGTATCGCGAAGAATATCTGGAGGATGTTTCCGATGCCGATGAATACCACGTTGTAGAGGATCGTGTTTTTTGTGAGCCTGAACAGATCGGCTTTTACGAGGAATTCAAAATTCTTCAGGCCGACGAACGGGCTCGCGAAAAGGCCGTCCCTGAAATTAAAGGAAGTAAACGCGAAGTAAACACCGAGCATCGGAAGGTAGTTGTTTATCATGAAGTAGACAAAAGTCGGGATCAGCATGATGAAAAGAGGCCAGTTCTTCTTGATCTCATGCAGCAGACCGTGCTCGTTGTACTTTTTGCGTTCCTTTGCTTCGAGGATCTTTATAAAAACGTAGGCGCCGATCGAAAGCAGGAGGCCGAGGTACACCCATACGGTGGGCATGAAGCCCCTGATCCCGAATTTGATGTTCGAGAAGATCACGAACGCGATCGTAGCGGCGGATGTAATGAATTCAAAGATGAACGCGAGTTTTCCGGCCGAGAGTATATCGAGCTCGCCCTTGTTCCTGCGAGCGCCCATAAGAGTCCTGACAATAAACGCGATATGGAAATAAACACATGCGATCATCAGCAGCAGGAGCAGCATCGCGAACAGTCCGATACGGCCGTAATTCGAGTACTGCACGAAGGACAGGATGTTGAACAGATTGTATCCGGTCAGCAGGTCCGCAGCCATCTCCCTGGTCACGCCTATATTCGAAAAAAGTCCGACCAGATCGACGATAACGATCCTGTTAAAGAACGGAAGCGCAAGTATCAGGAACAGAGCACTTACTCCGCAGATCCATTTCTTTTTCATAAATCCCCCTCCGGCAGGCGTCCGGAACAAGCCGGACGCTTTATATTAAACGTTTTATCTCTTTTCAAGGCGAAGTTTAGCATAATCGTGTATTTATGACAATATAATAAAACTGTTTTTATGCATTTTGCACAGTTTTATTTTTCAAAAAGCAAATAATTACCTAAAACGTTTTTGTTAAACGATATAAAAAACAGCTTAAACTATGCAGTTCAAGCTGTTTTTATATACCATCGTCAATCTGTCAAAAGCATTTTTCCGCCGACAATGACCGCCCGCATCCCCGCCGATCTCCTGTGCGGGTCGGTATAGGTCGCGCGCTCGTGCAGTTCTTCGGGTTTAAAGACGCAGATATCGGCGTCGTAGTTCTCCTTAATGAGTCCCTTGGAAGGGATCCTGAGAGCCTTAGCCGGCCGGTAAGTCATCTTCTCTATCGCCCTTTCAAGGCCGAGCATATGCTTTTCGATCACAAAATGCTCTATCATGCGGGTGAAGGTACCGTAAACCCTCGGGTGTCTGAGCCCCTCCGTGGGATATGTGGAGTCGGATATCAGGCTGCTTTCGGGATCGCGCAGGATCATCTCTATGTCATCCTCGGAAGCCATGAAATCGATCATAGTTACCATGCCGTCCTCTTCGATCAGCAGATCGCAGCAGGCGTCGAGCTCACTCACTCCTCTGTCCGCGGCGATATCGGCTATGCTCCTGCCCTGATATATCTTATTCTTATCGGTCCGGACCGAAGTGACATATATCCCGTCCCAGCCGGCGAGCTTTGCTATATTGTCAAACGCCGGCCCGCTTATCTTCTCTTCTATGCGGCCGTTCAGCGCTTTTCTCACTTCGCGGTCCTTAAGGCGCGCAAGAGCTGCCTCAGTGCCGCCCTCGAGCATATCCTGCGGCAGTATGTGCATCAGCTGAGTGGAACCCGCCGTATAAGGATACACATCACAGCTCACATCGAGTCCGTCCGCGCGCGCCTCTGCCATAAGGCGCAGGGCCTCGGGTATTTTGCTCCCCCAGTTGATCCTGCCCATGGCTTTGAGATGGCTGATATGTACAGGGCAGTTAAGTGCCCTGCCAACGCTCAGCATCTCCTTTACGCTCTCAACGACCCCGCTGCCCTCCTGCCTCATATGCACCGTAAACGGTATATCGGTGCCCCGCAGCGGCTCCAGAGCCCGTATCAATTCATCCGTCGTGTAAAAGCATTCCGGCGCGTATCCGAGCCCCAGGCTCACTCCCAGCGCTCCGTCAGACAGGGCCAGTTCGATCGTCCGATGTATCCGCACATAGTCCTCATCATCGAGCCGGAGCTTCTTATAGCCCGCGATCCCGGCCCGCACGGTACCCGCGCCGACCAGCATGTATGAATTCACCGGAGCGTCCTTAACTCCGTCCAGATACTCCTTCATCGACCGTGTGGGCACATTGTCGCCTATCTCGCCCGTGATCGGCCTCAGATACGCTTTGATCTCATCCGCGAAAGCCCCGGTAAGAGGCGCCGCCGAAAGCCCGCAGTTGCCGTTGACGATCGTCGTCAGTCCCTGCGCCAGCTCCAGCCCGCCGTAGCCCGCGCGATATGCCTCGGCATCCGCATGCCTGTGAATATCGATAAATCCCGGCGTGACCGTATACCCCGCCGCGTCTATTACCCTGCCCGCATCCGCGCCGGTCAGATTCCCGTATGCGGCTATCCTGCCGCCCGCAATGCCCATATCGGCAGTAAAGGCAGGAGCACCGCTGCCGTCGATGATCCTGCCGTTTTTGATCAGTATGTCAAATGTCATCTTTTCTGCCTTCCAGAATATCCCTCATCATCCTCAGAGCCTTGCCTCTGTGGCCGATCGTATTCTTGACCTCGGGCGGAAGCTCTCCGTCCGTCATACCGTACTGCGGCACCCAGAATATCGGATCGTATCCGAATCCGTTCGTGCCCTTTGCCTCAAAAGCCACCGCGCCTTCGTATGTCGCGAAGGTATCCGCCTCATGGCCGTCGGGAAAAACGCATACGACCGCGCAGCAGAAACGCGCGCTCCTCTGCTCCATCGGAACGCCTTCGAGCTTGTCTATGATCGCCTGATTCTTTATCGAATAAGGCGTGTCCTCACCCATGAATCTCGATGAATAGACACCCGGCTGTCTGTCGAGATAGTCCACCTCAAATCCGGAATCATCCGACATCACGAGATATCCCGCATATTCCTCGGGCAGGTTCTCTGCCACGGCCCTCGCCTTTATCCTGGCATTTTCAAGATAGGTCTCGCCGGTCTCCTCAACATCGAGTACCAGCCCTATATCTTTAAGCGAAACGAACTCATAGCCCGTTCCCTGCATGATCTCGCGCACCTCGCGCACCTTGTTCGCGTTCCCGGTGGCGAACACTATCGTTTTCTTATCCATTACTTGCTGGCCTCAAGAACGCCCTTTGCGAGTCCGGCGATACCCTGGATCTCCGAAGGGATGATGATCTTCGTAGCCTGGCCGTCAGCAGCCTTGGTGAACGCTTCGAGCGACTTGATCTGAATGATCTGCTCAGCGTTAAGACCGGTATCCATCAGATACTTGATACCTACCGCATCAGCCTCTTTGTGGAGTCTGATCGACTCGGAATGACCCTCGGCCTCCTTGATCAGCTCGATCTTCTGAGCCTCTGCGCGGAGCACTGCGGACTCCTTTTCACCTTCGGCACGAAGGATCGCTGCCTTCTTTTCACCCTCTGCGATAAGGATCTGCTCACGTCTCTCACGCTCAGCCTTCATCTGCTTTTCCATCGACTCTCTGATGGCATCCGGAGGCATGATGTTCTTAACCTCTACACGGCCGACCTTAACACCCCAGGGATCCGTCGCAACATCGAGGATGGTCTGCATCTTCGAGTTGATGATCTCACGTGAGGTAAGGGTCTCATCGAGCTCGAGCTCACCGATGATGTTACGGAGAGTCGTGGCTGTCAGGTTGTTCAGCGCAAGGATCGGGTCCTCAACGCCGTATGCGAAAAGCTTCGGATCGAATATCCTGTAGAATACTACGGTATCGATCTTCATCGTAACGTTATCCTTGGTGATAACCGGCTGGGGAGGGAAATCGGCGATCTGCTCCTTCATGGAACAGCGCTTGACCACCTTGTCGATTATGGGCATCTTGATGTGAATGCCCGCGCCCCATGTATTGCAATATCTGCCGAGACGCTCGATGATATAAGCCTGTGTCTGGGGTACGATGCGAATGTTCGCTCCGATGATCCACAGCAGCAGCGCGGCTATAATGATGTAAACAGCGTAATCCATATTAACTCCTTTCAGGCATACGCAGTTTCGCCTTCGGCGAATTCTGCTTGCCTTTCGCTCCCCCACAATATACTCTCTCCCGATCCGCAGGGGTTTTCGGATCTTTATAAACATCTTAACACAAAGCCCGCAAAATAACACCATAGACAGCGCAAAATAGACTCATTTATTTTTCAGCCGTCCGCGATAGGTGATCTTGTCCTGCAGAGTCGGCGTCACAACGGTGCTCTTAACTTTCCCGATCGAGATATAGTTGTCGAGGATTGCTTTGATATCCGTGCCTTCGTAGGCACGTTCGATCGGCTCGACCGTGATCGCGTATCTGACAGCCCCGTCCACAAAAGAGGCGGGCTGCTCGGTATAGATATTGTTGTAAAAATCATCCTGCGCGATCGTCCTGTCCCAGAGAATGCCTTTGCAGTCGGCGACCGGACAGCCGGGGAAATTAAGGTTCCAGACTTCGTCGCACCCGATCGGCTTTTTAAGCACCTCCTCGGTCACCTGCTGCAGATACTCATCCACCGTATCGAATATCCCGCGGTAATCCGTGGAAAACGCTATCGCGGGGATACCTGCGAACAGAGCCTCCATCGTGGCTCCGATCGTGCCCGAATAGGCAATGTCATAACCGGTGTTGTAGCCGTTGTTGATCCCCGAAAAAACTATATCGGGTCTGTCCTTCATGATCCTGTCGATGCCGAGCCGTACGCAGTCCGCGGGCGTTCCGCTCACCGTATATGCCTCAACTCCCTCTACAGGGAAATCCTTTACCTTTTTCACATCAACATAAGTCAGTATCGTCAGCTTCTGCGACATCGCGCTGCACTGCGAATCGGGCGCTATGACCGTGACTTCGCCGAGCTTTTTTGCCATCGCGGCAAGCCTTATGATGCCCTCTGCCGTGATCCCGTCATCATTTGTTACAAGTATACGCATAAACTCTCCTTTTGTCCGAATACATGCCTCATTTGCCCTGTGCGCCCAAGCGTCAGTGCTTCAGTGCCTTCCTGCTGCCGTTCTTCACCGCGCGTACCATGATGAGCTGCGCCGTGACGGACACAGCTATCTCGGCGGGAGTCTCGGAATAAATCTCTATGCCGATCGGCGCCACGAGGCGCTCCATCTCCGCTTCGGTCACACCGTCCTCCGACAGCCTCGCCTTAAGAGCCGCGATCTTCGATCTGCTGCCTATGACTCCGATATAGCACGCTTTCGATTTCATCATGCTGAGTATGCATTCGTAATCGTTGCGGTGTCCTCTGGTCATGACGCATACATAATCGTCCGGCGTGAGCTCAGGCGCCAGCGCGGTCAGTTCATCGTTCGGCACAAGCCTGGTCTCGGCCAGCCCGCCGAACAGCTTCGGATCGGCAAAATCCGCTCTGTCCTCGATGATCACACACCTGAAATCACAGGCTGACAGGCTCGGCACCAGCCGCTGCGCGACATGTCCTCCGCCGAAAATATAAACCTTTCCGGGCAGAACCAGAGGCTCCGTGTAGTATCTGGCGCCGTCCGTCTCTATTACCTTCGGCACCGTTGCCTTTACATCGTTCACGGCCCCGGGTATATCCCTGCCGGTCAGATCCTCTCCGTCCGAATACACATCTATCAGCCCGTCTTCCCTCTCGGTCAGCTCAAGCACCAGCCGGCAGACAGAATTCCCGAGAAAGGCCTTTTCTATCCTCTCGCACAGGCCGGTCAGCTCCGGGTTCCCTCCGTGCATGAAACGGAAGAAAACCTCCATGTCTCCTCCGCACACGCTGTCGGGGCCGTCCCCGTTATTCTGACGCAGTTCATATGTTTCTGCCGCATTTGCGCCTGTCTTCAGAGCTGACAGCGCCGCCTGTTCGGCCATGTATTCGGCCTCTCCTCCGCCTATCGTGCCCGATATCCTGCCGTCCTTTGTCACCAGCATATGCGCGCCGCTGCCGCGGGGGACAGAGCCCCTGCTCGAAACGGTCGATACCAGTACCGCATCTTCTCCCGCTTCGAGCGTATCCCGCAGTTTCCGAAACAGTTCTCTCATATCCGATCACCTCCCGTCCCACCGGGTAAACGCTTATCGCAAAAAGAGCCGGCTCAATGCATCTGTCAGACAGAAGGCAAAGATACCGGCTCCCCATCATTTCCCGAGCATTTCCTTAATGCGTCTCTCCTCCCGCTTTTTGGCGGAACGTCTGACGATATAATAAATGTCTGTGATGAGCGTAAATGCTATTGAAATAATGAACATCGTCTTCAGCTTCAGCGTTATCACCGATACCGCGACGAAGCTGAATATAAGCAGCATCAGCATGATCCAGCCGAATGCCAGCGCCGAGACCGCCAAAAACAGCAGTATCTCCTTCAGCAGCTGCAGCGGATCGAATCTGTTTTCTTGCATGTCACTGCCCTTTCTAGTCTATGCTCCTGCTGCCCCATACCGTGATCTGGGTATTCTCGCCGACCGCGGTAAATACATCCGTTTCCACGAGAGTGTTCTCCACATTCATCTTCAGAGCGACACCGCTGTATGTATCGCCGTTGAAATTCAATGTGATGTATGAGGTGCCCGCCTTTACCGACCAGCTGCCTTCGTATGCTCCGGCGATCGTGCCGTCGGCATTAAGGGTGATATACTGAGGCGTCTTGACCTCGAGATGCTTGTAGTCGATATCGAGCTCATGGACGATCACCTCGTAATCGCCCGCAAGATCCGCCATGGAAACTCCGCCTGCGTCAAGACCCTCGCCGTCGGTGATATAAGGAGCCGCCACCAGCCAGCCCTGCTCATTTAAAAAGAGCTGGTGAACCTTCACCGTATGTCCCTCGGAGCCGTCGGTAGTCCTCGAATGATAAATGATATATGCCTTGCCGTCGTCGTCGACAAACGCGGAATTGTGGCCCTGCGCCACCTGTCCCTGATTGAAGGTCCGCCATTTGTAGCCGCCGAACAGCCTTACGCCCACACTCTGATTGTAATTGAAAATGTATTTATCGTAAAGAGGGGAATTGCCGAGCATGTCGACATAATCACCGTCCGGGCGCGTCGAGCGGAATACGCGGATATTGTAGCCTCCCTTGGCTTCGAGATTGCCGTAGGACATGAAGAGCCAGTAATAATCGCCTATCTTCTGTATGTACGAGCCTTCGCCCGAAACATACCAGCCGCCCGCGATCTTTTTGCCGAAGTATTCGTCGGAATGCTCGTTGTTCTCATAGGTTACGGAGTAATCGCGCAGTCCCGTGCTCTCATCGAGCGCGAGCAGGAAAATGCCGCCCGACCATGAGCCGTAGCTCATCCAGAGATTCCCGTCGTCATCGTAAAATACGCAGGGATCGATGCAGTTGGGCCATTTGTCGCCCCACTTTTTGTTCTTGATGCCGTTCTTTACATATCTGTCGGGAATGGTATCCCCTCCGACCACCTCGAGCACATCTGTCTCGCCGATCGTTTCAGCCGTAAAACCTCCGTATACGACCGAGCCCGCGTATTCGTAAGGTCCGGTGATATTGTCGGAAGTCAGCATTACGATGTTAGATTTCCAGTCGTCTCCGTTCGCAGAAAGATAATAGCAGTACTTACCGAGCACGGGATTATATACGACATCGGGCGCCCACAGATACCCGTACCAGTCCACGGGATCGGTATTCCACGCGCGGATCAGGTCCTTGGTCTCCTTGGTGAACGTCGCCCTGAACTCCTTGTCGATGCTGGTCCAGTTCCTCAGATCCGAGGTATAGCCGCCCGTGATATGTGTTCCGAAAATGTAATATGTGCCGTCGGTGTCCTTGAATATGGACGGATCGTGGCATGTTATGCTCTTGGGATTATTCTTAAGCTCCGTCGCTACAGTGATTCGCTTCGGATATGAATGAAGCTCGATGACCATGCGGATCATTACCTCCTGCCCTGCGTATTGTACCTTTACATAAGGCCGCACCGTATATGTATCATAGTCTGCCGCAGATACCGGTACCGTCCCGGCGCTGCTCAAAGACGCGGCAGCCGATATGCCCATTGACATGATGAGCAGGACAGCCAGAGCCTTCGGTCCGCTGCCTTTTCCCTTCTTTTTGACAACGATCGTCACAACTGCTGCGACAACAGCCGCAAATGCGAGTATCCCGCAGATCAGGAGCGGCACAAAGCCCGATGTTTTTTTCTCATCCTGCGAGGGTTCCGTCTGCGGATCTCCTGTCGTACCCGTATTTTCGGATTTCGGGAAAACAACCGTATTTCCGGTCACCGAGCCCGAAAGGACCGCTTTTTCCCCGGACTCCAGTTTCTGTACCGTATCGGGGACCGCCCCCTCCGACACAGCCTCAAGTCCCTCGGTAAAGGTGGTGGCAAACTGCGCCTTTGAAGTGTAATAATGCGCCCTGTTGTTCTCCACGGTGAGCGTATAGTTTATCGTCTCACCGGCCTCATACGAAGTCTTGTCCGTAACCAGGCTGACCGTGATGTCATATTTGGTTTCGGTAAAGGTCGTCTCGTCAGCCGCTCCCGTCCTTACGGTCGTACCAAACATCACCGAAATAAGGAACAGTAACACTGCTGCCGCCACCCGCTTTATACTATGCGCCGTTTCTTTCCGTTTTGTATCAAAGATCATTTTCCAAACCTCTCGTAACTAACATCTGTGTATCGGTTCCGGCAGCCCTCATCTGACCATATTTTCATAGTCGAACACGGGATATCCGTCGTCATTCCACTTAACCTTCATCAGCATGGTATGGCGGTTCGGATCGTAGAGCGGGTCGCCCTCGATATCCCGGTAGGTACGCGCGTGGAAAACGCACACATCGCTGCCGTCCGCTGCCTGCGTAAACGAATTGTGTCCGGGGCCGAAAAATCCCTTTTCCGGATCGGAACCCAGCACGGGATAACGCTCCTTTTTCCATGCTCGCGGGTCGAGCAGCTCCGCGTTCTCATCGATGCTGAGCATTCCCATGCAGTAGCATTCGCCGGTAGCCGAAGCCGAATATGTCACGAATATCCTGCCGTCGTGCTTTATCACGGCCGGACCCTCGTTTACCCAGATATCGACTCTTTCCCAGTCATAATCGGGAGTCGTGAGCAGCACCTGCGCGGTGGAAAGCTTTGTCGCGGACTCCATCTTCGCGATATACAGATTCGAGATCTGAATGCCTACGCTTACCTTTTCGGCCCAGATGTAATACCATTCACCCTTATTCTCAAAAACCGTTCCGTCGAGCGAAAATGCCTCAAATGAATAGATATCGTCATCCGATCGCTGTATTTTGCCCTTTTCGATCCATTCGTCCGCCATCGGATCTTCGCCCAGGCATTCGAGCACGTAAGGACGTATCTTCCATTTGTTGTCCTGCTCTCCCGCCGCGAAATAGATGTACCATTTCCCGAAAAGAAAATGCAGCTCGGGCGCCCATATATGGCGGCTCATCGGTCCGCTCTCATGTTTTGTCCAGACTGTCTTTTCTTCGGCCGAAGCCAGCCCCGTCAAGCTGTCTGCGCATCTTAATGCTATCCTGTCATAGGCGGGCACCGACGCCGTAAAATAGTATTTCCCGTCGTTGTGCCGCAGCACATACGGATCCGCACGCTGCTCGATAAAAGGCTGATTGTATTCTGTGATCTTTCCGTTACGCGGTCTTGTTTCCATGGTAAAACTCTCTCCTCAAAAAAACTCCGGGATGCCGAGTCAGCACCCCGGAGCATTGATATTATCATTCCACAAGAAGGTATGCGCCTTCGCAAAGGAATGTAAGATATACTTCGCCTGTTACGGCAATGTTCGAATAAGACTGTGAGTAAACCTTTCCGGCCTTAGTCGTGGTGGTGATGAAGATATCAGCTGTCGAGCCGTTGTTGGTA
This sequence comes from Lachnospiraceae bacterium, assembly GCA_016288005.1. GTDB lineage: Bacteria > Bacillota > Clostridia > Lachnospirales > Lachnospiraceae > RUG11977. The sequence continues at coordinate 15,718 of JAEEXY010000064.1, forward strand.
ACAGCAACGTTCACGCTGGCACCGTCCATATCCTCCTTGAAGGTATCCCAGTTCCAGTCGCAGTCAGCTGTGGCAATTCCGTCATAGCCTGCGCCCCAGCCGAAGTTGTCGGCACGTACTACGGCGTACTCACCGTATCCGTCTACCGGCCAGATGCCCGCAGCGTTGTCGCCGGGTGCATGACCCTCGGGAGTGCTCTGCAGAACTGCGCAGAAGTTGCACCAGTTCTCGGCTCCGTTGGTGTAGTTGGTAAGCGACTTGCTTACGGTTACGCCCTCGGGAACGAACCAGATATTGGAGAACTTGCTCCAGAAAGGTGTGGTGCGGTCAATCGCTCCTACTCTTTCCTTCTCGATCTCGATGTACGAGCCTTCGCAGGAGAGGCATAAGTACAGAGGTCCGTCAACAGCGATGCCCTTGTAGGTCTGATGATACTGCTTGCCCTCTGCGGTGGTGGCCGTGATCAGCACGTTAGCGCCCTCGCCGACATAGTTGGTAACAGTCAGCTCGATGTAAGCGCCGTCCATATCGGACTTGAAGGTATCCCAGTTCCAGTCGCACTCAGCGGTGGCTATTCCGTCATAGCCTGTGCCCCAGCCGAAGTTGTCGGCACGTACCACCGCATACTCGGAATAGATCGGGATGCCGTCCGCGCTGTGAGCTCCGGGTACGTTCTGAAGGATGGCAACAAAGTTGTTCCAGTTCTCAACGCCGTTGGTGTAGTTCTTGAAGTATACAGTCTTTCTCCCGTCAGCGGGGATCTCGATGATATCCGAGAACTCTGTCCACCAGCCTGTGGTCCTGTCGGTCTTACCTACGGTAAGTGTATCAAACTGGAGGTATGAGCCCTCGCAGCTGAAGCATGCATAGAGGTCGCCGGTGATCGCGATGCCGTAGTAGTTCTGGTGATATACCTTGCCTGCTTCGGTCGTCGCAAGGATCGCGATATCCGCGGTCGAACCGTTGTTGGTGATGGTTACGCTGATCTTCGCGCCGTCCATATCTGCCTTGAAGGTATCCCAGTTCCAGTCACACTCGGCGGTTGCGATATTGTCATAGCCTGCGCCCCATCCAAAGTTGTCCGCGCGGACAACTGCATACTCGCTGTAGCCTTCGGTATCTGCGCTGTGTCCGGTAGGTGTGCTCTGAAGGATAGCTACGAAGTTGGTCCAGTTCTCGGCACCGTTGGTGAAGTTCGTAAATGTCTTTGTTACAGACTCACCTTCGGGAACCGCAAAAATGTTCGAGAACGCGCTCCACCAAGGAGTTGTTCTGTCGGTATTGCCTACGGTGATGCCGCCTTCTCTTACGGTCATATCCTTAACATTAAGGATGTCAACCCATGCGTTCTGGCAGGTAAGGTAGAATACGCAGTCGCCGTCAGCCGCGGTTGAGAATGTTGCGGTCATGTTGTTGGGATTCTCGTTGTAGTCAACGTTTGAAGCCTCAACGATGAAGTCCGAACCGTTTCTCGTGATCTTTAAGGTAGTATCGGAATCGCGCATTACCTTCTGTGCCCAGGTATTCCAGTTGCCCCATGTATAGGTGAATGCGGATGCGGGGATGTCGCCTGCGGGAGTGT
>JAEEXY010000011.1 GCA_016288005.1 Lachnospiraceae bacterium
GCCGTCATATACGCAGATAACGCCGGTAGCGTCAGCCAGCCAGCCTGTGTGCTCGGTGTGACCTGCGATGAAAGCGTCCTTCTCTGTAACGATAGGGCAAACAGAAGAAGAAATACGGATGTATGACTCCTTGTCGCCGAGCTTGAACTTGAAGTAACCGCCGGCAACATCCTGTCCGGTGATCTCAACGTTCTTAAGAGTTACGAGCAGAGCCTGCTTCTCGGTGATCGAAGCGTCCTTAAGGTCTGCCGCGTTGATGAAAGCGTCGGTGTAATCAACGGGAGCGGGAACGGAAGTGCCCTCATCGAGGATGGCAACAACACCGTCCTTGATCTCGTGTGTGCCGCTGTAGATGTCCTTTGTACCGGTAACCTGAACGGTCATGCCGACCTTGATGCCCTGCTCAAGGGGATCGGTGCCGAGGTTGTATGCGTAGTATCCGCCCACCTCATCCTGGAAGTAGAGGCAGTTGCTGGAATTGCCGTTCTTCTTGGACATGATGCCGGTTACGATACCCTTACAAACGAGGTTGTCGCCTGCTGCCGCAGCTGCGTACTCTGTCCAGCTCGTAACCTTGTAAGCGGGAACCTTATGATTGAAGGTAGCCGTAGCGGTCTTGCCGTCAGGGTCCGCGATAGTAGCGGTAAGAACGTAAGAAACATCGTTTGCGGACTCTTCGTTAACATCGATCTTGGTCATCTTATCGCCGGGAACGATCTTAACGTCAGCTGCATCAGCTGTCCAGGTAACGTTGTACTTAACGCCGTCTACCATAACGATCGAAACAACATCGTAATCGGATGCGGTAACTTCGGGGCTCTTCTCATACATGCTCATGAGATATGCCTTAGCCTGCTCAACATCGCCTGAAGCGTCAGAGCCTGCGTCTCCGGTATTGCTCTTGTTGCAGCCCGTAAGGCCGGCAACCACGAGAACAACAGCCAGAAGTAAAGCTAATAATTTCTTCATTTTTCTCCTCTTTTCTTTGTAAGCTGTTCGCTAATTTATGGTGATATCCTGTGCGGATAAAACCTTCACCTGATACTTCCCGTCATAAATGTCCACAATGCCCTTTACGGAAATATATTTCCCCTCGTAGGCATCCGCAGTGACCGTATTGCCGGCCTCATCGCGCAGCGGCACGGTCCTTACAGCTATCTCTGTCCCGTCCGCGGCTTTGCAGGTAAGCGTGAGCGCTCCGTTCGAAGAGCTCTCCTCGTTCTGCGTGGTATAGACACTTATAACATCTAAATTTTTGATCTCCACGGTGGTCGCCAGAGCCAGATAACCGTAATCAAAGCTCTTAGTCTCATCTCCGACCGAAACGTCGACCTTGCCGTTCATGAGCTGACTCGCGTCCGTCTCCTTGAAGGAAGGCGAATAACCGTCGCCGAGCTTCTGGATATTGCCCGGATCGTCGGGCTTCATGGCACGGTAGGTCAGACCGGAAACCTGATAAGAGCCGCCGGCCTCATAGTACTGTACCTTGCCGACTATGCGCGCCAGATTGCCCACGGTCAGGATCTCGAGACCCTCGCCGCTCAGGTTGAAACCGTAGTAGACCATAATGCCGTAGTACAGTCCCGTCTCTTCGTCGAAGGACTCGACATATACGGCATTGTTGTAGTTCTTTGTGACAACTCCCTCGAATGCGACCTGGATGTCCTTATACTGCTCGATGCCGGTACGGAGCTCCTTTAATGTGAGCTCGACCGCCTCGCCGTAGAAGAAATCGGGGTCCTTTTCGCCGGAGTAAATATTCAGCTTTTGTTTCTTTGCGCTGTCGATCGCCGCAACCGCAGTTGAACCGTAGCGGTTGTTCGCGGAATTGGAAGCTATCGCCAGACCGTTCTGCAGGATCTCGATGTTGAGGTTCCTGTATTCCTCGGTCTCGCTCGTGCGGTACCATACCCATACGAGATATCGTCCGCCCGTGGAATCGGCATCCCAGTCGCCGTCATCAGACTCGATAATTATCGAGGACGCGCCCGAAAGCTTCTCTCTGGTAAAGTTCGACGCCTTCTTGCCCCACTCCTCTATCTTGCCGGTGGATTCGGGAGTATTGATCGCCAGATACCTGGCCTTGAACACACCGCCCGGCATGACCGATTCGGGCACGTTGAAATGCGTCGTGTCGCCGTCGACAAAAGTCTTTACCGAAACCGTCTGCTTCAGCGTATCGGAGTTCATATCGAGCTTGACCGATGCCGCGTAATCGACAGGCTCCGCATCGGGGGAATCCTTTTCGTCTCCCCCTTTGCAGGCTGTAAGTACCGGCAGGCAGATAAGCAGCACTGCCAGTACGAGGCTCATTTTCTTAATGATTTTATTGAGCATATTCACATTCATCGACCGCATCCTTGAATGCGTCATTGATCATCTTGTCAACATCATCGGTGGTAGCCGCAAGGCACTTCGAAAGCAGCTTGCCTACCTGATCGCGGGCCTTGGAAGAACCGTTGAAAGCGGGTGATGTGTAGTAAGCGCTCTCCTGCTCGAGACAGATCTTTGCCGAAAGAGCCGAGATGTAGTTTCCGCCGTCAGCCTTCGAGATGAAGTCTGCGTATGTAGCGTTCTGTCCTACGGACTTGAGTACAGGAACATAACCGGAGGTCATAGAGAACTCAGCCTGGAACGCAACATTGGTGGTAAGGAACTTAACAAAGAGCCAGGATGCGATAACTTCCTGAACATTGTCCTTCTTGAAGATGCATACGCTCGGGCCCTGAGAGATAACCTTCGGTGAAGAAGCGTTAACCTGAGGGATGGTAGCGATGCCTACCTCGAAAGGATACTTGCCGTCAGCATCTGCTGCGGGACGCTGATGTGTAGCGCCTGCGGAAGAACCGATCGACATGTAGCTCCTGGTGCCCGACTCAGCGGTGAAAAGACCGGAAGTATAAGCGCCGTACAGAGTCTGAGTGGTCAGCAGGCCTGCCTGATACCAGTCACGGAACTTCTTAACGAAATTCTTGTTTGTGTCGTTGTTGAATACGAAATGGTCGCCGGTCGCGTTGGTGTAAGGTGAACCGGACTGCTCGCACATGGTGATGAACCAGTTTGCTTCGGAGTCATATCCGAGCGGGATCGATTCGGGATCGATCTCCTTGATCTTCTTGCAGAGAGCCTCCATGTCGTCCCATGTCTTGGGAACGGTGAGTCCGTTTGCGTCAAAGAAGGTCTTGTTGTAGTAAAGAACCTCGGTAGACTTTGAGAAAGGAACCGTGTACATCTTGCCGTCACCGAACTGCTGGCCCTCTTTGTAGTAGCCCTCGATGAAATCGGCGATCTGAGCGTCGGAAAGTCCGAGAGTCTCGGTGGTTCCGTCAGCGCGCTTAACCTCTTCCTTGCTCGCGATCAGATCGTCAAGAGTCTGAACGGCGCCCGCAAGGTTGTACAGCGCTACATGGTCGGGATAGCAGTAAGCGATGTTGGGCTGATCGCCTACGGTGATCTCGGTACTGATCTGGTTTCTTACATCATCATATGAGCCAACCTGGCTGGCTTCGATATGGATGTTGGGATAGATCTTGTTGAAATCCTCAATGTAGGCATTGAGAACGGTGCTGAGGTTAGCACCCATCGTGTGATAGAACCTGATCGTAACATCACTTCCGTCATAGCCTCCCGACGGGATCGCAAGTGACGACTTGCTCTCGGTCTTCTTCGAGCATGCGGTTACCGAAAATACCATAACCGCCGCCAGAACGAGAGCGACCAACTTTTTCATTTTCATTGTTTCTCCTCCTAAATGTCCTACGTCTGCTTTGTGTCATCAACAGCAGTCGTCTTTTATATAACCGACCGGCTCTGCCGGAGAGTTATCGCGGAATAAACGGTATCAGCCCTTGATACCGCTCCTGCTCACGCCCTTCATGATGTATTTGCGCAGGAACACGAATACAAGGAAGAGCGGGAACGATACGATCGCGACCGCAGCCATCTGCACGGGATAATTGACATCTCCCGTGGTCTCGGTGAACGCGTTTCGCAGACCGTTGGTAATAAGCCTGTGCGCCTCGTCGTTGGCGACGAGTCTGGGCCAGATATATGAGTTCCATGCGCCCATCATCTTAAGGATGGTGATCGAGATCAGCGTGGGCAGCGACAGGGGGATCATAACCCTCCAGAGGTATTTCAGGTCGCTGGTTCCGTCCACCTTGGCCGCCAGATACAGCTCATTCGGTATCTGCAGGAAATTCTGCCGCAGCAGGTAGATGTAGAATACGCTGACAAGGAACGGAACTATCAAAACAGTGTATGTGTTCTTCCAGCCGAGGGAAGTGACCGTACCGTAGTTGGTGATCGTAAAGAGCTCACCGGGGATCATCATGGTGGCGAGGAGTCCCGCGAACAGGATATTCTTGCCCTTGAACTCAAGTCTCGCGAAAGCGAACGCCGAGAGCACGGTGATCACGAGCGAAAGGATCGTGGATACGATGCCTACGTACATCGTATTCGCGAAAAGCCTGCCGAGTCCGGCCGCGCTGTATGCTTCAAGATAGTTCGAGAACATAACGGCCCTGGGCCAGAAGGTGGGCACCTGCGCCCTGTACTCATCGAGAGTCTTCAGTGACGAGTTGATCATCCAGTAGAACGGGAATACGACGATCAGCGCCATGATCAACAGGAACGCGTATACCATGACCTTAACCAGTATCTTAACGACCGTCTGGTTCGTCGCGGTCTTTTTCAGATCGCGCTCGGTCATGACCGCAGACTTTGCGGGTGCTGCGGTCTGTAATTCTTTTTTGATCTCTTCAGACATACGCACACCCCCTTAATAATGTACCCGTTTTTTGCTGACACGGAGATTGATCAGCGTTACAACGAGTATGATGCCGAACAGGATAAGCGCTGCCGCACTCGCGCGGCCCTGCTTGTTTGTGGAAAGCGCGTCGTAAATGAATCCGACCATGGTGTTGAGACGGCCCGCGTCATCCGCAGGACCCATCTTTTCACCGAAAATACCTACGATGCTCGTGTATTCCTTGAATCCGCCGATGAAACCGGTGATGATAACATAAGCGAGCATGGGGCTTAAGAGCGGAACCGTGATCCTCCAGAATATCCTCGATCTCGAAGCGCCGTCGACATGAGCCGCGTCATAGTACTGCTTGTTGATGCTCTGCAGACCGCCGAGGAGTATCAGGATCTTGAAAGGAAGCGCGTTCCATACGATGTAGACGGTCATTACCACGATGTTCTGGAAATAACCGGAACCTGCGTTGATCCAGTTTACCGGCTTCGCTCCGAACACGCCGAGCAGGTTGTTTATTATACCCGCCGAAACGATATTCTGTCCGGGTGCGCCGATGTTGATGCCTACCATGTTGAACATAGCCGCGAATACCATACCGATCGCGATAGAGTTGGTAACATAGGGCAGGAAGAATATGGTCTGCAGGGTCTTCTGCAGGGGCTTGATCGAGTTCAGCCCGACCGCGATGAGCAGCGCGAGCATGGTCGAGATCGGCACCGTGAGTACACACAGCAGTACCGTATTCTTAAGACAGTTTATGAAATACTTGTATTTAACTACTTTAACGAAATTCTGCGCGTTGAACTGGAACGTAGCTCCGCCTACCGTTTCGAGACCGCTGTAATTCTCGAGGAATGCCATCCTGACGGTGTTGATGATGGGCCAGACCGTGAATACCAGCAGCAGTACGATGGCGGGAGCAAGATAGATCCACGCTTTCCATTGTTGTTTGCTATCTACCATAGTCTTTTATCCTCAGAAATAAAGTCTCTCTTCCGTTTCACGGTCAAATACGTAAAGTTTGTTGGGCTTTATATCGAACTTAACCGTAGCGGCACCTTCGGGTATCTTAACATCATCCATCACGGTCGCGCGGATGATCGCATTTTCCGATTCCTTATGCGAGGAAACGATGCTGATCGCGCCTCCCATGACTTCAACGTTCTGGAAGTCGCAGGTAAGCACGCCGTTCGGGCTGTAGATAAAGCCCTCGGGGCGGATGCCCACGTAAACGGCCCTGTCGGAAATACCGGGTGTATTGCAGATCCTCTCGTCCGCGATATAGAGCGCGCCGCCTTTAACCTCGCCCCTGAATACGTTAACGGGAGGTGTGCCGAGGAACTTGGCGACAAAGAGGTTCGCGGGGTTATTGTATACCTCCTGCGGAACGCCCATCTGCTGCACAACGCCGAGCTTCATAACGACGATCTGGTCGGAGATGCTCATCGCCTCTTCCTGGTCGTGCGTTACGAATACGGTCGTGATGTTGGTCTCGCGCTGGATGCGGCGGATCTCCTCACGTGTCTGCAGGCGGAGTCTCGCATCGAGGTTCGATAAAGGCTCGTCGAGCAGGAGGACTCTCGGCATCTTGACCAGAGCGCGCGCGATAGCCACACGCTGCTGCTGTCCGCCCGAAAGCTCGCTGGGTTTTCTCTCAAGGAGCTCGTCTATCTGCACGAGCTTCGCTACCTTATAGGTGCGCTCGAGCATCTCGTCCTTTGTGAGTTTGTCATCCCCTTTAAGGTTCTCGAGAGGGAACATGATGTTCTGCTTTACCGTCATATGCGGATAAAGCGCGTAGTTCTGGAATACCAGGCCTACGCCTCTGTTTTCGGGAGAGAGATCGGATACGTCCTCTTCTCCGAAATAGATCCTGCCCTCGGTGAGCTTCTGCAGGCCGCAGATCATATAGAGCGTCGTGCTCTTTCCGCAGCCGGAAGGTCCGAGCAGACCGATCAGTTTTCCGTCCGGTATCTCAAACGAGATATCGTTTACGGCGGTCACTTCGGTCTTGATCTTCTTGTCCCTGTTCGGGAAACGTTTTGTGACATGTTCGAGTACTACTTTCATAAGCCCTTCTCCATTCTTATTTTGTATTCCTCTTTTGCTTTCAGATCATCAAATATCTTCTGGCTCTTCATATCCACGACCACAGTGGCCGCAAACACATCATGTATGGCCGCGTTCACGGGCGATCTGTACATGACCAGTATCTGTATCGCCAGGAGCAGTCCTATGGCCATCGTCGCCGTGCTCCCTATCATGCCGCCGAGCAGCATGACCATCATCAGCGCCGGTATCATGGTCTCGACCGCATATTTGCCGAGCAGGGTCCTGACAGCGAGCGCCAGCGGTTTGAGCTTTGTCTGGTCCTTTTGCATCAGGCACAGGCCGAATATCTTTTTGCCGATCGTCTGGCCGTTTCCGAAAAACAGCGGCACTGCAAACTCGGTAAGCAAATATGCCAGCAGAATGGCCAGTGAGAGGATCACGAGCGACAGATTGACCGTCAGCCTGTAAGTCCTTATCAGGTCCTCGTCCGCGTCCATCGCCTCGAAGGCCTTGTAATACTTTGCCTCCTCCTCGGGCGTGAGAGCCGCGCTCTCCTCCTCCGTAATGCCGAGATTGATCCCGTATTCGCTCTCATAATAGTCGTAATAGGCATCAAGCTTATCTGAGGTTTTGTCGTAGCCGACAGCCATCGAAACGACTACGGCGAAACCGGTCGCCGCGACCGCGAGCAGTATGATATCGAGCAGCCATGCGGAAATGCGCTTGGCCATGCCCGCCTTTTGCGTATCAAAAAACATAGGGTCCTCTACAGGTAAAAATTATTTGCTTTGTAATCCTTGATCAGGTCGTCGGCGTCCTTTAAGAGCGCCTCCATCTCCTCACGGCTGTAAACCGTAGCGCCGCTCGCGCAGACGTGTCCGCCGCCGTGATATTTTTCCGCGAGCTTGTTGATCTCGACGAATCTGCTGCGCAGTCTGACCCTGATCGTGCCCTCGTAATCGATGAACGCGAGCCAGATGATGCTGCCCTTGATCTCGCCGAGCAGTCCCACGGTATTGCTCGCCTGCTCTCTCGTCAGGGAGAATCTCTGCTGCATCGCCTCGTCAACATAGATGTAGGCAACACCGTTCTCGGTGGTCTTCATGTTGTCGTAGACATACGACCTGAACCTGATCTCATCGAACTCCTCGAGATAGAGTCTGGCGTACAGCGTCTCGGTATCGATACCGACATCGAGCAGCACCGCCGCGAGCCTTAAGGTTTCTCCCGTAGTCTCTACATAGCGGAAACGTCCGGAGTCGGTCACCATACCGGTGAACAGGCAGAGCGCCGCGTCCTTCGAGAGCGTCAGCTCATCCTTAAATGTCATGTAGAAATCAACGACCATCTCGCATACGGATGACCTGAAATCCTCCACCCACGAGATATCGCCGTAAGGGGCGATGTCCACATGATGGTCGATCTTAATGATCTCCTTCGCGAGTGACGCGTTATTGTTCGAGATGCGGTCGAGCACCGCGGTATCGAGCACCACGAGCAGCGCGTCCTTATATTTGTCCGCGGGGACCGCTCCGTCCTCTTTGCCGAGGAACGAAACGTAATCCGTGTAATCCTCGCATGCTACGAGAACCTCTTTCCCGGGGAAAGAATCCCTGATCATGTGTGCGAAACCCATGGTCGAACCGACAGCGTCGCCGTCCGGACGGATGTGTCTCGAAACGATCACCCTGTCATATGCTTTTATTTTATCAAAAATCAGCTGTTTTGTCTCTTCATTCATACAGTTCTTAAATAATTCCTTCCGTATCGGCAGGATCGGTCCCGCTCATGTCTCAGGCGAGCATCGCGTCCAGGTCCTGCAGCATCAGCATCGCGGTCTCTTTGTCCGCCACAGTGGCTCCGCTGGCCTTTTCATGACCGCCGCCGCCGTATTTTACCGCGATCGGGTTGATATTGTACTTTGAGGAACGGATCTCACAGAGCACGCCCTCGGGCGCCTCGGTGAAATTGACCCAGATGTCGACGCCTTTTATGTCTCCCATCACGCCGACCATGCCGCGCGATACACTGAAGGTGCTCATGCCGAGTTCGGCAACCTCCTCCGCGGTATTGTATATATATGCACAGTTGTGTCCGGTGAAGCGGATCTTCATTACGAACAGCGCCCTGCGCTTCACGGCCTCGAAGTCCTCGGCGTACAGATCGCCGAAAAGCTTATTCGTATCGATGCCGGCCGCAAGCAGGAAAGCCGCGGTCTCAAACGTACGGGAATTTGTCGAATCATATCTGAAACGGCCCGAATCCGTGACCATGCCGGTATAGAGCGAAGTCGCGGAAAGCTTTGAGAGAGAGAGCCCCGACTCCTTCGCGAAGAGCGCTATCATGCCGCAGCAGCTCTCGAACGAAGAGTCCTGGATCTCGTCATCACAGATTTTCTCAAGGAACAGATGATGATCCACCCTGAAGGACTTTGCCGCCGTTTTGTATCTGTCGTCGCTGATGAGCTCCGCTCCCGATGTATCGAGCACGATAGCCAGCGCGCCGTCGTAAAACTCGTCCGGAACGGTATCCATAACGGACTGCTCCATAAACGCGTAGCGCCCGGCCTCATCTCCGACCGTTTTGACCGTTTTCCCGGGGAAATTGTCAAGGATCAGGTTCTTCAGGCCGATCTGGCTGCCCAGAGCGTCCCCGTCCGGGTTTTTATGGCGGTGGATCACGATCCTGTCGTATTTTTTGATGTCTTCAAGAAGTTTTTCAAACATATGCCGTAATTATCTGGTGTGGGTGTATTTTGTCTCTATCATCTGCGCGAGCGTCTTCGCGGCTTCCTTCGCGTCGTCGCCCACTTTAAGCTCTATGTCGCATACCTCGGCGTTCCTGTACTCGAAATCGAGTGACATTATGCGCCGGACCTTATCGTCCGCGTCTATGTCGCGTTCGACGATATCCTTGACTACCGCTTTTTTGTCCCTGTTGACAAATACCAGCAGTGAGTTTTTCCTGAACTGGTTCTTGATCGTGAGCGCGCCGCACACGTCGATGGGTATTATCGCGTAATTCCCTCTCGCGGTGATAGGCTCGATCTCCTCGATCGATGTGCCGAAATGATAACGGGAATAAACCGTGCTCTCGATGTATTTGCCGGCGTCCTTTTCCTCGACGAACTGGTCCTCGGAAATGAACCTGTACGCATTGTCGGACTCGTTGCCGCGCCTCGGGCGGGTGGTGGATGTAACGGGCTTCTCGTACTTTTTGTAATTCTTCGAGAGCTCGTTCGCGATCTCGTTCTTCAGCGAACCCGAAGGTCCGACCAGACAGATCACGCCGCCGCTGCTCACATCGTTTATCTTTTCGTTGAAGGAATTCCTGATCATCTTGCACAGCTGCAGGAAATCGCTGTAGCTGTTGACCGCCAGAATGCCTGTCATATCCATGTTCCAGGGCTTACGCATCAGCACCGGATACGTGGCCTTTGAGCTCGATATGTTGTGCGCTCCGTCGTCGAGCAGGATATCGAGGGACATAACATCCTTTCTCGTGCCTATGATGATGTTCTGCGCGGGAATCTCGGGGAAATCCTGCAGCAGGCGCTCGCCTCTCGCGCTCATGCACACAACGGGCACCGCCGTAACGAAGAACACGTCCGCGATCTTCGAGAGCTCGCTCACAAAGCGCTGCGCGCCCTGCACTATCGGCTGCGTACGCACGAACTCGGGATCCGAGAAGAGCGCTATCCTCTCCTTCGGGTGGCGTCCGAACTCTCCCCATCCCTTTATCTCATTTATGCTCATGGGTTCCTCATCGGGGTACCTCTCGCTGAGTATCTGCAGCGCATAGGAATTACACTCGTAGAGGACATCATCCACATCAAGACCGACTCTTAGTCTGTACTTCCTCATCTTTCCTCATAACCTTCCGTAAAAATCGTCCAAAAAAATAGTAATCCTCGGGAAAGAAAATTGTACCATAAAAGTCGCCGATTGTGTAGTAGAAATAATATTAATTATCATGCATTTTTATGCATTATCCCAGATTCCGTACAACGCCTACGGAAATATAGTTTTCAACGCATGCCCGGTAATCGGACCCTTCCTGCGCCCGTACTTCCTTTTCGCCGTGTATGGTCATGCGGATACCGCCGTCCGGAAGCGTCTCGTAAGGGTATGAATCCCTGTAATATCCGCCGTGCGCGACGGTCCTGTCCGTAAGGATGCCCTTGAAATCCTTAAGCCCGCACTCGGGAAAATTGATATTCCAGATAGTGTTCCTCTCGAGAGGCTTTTCCAGATATTCGCCGAGCAGCTGCTCTAAGTATCTGTCGCTGACCTCATGTACTCCGTGCGCTCCCTCTGAAAAGGCGATCGCGTGAACGCCCTCGACCGCCGCCTCAAATGCCGCTCCGGCCGTGCCCGAATACTGCAGGTCGGTCCCGCAGTTATATCCGAAATTGATGCCTGTGAGCACCGCGTCCGCCCGGACGAAGTTCAGCAGGCCGAAACGCACGCAGTCCGCGGGCGTACCCGTGGATTTATATGCATGCACGCCCCCGACCGGGAAATCGTGCACCTCATGCGCGTCGATATGCGTGTGCAGCGTGATATAATGCGACATCGCGCTCCTCTGCCCGTCCGGAGCGATGACCCACACCTCTCCGAATTTCACCGCCGCACGCGCGAGTCTTACGATCCCGTCGGCATATATTCCGTCATCGTTCGTGATAAGTATCTTTTTCATTGTTTCTCCTTCATTGTTTCTCTTTCATCATGGCTCTTAAGGGGCTGATCGCGGCCGACTGCTTTTTAAGTTCCTGCAGGTTCATCTTCATGTACAGCTCGAGCTGCGCGGTCTCCTCTTCGGTAAAGCCGCTGCTGCTTGTGATCCTGCAGTCGGGTATCACGCCCTCCGCTTTCCGCCTGTCATCCGAGAAGGTCACGTATGCCAGCTTTTTGCCGTCTTTCCTGCAAATGCCCGATACGCTCATCGTCAGCTCCTCCATACGCCGTCCTCCTTAAAATAATTTTGTCTTTCTCAATTTTTATGGTACACTATACTTAACAACAGCGCAAGAACGGCAATGCCGCCGGCGCGCGAAAGGATACGACCATGGCCACAGTTATCGCAATATGCATCAGTGAGAAAAAAGGAACCCAGAAGCACGAAGTACCGTATATCGACGTTAAGCGCGAGCACGGCATCATCGGCGACGCGCACGCGGGCAACTGGCACAGGCAGATCAGCCTGCTGGCCAAAGAGAGCGTCGATACCATGCGTGCGGCGGGCCTTAACCTCTTCCCCGGTGCCTTTGCCGAAAACATCCTGACCGAAGGCATAGACTTAAAGCACCTGCCCGTAGGCACACTGCTGCGCGTAGGTCCCGCCCTGCTCAAAGTCACCCAGATAGGCAAGACCTGTCACAACGACTGTGAGATAAAAAAGACCGCCGGAAAGTGCGTTATGCCGACCGACGGTATATTTGCCATAGTGATCGAAGAAGGAAGGATCGCTCCCGGAGACGGGATAGAGACCGTTCCCGCTCCGTAAGCCTTACAGCCCCGTGAGGGGCTTTTCTTAATACTTCTGCTGCGTTACCTGCGCCGAAGGATCTATCTGAACATCGTATGCCGCATTGATGCACTCATCCTTCGCGGTGATCGATACGGTGCCGCTCTCTATGGTTACCACTCCGCGCTGCTTGCCCTTTGAGCTCACATCGGTGTCCTTTGTCGTGATGCCGTCATTCTCCGTCGATACGAGCGTTATATTGCCCGATTTGATCGTAACGGAATCATTTCCCTGGATCGCGGTACCCACCGCATTGACCTCCAGCGTGAGGTTCTTTATCTTCAGATCGTTCTTTGTGTGTATTCCCTTGTTGTACGAAGCGTTGATCAGCAGGGTTCCCTGACCCTGTACGGACAGATCGTCCTTGGAATAGATGCAGGCATTGCCCGCGAGCTCCTGATTCCCGACCTTGCGCGCGCGGTTGTCGTTTAAGGTGTTTACCGTGCCGTTCTGAGCCACTACGGTCGCCTCTTCGGCATTCTCGATGTAGATGACCGAGTCCTCCACAGAGGAAAGCGTAACGCCCGACAGTATTACGGAAACCTCCTGTCCCTTGGCGTTGACCACGATCCTGCCCTCCGATAAGGTACCCGAGAATTTGTACTCGCCGGCCTTGGTGATAGTGTATACGCCGTTCTTCTCGCTCCAGCCGTCCGCGACCTCGGTGGTCACGGTAAGTCCCTCGGCGGGCGCTGCTGCGGAACCGTCCGAAGTACCGGTGCCTTCCTGTGCGGGATCGGCCGTAATGTCCGATGTACCCGCATCACCCGTAACGGCAGGCGTGTCGGTTGCCTTTGCGCCGGTCCCCGTATTTACGGGCGCTGATGTGGCTGCGGCGTCGCTGCCCGCATCGCCGTTTTTCGCGCAGGCGCCCAGCGCGCTCACCGTCAGTACCGCAATGACCGTCAGTATCAGTAATCTCTTTTTCATTTTATTCCCCCGTCCGTTTCTGATTTATTTTCGATCTTTATATCTCCCGTTTCGGGATCCACCATGACCCTTATCTCGCCGTCAAAGGTGGAATATACCGCGCATCCGAGCTCCTTGAGCTTTGCCGATGTCTTTTCCCCGGGTGCCGCGGCGGTTACGACGCAGTACTCCGGTTTAAGTCTCTCCAGCAGCTTATCCGCCTTTTTGCCGTCACGTCCGTGATGCGGCAGCTTATAGACATCCACGTCCCCGATGTCGTATTCGCCGAGCAGCTCGGTCACGCGCTCCTTTTCCGCGTCTCCGGGGAAAAAGAATCTGCGTCCCGCATACTCCGCCAGCACCGCTACCGAGTAATCGTTCGTTTTATCGTAATCCTCCTGCCATGCAGGATATACGGTGAGTTTCAGGTCTCCGAACTCAAAGGTCTCTGTCTCTGTCGGGATATCGACCGTAAGCCCCTCGCGGTCCATCGCGCTGGATAAGAGCGCCTGCTCCTCCGAATTCTTTGTGGCCCTCGACATTATCAGCCTGTCGACCTGAAGTCCGTTCAGCACGCTCTGCGCGCCCCCGATGTGATCCTTGTCCGGGTGCGTGAGCACCAGTATGTCCAGATGCTCAACATGCTTCTCTGCCAGCGAATCCATGAGCTTCGGAGCTTCGAGATACAGCCCCGTATCTATCATGATATTTGCTTCCGGAGAGCTGATGAGTATCGCGTCCGAATCATCTCTCGTCTCAAAGAAAAAAACATTCAGCCCCGTCACGGGCCCGGCGTCGGCCGTCTGCCCCGACGGATCCTTTTTGCATCCGCACAAAAGCAGCAGAACCGCCGCAGTGACCGCAGCGAGCCTTATCAATATACTCCTTCTGTCTATATATATCAACCCGCTTTCATTTGTGCAACTCACATGGTACTATATAACTACACCTATTATAAACGGGTATGTGTGAAAAAATATACATTTTTTTGTGAAAAATAAAAGAAAAGCGAAGAAAAACCATGGAAAAAGACCTGTTCGGGCCTGTAAAGACCTATTTTGAAAAGCTTGGATACGTGTGTGACGGCGAGGTCAAGGACATAGACCTGTATATGGAAAAGGACGGAATGAGCGTGGCCGTGGAGCTGAAGCTGACCCTGGACTTCAAAGCGGTGCAGCAGGCGGCTCTGAGGCAAAAGGTCGCGGATTCGGTCTATATAGGCATTTTCTGCCCGAAGGACATGCGCTCGCACTCGTTTACCGATAAGCTATATCTCCTCAAAAGACTCGGCATCGGCCTGATCACTGTCACCAAGCGCACAAAGACCGTATCGGTAGCGAACGAGCCCGTAGTCTGCGAGCTCAGCACCTTCCGTGCGCGCAACGCCCGCAAGAGTGCGGAGGTCTCGAAGGAGTTCAACAAACGAAAGACCAAGCTGAACACCGGCGGAGTCACGGGCACCAAACTGATCACCGGATACCGCGAGGATACGCTCGTCGTGCTCGACGCGCTGTGCTCGCTGGGCGGCGAGGCGGATACCCATTCGGTCCGGGTGGCTTCGGGCATAGAAAAGACCGCTGCGATCCTTCGCGCCAACTATTACAGATGGTTCGAAAAGAAAGGCAGCGGCCGTTACGCCGTAAGTGATGCGGGCTATGCCGCTCTCGAGGAGTTCGAGCCCGTCTTAAAGGCTCTCATGCGCCCCGATGACCGGTCACATCCCAAGTCTTAACATCTCGGAATACGCGAGCAGGAAAGGACCTACACCCTTTGCGTCATCCTTTACCACAGGCTCTGACATATAGTATTCGTAGGTTCCCGACCTCATCCGCTCACCGCCGAGTCCCGCGACGAGGCATATTCCTCCCAGATGTATCCCGTTACCGTCCGAGGTCATATATTTGCTGCATATGCCGTTAAACGCTTCTTTGCCGTATTCTGCGTATTCCGCAGGCAAAAATCCCAGTCTCGCGCCGCGCAGGTACGAATACGCCATTATCGCGCTGCCGCTCGTCTCGAGATAATTTCCCTTCATCCCGCCGACATTGACCACCTGATACCACATGCCCGAAGCATCCTGATACTCATGCATGGCCTTCATCAGCGCAATATACTGGTCCTTCAGCGCGTCATACCGCGCACCGCCGCCATACGCAGGATCGGCAGCGTTCAGCGTATCGAGCATGGCCATGGAGAACCATCCGATCGCGCGCAGCCAGAAATTGTTCGAAAGCCCCGTCACCTTATCGCACCAGAACGCCCTGCGCGAACAGTCGTAGGCATGGTAGTACAGGCCGCTGCGCGTGTCGAGCATATTCTGCCTGACCAACTCGAACTGCCTGTAGATATCGTCATAATTCTTACATCCGTTGAACCGTGTTTCATACTCCGTATAGAAGGGCTGGCACATGTACAGACCGTCGAGCCACACCTGATCGGGGTATATCTTTTTATGCCAGAACGAGCCTTCGGCGGTCCTGGGCATATGTCCGATCTGCGAATAGATCAGGTCGATGGCCTTGCGGTACTTTTCCTTTCCGGTCTTGTCCCAGAGCTTAAAGAGCGTCTTTCCGGCGTTGATATTGTCGATATTGAGCTCATCCACCGAATAGCCGTCTATGGTCCCGTCTTCCATGACCCTGTGATCCGTAAACGCATCGGCGAACCGCAGATACTTTTCTTTGCCCGTGATATCATACATCTCGAGCACGGCTCCGATCATGCAGCCGTCGACATAGTTCCATGTCACTTTCTTGCCCTGTTTGATCTTCTCTATGTTCCAGAGAGGGGCGTCGGGTGTGCTGCCTTCCAGCAGATAATCAATATATTCAGCGATCTTGTCCAAATCCGTTCTCCAATCCGTATGCATGAGAAAGCTTATCTTACCGCTCCGCCTTCGAAGAAAAGTCTCGCAGCCACCGCGTTATCGGGCTTTGTGTCCTCGAGCGTGCACTGGATGTAGGGCTTTTCCCTGACAATGAAATCAACGATGTCCGAATAATCCATAACTCCGAGTCCGGCAGCCATCGAAACGAGCTTGCCGTCCTTAAGATCAAAATCCTTTACATGAACGATGGCGATGTCGGGGCCGAGCACGTCGATCGCGTTTTTGATGACGGCCTTGTGGTCACGGCAGTTCTGCTCATCGAGCAGGTTGACCGGATCGAATATGATCTGCAGGTTCGGTGAAGCGATCTCGTCGAGCACCCTGCGCGCTCTCTCGGGAGTATAAACGATGTGCCGCGCGACGGGCTCGATAGCCAGGATGACTCCCGATTTCTCCGCCGCCTCAACGACAGGTCTGACACCCTCGATGAATATCTTTAACGCGTCCTCGCTCTTGCAGGCCTCCTCGTAATGATAATCGACATTCGGAGCGCCCGTCTCGGTTCCAACCACGCCGCAGCCGAGCAGCGCCGCAAATCTTAGATGCGCCACATATCTCTCGACCGTTTTGCGGTATGCCTCTTTGTCGGGAGTCGCAAGGTTCAGATAGCAGCCGAGCACCGCGATATCGAGGTCGCTCGCCGCGAACAGCATTTTAAGGTACATCGCAAAGCCCGGCGTCAGCGCCGCGTCTGCGGTCGAATAATCGTCGATGAGCTTCGCCAGAGCGATATGCGCGCACTTAAAGCCCTGCGCATGCGCCTCGGCTACGCGCTCCTCAATGCTTCCGGGTCTTACGTCATGAAGTCTTATTCCGACTGAGTAATTTGACATTGTATCCTTTCTCCTTTCGCGGCATCATCTGTTTATCACCACGTTATCCTGAATGAAATTCGTACAGTTCTTAACGATGAAGCCCTCCCTGCAGCATTCGGGCACATTGAGGGCCATCGCGGGGATACCCTTTTTCGCGTCCTTATCGAAGCTTACTTCGATGTCCTTAAGTACGATCTCGCCGATCGGCTGCTCGGGCAGTCCTTCGATCCAGCCTGCCGCGTAGTGCGAGTTGACCGCTTTTATGCGCTCGAACACGAGCCTCTTTATCAGGGGCGTGCGTTCATCAACGGGCAGCGGGGAACGGTCCTGCACGTAATCAGATTTGCCGTCCTTATCGCAGTAATAGAACGAATTCACCACAAAAGGCGTGACCACTCCGTCCATCTCGATATCGCGGAAGATGATGTTGTCCATCACACTGTCCTTGCCTCTGCCGCGCCTCGTCTTGATGCGCAGTCCGCGGTCGGTGCGCAGGAATCTGCATCTCTCGACAACGAGCTCGCATACGCCCGCGGCAGCCTCACTGCCGACGGTCACCGCTCCGTGTCCGTCCTCCATAAGGCACCCGTAGATATGCAGGTTCTTTGAAGGCGTCTTGTACAGGCGGCCCATCTCGATCTTGCCGGATTTCACCGCTATGCAGTCATCACCGAGTGAGAAATGAACTCCCGCGATCTCCACTCCGTCGCAGGATTCGGGATCGATGCCGTCGGTATTCGGCGAATCCCAGGGATTGTTTATCGTCAGGCTGTAAAAACCGAGTTTTTTGGAGAAAAACGGATGCACGGTCCATGCGGGACTGTTTGACAGCGTAAGTCCCGTAAACGTGATATTCTCGCAGCCTTTCAGGAAGATGAGTCTGGGTCTGGCCGCGATGTTGATCACCTTCGGATCCTTCCACCAGTTCTCCTTGTCAGCGCCGCCGTCGATCGTGCCTTCACCGTAGACGCAGACATTTTTCACATGCACGCCGGTCACGGAGCCGTTGAACATCGCAAAAGGCTCGCCCTCCCAGGTGCCGAGGAAATATCCGTCCGATCCGCTGCTGCCCTCGAGCCTGCCGGGGAAGCGCGGTATGTCGTTGCGGTTTGAGTCGAGCACGAGCTTTGCGCCTTTTTGTATTTCAATGAAGATATCGCTCTTTAAATAGATGCCGCGGTGAAAATACGTGCCCGCGGGGATCAGCACGCGTCCGCCCTCGGGGCAGCACATGATCGCCGACTGGATGAAGGACGTGTCCTCATGCTCTCCGTCGCCGTACGCGCCGAAATCCCTGACATTGAGCGTAGCAGTGACCGCGGGTGTCGTGAACGTGCAGCTGTAATCCTGCTGCCCATTGCCGCCCTCGAACTCCACAGACGCAGTGTAGGTGCGTCCCGCCCCGAGTCCGTGAACCGTCACGATACTGCGCGTGTCACAGATCGTCCTGCCGTCGATATGCAGTGTATAGGGTCTGAGCGTCTCATATCCGCCGCCGTCGCCGATATCAAAGGTCACCGACGCGGGCGTAGTGTTGATAACACCGATCATAGTGTAACTCCCTGTTTGAAAATAGTCATGCTGTGATAGCCCGCTTCTTCGGACTTAACGAGACGTCCCGAAGCCACCCCGAGCACATAGTCAAAGAACTCATCCGCCAGCTCCGCGCTCTCGACGCCGGTGCTCACGAGCCTTCCCGCGTCAAAATCTATCCAGTTGCTCTTGTGTCCCGCGAGCGCCGAATTGCTCGAAACTTTTACCGTGGGTACGGGTGCGGAAAGCGGTGTGCCCCTGCCCGTCGTGAACAGGATGATATGTGCTCCGGCCGCAGCCAGAGCCGTAACGGCCACCATATCGTTGCCTGGGCCCTCGAGCAGGTTGAGGCCTTTGGTACATACCCTCTCTCCGTATTTTAACACATCTGAGACAGGCGCGCTTCCTGATTTTTGCACGCAGCCGAGAGACTTGTCCTCGAGTGTCGTGATACCGCCGGCCTTATTGCCGGGCGAGGGGTTCTCGTATATTACCTGGTTGTTTCTCTCGTAATAATCCTTGAAATCATTGATCAGACTGACCGTCTTATCGAATACCTCTCTGTTTGCGGCCCTGTTCATCAGCAGCTGCTCCGCGCCGAACATCTCGGGTACCTCGGTAAGTATCGTGGAGCCTCCGGCAGATACGAGCATATCGGAGAAAAGCCCTACGAGCGGATTTGCCGTAATGCCCGAAAAACCGTCGCTGCCGCCGCATTTAAGGCCTACGATGAGCTCCGATGCGGGGATCCGCTCTCTCTTATCCTTCGAAGCGATGGCGATCAGTTCTTCGATAAGCTTTGCCGCGTCTTCGAGCTCGTTTTCGGACTCCTGGCATACGAGAAATCTCGTGCGCTCCTCATCGATACCGTTCAGATACGGCTTCATATGATCGAAATTGTTGTTCTCGCAGCCCAGTGACAGGAGCAGCACTCCGCCGCAGTTGGGGTGCGAGGCCATGCGCCCGAGTATCATCGCGGTATGCTCCTGATCGTCGCCCATCTGCGAGCAGCCGTAAGGATGCGTCATCGCAACTACCGCGTCTATCGGATCGGGGCGGCTGCCCTCAAAACGGCGCGCGAGCGATTCCGCGATATGATTAACGCAGCCTACCGTCGGGATGATCCATATCTCATTGCGGACACCGACACCGTTCTTTCTGCGGTATCCCATGAAATACGCGTCTGTGCGGGCTCCTGCCGCCTCCGAAAGTCCAGTGTCGGCGGGCGTGTAGCTGTATTCGAGCTTGCCGGAAAGACCGGTCCTCACATTGTGCACATGAACCCAGTCACCCTTGCGGATATCGCATTTTGCGTAGCCGATGACATTGCCGTACTTGATGACCGGAGCGCCCTCGGGTATATCGGTGAGCGCCGCCTTGTGCCCCGCGGGGACCGTATCGGTCGCCTCGAGCATGACCATGACATTGTCTTTTTCGTTGATCTTAATGTTCTTTTTCATCAATATGCCTTTCATCAAACGGTTGGCCGTAAACAACAGAATAAGTTACTGCTTCATGGCTGCCCTGACGCCGAGCCTGCGGATGTCCTCAAGGTCCTTCGCCACGGCTGCCTTCAGCTCAGCGCAGCCCTTTGCGTCCATTTTGCCGAACGCGTCCTTTTCAAACTCAAAATACGCATCGGTAAGCTCCTGCGCGGACTTTTTGCTGTTTGCCGCAAAGAAATCGAGCACAGCCGCATCGTCCTTTATCTGGTAGGTGCCCTCACCGCGGTGTCCGATAAGGCATCCTTCTCCCCTCTCGTCGGAGCTGTAGAAATTGATCAGCGCAGCGAGCGAGAACGCGAGGTTCTTCGGAACCTTTCCGAAGCGTTTGTAATACTCGATAACGCTCGGCAGGCATCTCGCTCTCCACTTGGATACGGAGTTGAGTGCGATCGAGAGCAGCTCATGTCTGATGAACGGATTCTCGAAACGGCTCTTTACCGCGCCCGCGAACGAAAGCAGGTCCTCCTTCGGCAGATCGAGCGTCGGGATAACCTCGTCATAGATCACGTCATGCATAAAGCCCGCGAAATCGGCATCTTTCATCGACTCTCCCACGGTATCGTTGCCCGCGCAGTAGGATGCGAGCACGAACGAGGTATGGGCTCCGTTTAAGATCCTGACCTTGCGCTGCTTGTAAGGCTTCTGGTTGTCGGTGAAGATAACGGGCAGGCCTGTCTTTGCCAGAGGCAGCTCGTCGCTGATATCCTTCGCGGATTCGATGACCCACAGGGCGAAGGGCTCGCAGGTGTCGAGCAGGTTGTCCTCATAACCGAGCTCCTCCCAGAGCTGTGCGTACTCGGTCCTGGGATATCCGGTAACTATGCGGTCGACCAGAGTAGAGGTAAATATGCAGGCATCCTCGACCCAGTTCTTAAAGCCGTCATCGAGATCCCAGTTCGCGATCTGCTTCATGACGCATTTTTTGAGCTCGATGCCGTTGTCGTCGATCAGCTCGACGGGCAGGATCACAAGGCCCTTATCCGCAGCGCCGTCAAAGGCTTTATAGCGGGTATAGAGGAACTTGGTCAGTTTTCCGGGATACGTGGCCGGAGGGCAGGCTTCGAAGGTATCGGTCTCATCATAGACGATGCCCGCCTCCGTAGTGTTCGATACTATATATCTGAGGCCCGGCAGCTTGGCATAGTCGTCGTATCTGCCGTACTCCGCGTAAGGATCCACAACATCGGCCACGGATGTGATCACGCGCTTCTCGACATACTCCGCTCCGTCTTTCAGGCCGCGCAGCAGTACGGTGTAATTGCAGTCCTGCTTTCTGAAATTATCGAGGCTTCCGAAAGCGATGGGCTTTACGAGAACGATGTTTCCGTCAAAGGTCCCCTTCTCGTTCATGATGTCGATCATGTAGTCGACAAAGGCGCGGAGAAAGCCTCCCTCGCCGAACTGAAGCACCTTGATTTCTCTCTCTTTTTTTGAAAACATGGCAGAATTGATTATGTTCATGTCAGCCGCTCCTTTTCTGATTCGTTGTTATTGTCGGGCCTACATTTGATGTAAGCACTTACATACACATATAATAGCCTCCGCCGCCTCGATAGTCAAGTCGGTTTTTCTCTTTATTTTCAATACTTTTTCACTATTTCCTCTTGCAAATAACGGTACATTCATTTATAATTCAAATCAGGAACAAAATGTAAATTCAGAGCATTTTTTGTAATTGCTTACATGCTCTACCGGAGACACCATGACCATATACGATATTTCTCAAAAAGCAGGCGTATCCATCGCCACCGTGTCGCGTGTTTTAAACGGCAGCGACAAGGTCAGCCCGAAGACCAGGAAAAAGGTCCTCGACGTCATGGAGAAATACGCTTATACACCTAACGCATTCGCCCGCGGGCTGGGTCTTTCCACCTCGCACACCGTCGGGATACTCTGCGCCGATTCGTCGGACCTGTATCTGGCCAAGGCCGTGTACTATCTCGAGCAGATGCTGCGCGCCAAGGGTTACGACGCGATCCTCTGCTGCTGCGGCTACGATCTCGAAAACCGCGTTAAATCGGTCAATCTCCTGCTCTCCAAAAAGGTCGACAGCATCATATTCGTAGGATCGAACTTCGTCGAGGAAAACGACGATGACAACGCGTACATCCGCGAGATCGCGAGCACCCATCCGGTCATGATCCTCAACGCGGACTATATAGCTCCCAATGTTTACAGCTGTCTGTGCGATGATTACCACGCCATGTACAATGCCGCCGAAGAGCTGATCTCGGGCGGCAGACGCCGCATAGCGTACATATACAACTCCACCTCGTACTCAGGCTCGAAAAAGCTGAACGGCTATATCGACGCGATGAACGCGCACGGGCTCACCCCCATCACCGAGTTCATCAACAGGCGCTATGAGGCCTCCGACGAGATACTCGAAACAGCGGAGCATCTTAAAAAGCTCAACAAAGAGACCAAGGGCGGCCTCGACGCGGTGCTCTCCGCAGAGGACGGACTGGCGCTCGGCGCGATCAAGTTCGCGCACAGGGCGGGCTTAAGTATCCCCAAGGATCTGGCAGTCATCGGCTACAACAATTCCATGCTCGCGGTATCGAGCGAGCCGGAGCTTACTTCGATAGACAACAGGCTCGAGCTGCTCTGCCGCCAGCTGGTCAATAACCTTACGGAGATCCTGGCAGGCAGCGAGATCCCCCGTAAGACCATATATTCCGGTATCCTCGTAAAACGCGGTACCACCTGACATTCGCTGATTACCTCTTCATAGAAACCATATATCCTTTTAGCAGCTGAAAGGCCCCGGACATACTGTTCGGGGCCTTTCAACGAGTTTTTATTCTTTTCGGATCACTTTCTCGGTTTCGGCGTCGAACAGATAGATGTGCCCGTAAGGTATCGCGAAGCTGATGCGCGAATCGGTCTCGGGCGTTTCATGAGGATCGATCTTGAGTATGGAGGCAACGCCGTCTATATCGATATAAACGTTGGTATTGTCACCGAGAAGCTCTGTAAGCTCTACCGTGCAGGAGATGCCGACACTGTCGGCCGGTTTCTCTCCGTTATAGAGGATCACATGCTCGGGCCTGAAGCCGAACGCGATCTCTTTTCCTTCGAGCCCTGCCGCGACAGTACCCGATGTGAAATCGGAAAGCTTAACTTTGGTGCTGCCGAGATTTATGCATCCGCCGGCAACAACGGATCTGATAAAGTTCATGGGAGGCTCACCGATGAAGCCCGCAACGAACATATTCACAGGGTTGAAATACAGCTCGTAGGGAGTACCGATCTGTTGTATGTAGCCGTCTTTCATGACTACGATCCTGTCGGCCATCGTCATGGCCTCGGTCTGATCGTGAGTAACGTAGATCGTGGTCGCGCCCGTCTGCTTATGGATCTGAGTGATCTCCGAACGCATCGTGACGCGCTGTTTTGCGTCGAGGTTCGATAAAGGCTCATCCATCAGGAATATGCCTACTTTTCTGATGATCGCGCGGCCTACGGCCACACGCTGGCGCTGTCCGCCCGAGAGCTCCCTGGGCTTGCGGTCGAGATATTCGGTCAGGCCCAGCACTTTAGCCGTAGCCAGAACCTTTTTCTCGATGACATCCTCGTCCACGCCCTGCAGCGTAAGGCCGAAGCTCATGTTCTCATAAACGGACATATGGGGGTAGAGCGCATAGCTCTGGAATACCATCGCCACCTCGCGGTCGCGGGGGCTCTTTTCGTTTACGCGCTCACCGTTGATCAGAAAGTCTCCCTTGCTGATGCTCTCGAGACCCGCGATCATGCGCAGAGTCGTCGATTTGCCGCAGCCCGAAGGTCCGACGAACACGATGAACTCGCCCTTTTCAACCTCGAGATTGAAATCGTGCACGGCGTGGAAACCGTTGGGATAGATCTTATTTATGCCGGATAATGTGAGGTAAGCCATATGCTCCTTGCTCCTTTATTTTCTAGAACCTCTGGCGGTCTTGGCCGCATCCCTGAATATACTCGTAAGCAGGCGCTTCATGCCGATAAAGAGCAGGTCAAAGCCCAGCCAGAAGAGTCCGAACAGCACCGGCTCGACGGGAAGCGCGACCGTGTCCTCGATGCCTTTGATATTGATCACCAGGACATTGATCAGGTTATACAGATATACAACGCACGCGAGTATCACGAACGCGTACGGTATGTTCAAAAACAGCGACCAGAACTTGCGCACGGTGACCATCTTATAGCGGTCGTTCTGCCGTTCGGTCTTTTCGATGAAGGTCAGCATGTGGTTCGTGAGAAGGTCCGTGAGTATACCCATCGCCGCGCCTAACACGAACATCTGGTCCAGGGTGTCCTTAAGATAAGTCCCGAGCCCGAAGTAAAAGAAGAAGCATATCGCGCCGGAGAACCACCATTTGATCAGCAGGACCTTGATTATATTGGGTATCGAAAAACGCTTCCTGCCGCTGATCTTCTCGATCTCTTTGTCCGAAACCTCCGGCGAGTTCTGCTCGTTTGCGTTCACGAGCCTGTCCACCGCGTCGGTTTTCAGATCGTAATAATTCTTTTCTTTGTCTGCCATTTCTAAAATATGCGACCCGTGATCCCTCAGTCGTCGATCTCGATGTTCTCGAGGTTGCCGCTGTATTCAAGGTCGATCGAAGTCTTGATCTTCTTTAATGCCCTGCCGTATACGGGAAGGAGCGCAACGAGCAGCGCAACCGCGCAGACGAGCACGGCGTGTACGGTAACGACATGCATGGCCTTCGGAATGTAGTCGGCCGTCTCCAGCACGCCCGCGAAATCCTCTCTCGCCATGGCAGCCGCGATCCTGCCGCGATATACGATATCGCAGAAGATTATGGCAGCAAACATCAGATACATGATCACGAGCATCGATACTTTGGGCTTCTGTCGCTTCGGGAAAGCGTTCAGGAAGCAGACAAACGAGAGTATCGAGAACAGCATCGTGACAAATCCGCACAGACCCATGTTGGGGCCCTGTATCTTTGCGGTGGTATCGGATATCTTGGTCAGATTGAACGAATAATAAATGAACGCGAACGCCAGTCCGACCAGTGCGATATTCTGCGGGTTTCTCTTAAGGGAAACCATCGTTTTACGAAAAAACTCCTTCATTGCAATCTCCTGTTATCAAAAAGCTTATCTGACGGCGTTTGAGGTCTCCTTGTCAAAGAAGTGCACTCTGTCGAAACCGACTGTTACCTCATCGCCCTCTTTGTAATCGCACCACTCGCGGAACTTGCAGGTGATCTTTGAGCCGCCGACGGTTCCGTGCACGAGCGTCGTCTGTCCGAGGTTTTCGTTAAGGGTTACGCGAATGCGGATGCCGCCGTCCGCTCTTACCACATTTTCGGGACGGACGCCGAGAGTCATCTCCTTATTCTCGTAGGCTCTTAAGAGTTCCTTTTGATCAGCGTTCAGCGGATACCTGAAATCCGCGGAAACAAAGCATCCGTTCTCTATCCTGCCCTCAAAGAAGTTCATCGGGGGAAGTCCGATAAAGCTCGCGACGAACAGGTTCGCCGGAGTATCGTAGAGCTCTAAAGGAGTACCGATCTGCTGCACATGTCCCATCGACATGCAGACGATCCTGTCGGCAAGAGTGAGGGCCTCGGTCTGGTCATGCGTTACATAGAGCATCGTGGCCTTGAGTCTCTTGTGGAGAAGAAGTATCTCGCGTCTCGTGGCTCCGCGCAGCTTTGCGTCGAGGTTCGAGAGGGGCTCGTCAAACAGGAAAACCTTCGGGGTGCGCACGATCGCGCGGCCCATGGCCACACGCTGGCGCTGTCCGCCCGAGAGCTGTGCCGGCTTTTTGTTGAGCTGATCGGTCAGTCCCAATATCTCCGCTGCCGCAAGTACCTTCTGATGGATGACGTTCTTGTTCTCCTTGCGGAGCACCAGCGAGAATGCCATGTTCTCGTAAACCGTCATATGAGCGTACAGCGCGTAGTTCTGGAAAACCATCGCGATGTCGCGGTCCTTCGGAGGCATCGTAGTGATATCCCTGTCATCGATAAGGAGTTTACCCTTCGTGATGTCCTCAAGTCCCGCCACCATGCGCAGAGTCGTCGATTTGCCGCAGCCCGAGGGGCCTACGAGCACGATCAGCTCTCCGTCGCTGACGTCCAGATTGAAATCATATACTGCCTGTACCTTATTGTCGTAGATCTTTTCAAGATGCTGCAGTTTTAAGCTTGCCATAATTACTCCTTAAGTCTGCTGTTTGGGTGCTGCTTCGATCTCCTTCAGATAGTTCCGGAGCGTCACGGTCTTCATGATGCCGAATATCCCCGCCAGGATCAGGAGCGATCCCGAAGCTATCAGGAAAACGATAAGCCTGGTGTACTGTCCGGCCGTCATGACCGGGATCTCCTGCTCACCGAGCATCGTAACCGCCGCAAAAGCCTTCTTCGGGATGATCTGCGTGCGGACAAACTGTATGATCCCCACCACGATCAGTGTGACCGAATAGCCTATGTGGTAGTTCTTGACGCCCTCCGAGCACAGGAACACCGTAAGCATGAATACCAGATTGAAAATGATCGAAACACCCGTAAGCCAGGTGTAATAGTAATTTCCGACATCGGATCTATAAATACTGACAAAGTAGAAAACATTGAGCAAAATTGCGAGCAGAGCCAGTCCCGATGAGGTCTTGTTCTTGGAATAACGGAGTATGTCCTTGCGGATCTGTTTATCGTCCATTAAGCTGCTTCCTTTCCCGCTTTGATAAGTGCCTTTTCCTTTTTTGTCACGATTATCTTCCAGATTAAGTTTGCGGCGAGAAGAACCGCTGCGAGAATGACGAAGCCCAGTACAAAGCCGGACACGTCAAACCAGAATGTTGATTCGGTGTAGTACGTACCTCGTCTTTCGGCTACGGTCTTGAGCTTTTCGAAGTCAACGCCGGTGAGGTACTGTTCTTTGTAATCCATGATCCTGCCGCGGGCCCATATCGACGCTGCGATACTGCCGACGGTGCAGAGCGCGATCGAAACATAATTGCCGATGTAATAGCGCCTGCGTGTGTGGGTATTCATAACGAGATTGAATACGCCGAGAAGAATGAGTACGATGGTGACCTTTGTGAACAGCATGTTGAAATCCTGCATGTCATAGAATATCCTCGCTCCGGCCACACGATCGAGCGAAGGTTCCGAAGGATCGGGCATCATGCTGTAAAGACTGTCATACAGGTCCGTGAGCAGCCCGAGCGAATAGAAAAACGCCAGCGCACTCGCGATCAGCACAACATAGCAGATAATCTTCTGGAATTTCATCTGTTTCTTATACATGGATAGCCTCGATTCTGAAATGGGTTATCGTGCATAACGCACGGGAGAATCAAAAGTTCTCCCGTGCATACGCACTTATTTGATGTAGGTTTTGCGTGTTAAATAACCTGCGCGGGTTTATTTTGTAGCGTTGTAGTAAGCAAGGAGTCTGTCCCATGCAGCCTGCTTGTTGTCAAGGTAGAGGCCGTTGTTCCAGGTCTTTGTAACGGTGTTGATCATTTCCGCTCTCGAAGAGGTGCCCTCTCCCGAGTAGCCTGCGCAGATGATGTTGCAGAAGTAGTTAACCTTATCCTTAGCGGTACCGAAGCCTTCTGTCAGATCGGTAAGGCTCTTGAGCTCTTCGTTCTCAACCGTAGTGGTGGGAAGAACGGTAGGAATGGATGTGTACCAGGGGTTCTCGGTAACTGCAAGGATGGGATGCTTGATAAGTCCCAGACCGATAGCGGTCGAGATATTGCCTGCGCCCTCTTTGCCTACCGCATGTGTGCACTGATACTCGAATGCCTGGCTCTTTACGAAGCTCAGGGTCGATCCGAGATAGAAACGTGCGTAGTTGGTGTAGTTTCCGCCTGCCTTCTCCCAGAGCTCAGCATAAGTAGCGTCTGCGATAACGGGCATCTCTGTTCCGTTGAAGTTGAAGGTTACGTAGCTGCCGTCCGAGTTGGTCTTGATGAATGCGTCGGGACCGTAGGACATAAGGATCATACCGTCTCTGCTGTATGCGTAGTCGATGAGCTTAAGAGCAGCATAGAGCTTATCCTGGTCATCGCCCACACCGGCCTTCGAGATAGCCCATCCGTCGGTCTTAACCGAACGCCAGGACTCTGTAAATCTCATGTAAACGCCGTTAGCGTCTGTTCCGTCGAACCAGCGTGCAACGGGAACCATAACTGCCATGTACTTCTCGCCGTCCTGAAGCTTGGTCTCGTTCATGAGGGTCTGAGTCTGGTTGTAGTCGTAGCTCATGAAGCCGAGATCGTTCTCAAGCATTGTGGATGACTTTTCATCGGACTGATCGAGGAATGACTTGGAGATGAGGCCTTCCTTAGCCATAGCGTTCATTCTCTCCATCGCGATGTAGGAATCTTCCTCGCCGCGCGCGTCATGGAGCATGCCGTCGGTTCCGAGGTAGAGGCAATCCTGTCTGGACTCAAGTCCGCGAACACCGAAGAGGATGCCTGCGAATCTGAACATATCAACACGACGCTGGGTGTTTGCGTCCTCACGTGAGAAGAGGCCCTGAATCGTGTCTGTTCCGTTAAGTGTCTGTGCGTTGGCTACTACGCAGCGGAGAAGAGCTACAAGCTCATCAGCGTCCCAAGCAGCGTTCTGACCGATGAAGAGGTTTGAACGTGTGGTGCCGTAGTATCCGTTATAAGCGGTATCGATGTAGTTGCGGAGCATGTTGACAGCGTCAACGCCGCTCATGCTGCCTGCAGTGTTCATGTTGGCAACGATGTTGCCTGCTGCGTCGTAATCCTTTGTAACGCTCTCAACGCCCGATCCGTCAGCCTTAACAACGTCAACGGTAACCTTGCCCGATGTAGGCATATAAGGCTCATAAACGGGAGCTGCGGTCTTGCCGCTCGCTGAAGCGGTGAATGCGCCGTCGCCGTCAAGAAGCTTAACAACCCAGTCGGTTCTCATAAGGGGCATACGCTCGATATCGTCAACACCGTCGAAGTAAGGTGAGAAGTAGATAGCGCCTGCGTTGTCGCCTGTGGTGGAACCGGTGATAGAAAGACGAACGATGGAGTTAGCATCGAGATATGCCTTGAAGTTGGGCATCATATCGAGATACTCCGCGATGTTTACAAGGTAACCGGACTGGCCGTACTCGGAAAGGTTTCCTGCTGCGCCCGCAACCATGTCAACCTGATCGAGCTGCTCTTTCCAGTAATCGAATTCCTTCGATGCGGAACCTGCGCCTGTCCACTTGTCCTCGAATACCATGCCGAGGCGCTTCTGAAGCTCAACCCAGGTAGGCTTAAGATCGCCTGCATGATAGGTAACGCCGTCAGCGAGAACGATGCCCTCGCCGGCTGTCTCGGAATCAAGCGAGATACCGGTCTTTGCGTTGTTGTAACCGGTAGCCATGCGAAGCACGGTGCCCTCCTTGAAGGTGAGCTGATCGGCCTCGATGGTCTCGGTGATGTCTGTACCGCTGCCGTCAAAGTTCTCAGAGCCCGAATCCGCCGGCTTTGTGGGAGCCGTAGTGGTTGCCGGAGCCTGTGTGGGTGCATTGGTGGGAGTCTCTCCCCCGCTCTTCTTACCGCAAGCGGCAAGCGAGAAGGTCATAGCCACAACAAGAAGCAGAGCTATGAGCTTTTCCAACTTTTTCATAAAAATTCCTCCTGTAGATAGATGTTTGTCGCAGCGCCTTATTCTTTGACGCCGCCCATATTTACGCCCTTCGCAAAGTATTTCTGGATGAAGGGATAAATAACTAAGATAGGGATGATCGAGCAGACGATCAGCGCGTAGATGACCGAATCCGAAGCGTAGCTCTTGTTCCAGCCCGCCATGAGCTCGGCATCGGTGTACTCCTCAAGTTTGAGTCGTACGAATACCTGCAGCGGATGCTCGTTTGAATCTGAGATCATCTGTCTCGCCCAGAAGTATCCGTTCCAGCGCGAGATGCCGAAGAACAGTGCAACCGTCGCGATGGTGGATTTGCTCATCGGGATGTATACCCTGTTGAGCACCTGGAACTCCGTCGCTCCGTCAACAATAGCAGCCTCCTCGATCTCGGAAGGCACGCCCTCGAAGGCGTTGCGCAGCAGGATGATGTTCATGGCCGCCATACCCATCGCAATGACTACGAGCCATTTGTCATCCATGATCCCGACCGAATTGAAGACCTTCTTGGTATTGATGTAATTCAGGTACTGCGGTACGAGTCCCGCCGAGAACCACATCGTGAATACCAGAAAAAAGTTAAAGGTCTTACGGAAGAGCAGGCGCTTTTTCGAGAGAGCGTAGGCGCCGAGGATCGAGATCCCGAGCGACCAGAGCGTTCCGTAGAATGTCAGGAACAGTGTATTCGAGTATGCGTTCCAGAACAGATTGCTCGAAAACATCTGCTTGAAAGCGTCGAACTGAACCTCCTTCGCAAAGAGCACGACCTTGTTGTATTCAACGAAATACCTGCCGCTGACGGCCGCCGATATTGCATAAACAAAGGGATACAGGCAGCTCAGCGCGAATATCGTCAAAAGGAGGTAGCTTATGACTTTGAATATAAGCTCGGATACTTCCAATCGTCTTTTCATAACAGTGATCTACTCCATTCCGTGATCAGTACAGTGATACGTTCGATGCCTTCCGCGCGATCGTGTTGGCTCCGATCACGAGAAGCATGCCGACTACGTTGTTCATCATTTCGGCGGCGGAAGCAACGCCTTTCCATCCGCCCTCGATACCGAGTCTGTAGGAAAGAGTCGAAACAACGTCTGCCGTGGTGTAGGTGTTCGGATTATAGAGAAGCAGTACCTTCTCGTAGCCTATGCTGAGCAGCGAACCGATACGCGTGATCAGCATGATGACTATCGTGGAGAGGATGCTCGGGAGCACCACGTACCGCATCTGTGCCATCTTGCCCGCGCCGTCTATCTGCGCGGCCTCGTAGCTCGTCGGCGATATCGCTATGATCGCCGCGAAATAAACGATGCTGTCATAACCCGCGCCTTCCCAGATACCGCTGATCTGGTAGATGCCGCGGAAGAATGAGGGATTGTTCAGCAGACCTGCCTGGCCAACCTCCTCGGAGATCCAGCCCAGAGATACGAGGAACTGTGAAACAACGCCCATGCCCGAAGTCAGTGAGCCCTGCTTAACGAGCAGTGTAACGAGGGATGTCATGACAACCGTCGACATGAATTTGGGAAGATAAGTGAGTACCTGATATACGCTTCGGGCGATGTTTGACCTGATCTCATTGAAGAACAGGGCGATGATGATAGGCATCGGGAAGCCGAAGCACAGTCCGTAGAAGCTCAGCAGGAATGTATTGCGCAGAGCCCTCCAGAAACGTACCGACTCGGAACCCACGATAAGAGTCTTAAATGCGGAGAATCCCGA
Organism: Lachnospiraceae bacterium; assembly: GCA_016288005.1. Taxonomy (GTDB): domain Bacteria; phylum Bacillota; class Clostridia; order Lachnospirales; family Lachnospiraceae; genus RUG11977. The sequence continues at coordinate 31,332 of JAEEXY010000011.1, forward strand.
ATAGAACTGCTCCGAGACAGGCTTCACGACATCGTAGATCTTAAAGCAGCCCAGCAGCTCGTACATGGGAAAATAACGCCAGAAAAGGAATACCAGGATCATGGGTACGAGCATCAGGTACAGGCGCCAGTCCTTGATGACCGCTCTTAAAACGCCCAGCCAATAATGCTTTTCGACATCGTCCCTGACCGCCTGCTCGGGATCCTCATGATAGAGCCCGGTAGTCTCGTCATAGATCAGATAATCAGCTGCGTTAGATTTCATATGACTCCGTTCCGTGCAAGAGCACAAATAATGATAAAAGATATCCGGAAATGTATCAGTGACGGTAATCCTCTTCCCTGCTGCCCTCCTCGCCGCGGTTCTCAGCCGCAAGCCGCAGGAGATAGGTTTTCTGGTTCTCGAAGACCCCGTCGATATTTCTTACGATCAAAACAGCGATAACGGCAAACAGCGCGCTCAGCGAATCGGTGGTGATAAACTGCACGAGCATCCTTAAGTCCGCTCCGAAGAACAGCGATACGATCCACCGTCCCAGCTGTGCCAGCAGATATACCGTCAGGACATATCCGATCGAGAGCAGCGCGCTCTGCCTGACTCTCTCACGTCCGATCCTCTTGAGAAATATCAGCGCGAACAGCATGAAAAGATTCCCGACCAGGTAGATCAGATACTGCCGGGGCTGTGCCCCCGAAGCCGCGCAGAAGGCAAGTGCCGACGCGATGGCCGCAACGGCCGCGAAAGCATGCCACCTCATCATCTCGAGTGAAACGAACAACACCGCCAGAGAGAGCACATAAGGCAGTTCCCTGAACCAGAGGTTCGCGCCGAGAGTCACGGCCGACTCGAGGATAACAAAGATCAGAGTCAGGAGAATGATATTGGCTGTTCTGTACTGTTTGAATGTAAGCGCTTTCATCTAAATGTCAAAAAAAAAACCTCTCGTTTCTTTCTTGTTACAATAATACGTCATAATATTGAACTTGTCAACAAAAATAACTGTCGGGGCTTCAAAAAAATGTTGCACTTTAAACAAAACAAGGCATGCCTGCCGCGGCACGCCTTGTTTCACAAAAATGTAAGTGCTTAACCTGTATATATTCCGTTTTGTGAAAAATCAATATATTAAGCTCCGGGTGCCGTACGACTCTCGGCCAGCCACCATACGATGCCGCCCAGAGTATTTCCGATAGTCGCCCACAGCAGGAACAGCGCGATATCCGCGATATCCGAGGCTCTCGCCGCCGCCAGATAGAACATATCCGCCACCACGTGCTCAGCTCCGCACAGGATGAATACCATGACTCCGAGCACCACGGCCAGGTACTTGCCGAAGCCCTCGGCCTTAGCATACCCTCTCACTCCTATCGCTATGCAGAACTCACAGATGACCGCATCGATGATCACTATATAAAAAGGTTTGGCAAGCTTAGCCGTCACCACGGTCTGCGCCGCAGCGAACAGATTGGCGTGCGTCGATACCGCCAGCCCGAACAGCACGGCCCCGATCAGGTTTCCGAGCCAGACGAGCGCCAGTTTCTGCGGCTTTTTGATGAATGCTTCGTTACAGGCCTTTCCGGTGAACAGATCAAATCCGAACACGAGCACCGTGAGCAGTCCGACCGAAAACAGGAACGCTCCGACCACCCTGTTCTCACAGGCCAGAAAAACGGTCCCTCCGAGCGCTATCGCGGCTCCCGCGCATATCGATCTGAGCAGCATACCTTTGAATTCTTTCATAAGCTTCTCCCTCCGGTTGTTTTTTTATTCTTTGATCTGTTTTCCTGTTTTTTGATGCTTTTTTCCTGCCTCTTTGAGGTTCAAAAGCATCAGTGCAGCCGCTCGGCCGAGATAAGTGTATCTCCCGAATACGTCAGCCGCATGTTGAGATCTGTCTCGCCTCTTAGCATCGGCTCGAGGAAATAACGGTCGCCGGCCCAGAGATTGAGGCTCAGGATCTCATCTTTCGGGATCCACCTGAGATCGCCCTCATTACAATCGGGAATATCTCGGCCATCCTCTTTGCGGTACCCGTCCGCGAGATACAGATACATGTCCTCATCCTCCCATGCGTCGTTCCGGAATTCCACGACTCCGAGGAATGTATAGGATGTCAGCGTATAGCCCGTCTCCTCCCTGACCTCGCGCACCAGGCACTCGTCGGCCGTCTCGCCGGGCTCGAATTTGCCGCCGATGCCGACCCATTTGCCTGCGTTGGGATCGTTCTTTTTCTTATTCCGATAGAGCATGAGGTAACAGCCGTCACGCTCAATATAGCACAGTGTCGATCTGATCATGTTTTCCCGCCTTCCGTTTCATATTTATCATAGCATTATGACCGCAGCAGCTCAACTTATTTCGTTTTTGTGTATATAGGTTAAGATTATTCCCATTTTATCCGATATATTCCGCAGCAGGAGTTCCGGCTGTTTTCGGCCGCACCCTGTGCTGAGTCAGGAAAAGTTTCGTCCTTATCCTGCGATACAAAAAAAATGCCGTTCACCGGTTTTGTCACTAATATCAGGGGAGATGCAGTAATATGACCAACATCAACATGTTCAACAATATATTCTCGCCGACCCAGGCGCAGACGAACGCTGCCGCTAATGCGGGAGCGTCTGCAGCTACGTCTTCGGGCGCCGCGGAGACTGCCGCAAGTGCCGGCGCAGCCGCTGCCGATGAGCTGATGGAGCAGCTCATGGACGACAGGAACGCAGCGCATACGCAGTCTGCCACCGCAACCGTTCTGCAGGCGCTCAAAGCCGCCGGACTCGCTGAAAGCAACGCGAATATCGCGCTGGCGAACGCCCTGATCGAGAATAATCTCTCCATCAGCCGCGAGAGCCTCAGGTATTTTGCAGCACAGGCAAAAGCGTATCCCGAATCGGGGCTCGATGCCCTGATGGCGATGGCGCGCGCCGATATCCCGGTAAATGCCGAATCCGTGGCCACAGTCAATGAATTCATGAATAACGGCATGGTCATGACCTCCGACGTCAACGCGCTCGCGGACATGATCGAGACCGTGCTCTCAGATCCCACGACCTCTCCCGAGCTCGCCGATTCGATCAGGCAGGCTGTTTTTGAGGCCGTGTACGATTCCGTATATGAGACAAATACAGCCGCCGCAGACACCGCAGCGCAGGCACAGGCCGCCGCTGAAACTCCGGCCGGGGCACAGCAGGCGCAGGGCGCCGAGGCAAACGCAGCACAGGCTGCAACCGCTCAGGCCGCAGCAAACACCGCCGCAAATACGGCCGCAAATACGGCCGGCGCCGCAGCCGCCACTCCCGGCGCTGTTGCGGCATCGGGCGCTCAAATGGCGGGCATGGCAGGCGCCGCACCCGCGATACAGCCCGAAACGATGCCCTACCGCACCGTGGCGACCAGTGCCGACAATATCACAAAGGACGCCACCGCAGGTCCCGGATCCGACGGTGCAGGCAGCTCGCTCTCAGGTGCGCTCTCAGGCATGGAAAACGGTCAGGGTGAAGCTCTCGGCAGCGACGGGCAGGCTCTGGCAGGCGCCGCACGTCCGGGTGCGGAGACGATCGCATCCGGCGAAAATCTCCCTCCTGATGCGGTAGATATGGCCAATTCCGAGATCATGTCCTTCCGTCTGCACGAGGATATCAGCGGCAGGAATGATTATAATTTCAGGGACTTTGACGAGCTCGCGAACGCTCTGGCCTCACAGGCCGACGAAGCCGCGGAAAGCTCCGCGGAGACCGCAAAGGCAGAGATCCCGCGCATGCCCGAGGCATTCAGGCAGCTTTCCGCAAAGGATGTAAAGCAGCTCCTCAAGAACTCACTCTCGACCTCTCCCGAGAAACTCTCTAAGGAAAATATCCGTGCGCTCTACAAACGCACGACCGAATTCTTCGAAAAGGTAAAAGAAGCCGCCGAGCAGGACGGTTCGCACTCCGCTCTGGCCTCAAAGGCCTCCCAGGCACAGCGCGACACCTCGATGCTCAACGCGCTCAACCGCATGTATCCGCATATCGAGCTGCCTCTTAAGCTGCAGAACGAGAATGCCGAGGGCGGACTCTACGTATACACGAACCGCAGCGGACACGCCCGCACCGACGGACATGTTACCGCCCTGCTGCATCTGAACATGCCCAATCTCGGTCTGATAGATATCCATCTCGATCTGGCGGACACCAGTCTCGGCATGAATTACTACTGTGAAGAGGACGCGGGCCGGCTCCTCTCGGGCGATATCTCGGCACTCAGAGGTGACCTCGAAAGACTCGGTTACACGGTACGCACGCGCTTTAACCCTAAGGAGACTGCCGCCGATTCGATCCGTGAAAGCCTTGGCTCCGTCGAAGAAGCAGGCACTGCGGAGCGTCCCGAAAGACTCAGTTTTGATATCCGTGCGTGAATATTATGCCGTTTTTCTCACAAACTCTTGTATTTGCTGAAATCGTATGTTATCATCTTACATGCGTAGAACATAGAAAACACTGATTTTTTTAAGCGAAAGGCAAGCAGCCCTGCGCAGCAGACTGCGAGTGCCTGAAGCGAAGCGAAAGGAGAGGGAGTTGAGCCGTCGGGATAATTCTTACATATCGCAGCCGCCCGAGCGTTTTCACTGGACGGACATTCCTACAGGGATATGCTTCATGGTGGCGCTGCTGGCCATGGGACTGGCCATCGCGATCAATTTCAGACCGCTGTACTATCTGGACATCAGCCGCCTGAATCTCGTTGAAAAAAGCGGCTTTAACGCCGTTGTCATCAAAGAAAATTACAATATACTCATAGATTATTGCTGCCCGTTCTTTACCGGTCCCCTGGAGTTTACGATCAGGGCTTCCCAGAGCGGCCTGTCGCATTTTGCGGAGGTTAAACAGATATTCAACATTATCTATCTGGCCGGTGCGATAAGCCTCCTGTTCGTCGTTATATCATTTATCATCAAAGCCAAGCTCGGTGAGCTTAAATACCTCCGGAACTGCGCGATCATCACCGTGATCCTTCCCGCTGTCGTCGGGATATTCGCGCTGATCGATTTTAACACGCTGTTCCTGCTCTTCCACAAGATCACGTTCAGCAACGACGACTGGCTCTTCGATCCCGTGACCGACCCGGTCATCAACATACTGCCCGAAGAATTCTTCATGCAGTGCGCGCTGATCATCGTCGGCACCATGCTGATAGGCGTCATAACCGTCCTGATCATCTATTTTGTCTCCAAGAAAAACCGCAGGGTCGAAAGACTGCTGCCTCAGAAACAGAATTATTATTACTGATAAAAACCGAGGGCCCGCATATGCGGGTCCTCTTTTTTGCGTATCGGCACCCGCAGTCCTAACGCGTATGCCTCTTAAACCACTCCGTGATCTCGTCCAGTCTGCGTACTCTGTGCTTGGGCTTGCCTGAACGCGACAGCTCGTGATTCTCTCCCTTGAACACGATAAGACGTGTCTCGATACCGCGCGCGGCCAGAGCCTGCATCATCTGCATGCCTTCGGGCAGCGGGCAGCGGTAGTCCTCGTCGCTGTGCAGGAAAAGGGTCGGCGTCTTTACGCGGTCCGCATATTTAAGCGGCGAACGGTCCCAGAGCTTCTCATAGTTCGCTTCACCGAACATACCCTTTGCGCCGCACTGGTCGGGTCCGAACATTTTTCCTATATCCGAAATAAATGAGAAGGACACCCAGTTGCTGATCGAGCGCTGCGAAGCGCAGGCACAGAACCTGTCGGTATGGCCGATGATCCAGTTGGTCATGAAACCGCCGTAGCTTCCGCCGGTCTCGCAGAGCTTTTTCTTATCGATGTTCGGATATGCCGCGAGCACCGCATCCGTAAAATCCATGAGGTTTTGGAAATCGGTGACGCCGTATTCGCCGCGTATATCGGCAAAATCATCGCCTCGTCCGTCGGAACCCTTGATATTGGTGAAGAATACAACAAATCCTTGAGCGACCCAGTACTGCATCTCATGGAAGAATGTCTCTCCGTAAGCGCAGCGCGGGCCTCCGTGCACATCGAGGATCGCGGGATATTTTTTCTTAGGAGAATAATTCTCGGGCAGCAATACCCAGCCTCGCATATCCATGCCGCAGGAGGTGTAGTCGATGCGGTTCGGCTTCGCTATATAGCGGCCTTCGAGCGCCTCGTCGTTCAAATGCGTGAGACGCTGCATATTCTTACCCTCGCGGTCCATGACGAATACCTCCGCCACATGGTCCCAGCCCTGATAAACAACCGCGATCGAATCGGAGGTCACATCCATCGAGCAGAGCATGCCGTCCTGTTCCCAGATCGTATCCTTCACTACTTTCCCTCTGTTCGGGCGAAGGCGGAAGATCGCGTTATGATCGCGTATCGTGGCAAACGTCAGGTATTCCCTGCCGTCCGAGTAATGCCCGTCACCACCCTCTGCGGTATCGCCGATCACGCTGGAATACAGTGATACTTCAGGACGGTATACCATACTCAGGCCGCTTTCATCTATACGGACCATATCAGAGGTCTGATTGATCCCGTAAGTCTTCATATCCGAGGCGAAACCGTACAGCTTCCCGCCCATCTCAAAGAGTCCGCCGATGCCGTGATCAGCCCTTCCGTATACGGTCTTTATCTTATTTGTGTCAGCATCGTAAACGAATACTTTATTGTAAAGGCTGCGCTGCCCCTTGAACGCCGAGCCTGTGAAATAAACTCTCCTGCCTTCTACGCGCAGTTCTCCCGCATCAAATTCGGGCGCGGTAAGGCGCTTCGCGTCAATTTTGCCTTTTTCATCTATTGTCAAAGCGAAAACGGCTTCGCGTGTCCCCGAGACATAGCCTGCGCCGTTGAACCAGTAAGGAAGCTCATCCGCAACATGGTAGTCTTCCTCGGCCTTTTTGGCCTCAGCTTTCTTTTTGCGCGTCTCCTCATCATCCTTGTATGCATCGGGGTCATCCCTGCGGATGGTTCCGGTGGCCATATAATGAGTCGCGTCGATCTGCTTAAACTGCCCCAGGCCGAACGGAACGGTCACCCACGGTGCCGCTTCCCCGCCGCGCACATCGAGCAGATACAGGTCTGTGGTCCCGGGTTTGGTATCCTTTGTATTCCTGCGCAGGATCAGCGTATGCTCATCCTTCCAGTCCACCACGGAAGCGTCGATGCTCCAGGTCGCCTGCTTTGCCTCGCCGCCGCGGGCCAGCCATACGTCACTGTGGTACTCGTTTTTCTCCAGATCCGCGCGTTTTACCTGAAAGGCCAGATATTCGCCGGTCGGGCTGTACTTTAATCCGCCCGGTATGCGATAGAGCGCGATGTCTTCTTTTTGGATCTTTTTCAGTTTTACCATGCCGTAACCCCCTTAAGATTGCCATAATATTTAAAGAAAAAGCTGCCGCACTGCTTTGTGCGACAGCCATTATCTATCACTGCTTTAAAGGATATGCGTCGGTGAGCATCTTGGTGATGGACAGCGCCTTCGAATGATCGCCTGCGGGATCCTTTAATACGATGCCGATCGCCTCAGCAACGAGCTCCATGTCCTTTTCCTTGAAGCCGCGGCTGGTGACTGCGGGCGAGCCGAGTCTGATGCCGCTGGTAACGAAGGTCGACTGGGGATCGTTGGGAACAGCGTTTTTATTAACGGTTATATTGACCTGCTGAAGCAGAGCCTCTGCCTCCTTACCGGTCATGCCGATGTTCTGGAGGTCAACGAGCATCAGGTGGTTGTCGGTGCCGCCCGAAACCAGGTTGAAGCCTCTCTTTAAGAGACCGTCTGCGAGAGCCTTTGCGTTCTTAATGATCTGCTCGGCGTACTCCTTGAACTCGGGACGCAGAGCCTCGCCGAGGCATACCGCCTTGGCCGCGATAACGTGCATCAGAGGTCCGCCCTGGATGCCCGGGAATACTGCCTTATTGAACTTATGCTCCTTTGCGAACTCCTCACTGGAGAGGATGATGCCGCCGCGGGGTCCGCGAAGAGTCTTATGAATGGTAGCCGTGGTAACGTGAGCGTAAGGAATGGGGCTCATGTGCAGTCCTGTAGCGACAAGTCCCGCGATATGAGCGATATCTGCCATCAGGTACGCCCCGCACTTGTCCGCGATCTCACGGAAACGCTTGAAATCGATGGCACGCGCATATGCGCTGGCGCCGCAGATGATGAGCTTGGGCTTGCACTCCATGGCTATGCGCTCTACTTCGTCGTAATCGATATATCCCTCGGAGTTAACGCCGTAAGGAACGCAGTTGAAATACATACCCGAAAGGTTAGCGGGTGATCCGTGTGTCAGATGACCGCCGTCCGCAAGGCTCATGCCCATGTAGGTGTCGCCGGGCTGAAGAAGAGCCGTCTCAACAGCCTGATTGGCCTGGCTGCCGGAATGAGGCTGAACATTGGCATAGGTGCATCCGAACAGCTTCTTTGCGCGTTCGATGGCTAAGGTCTCGACCTCGTCAACATACTCACATCCGCCGTAGTAGCGATGTCCGGGATAACCTTCGGCGTATTTGTTCGTGAGGGGGCTGCCCATGGCGGACATAACCGCTTTGCTTACGAAATTCTCAGAAGCGATCAGCTCGATGTGGTCGTTCTGACGCTGCATCTCGCGTGTGATACTCGCAGCGACCTCGGGGTCAACCGCTTTGATCTCATCATAGTTGTACATAATCTTCCCTTTCCTTCCTCATTCTCTCCTTTTTCCGTAAAGGACACTGACTGCCCTAAACATTCAAGATGATATTATACTTGTCCGAAAAATACAAGCGAATTCAGGCAAAATCATTTTGTTCAGTCTATACCATTTTTGTGAAGGATGGCCGTGATCAGCTTTTCCTGACCGATGTATTTGGCTTTGAGCGCCTCGATATCGTTCAGCGCGCTGTCCTGCTGGCGGATATTGTAATCAAGACGCGCGCGCAGCTTGTTGCGCCTGCGTGAGACGGCATCCTTGAAATCCACGAGCTCCGTACGGTCGAGCAGCACCTCGGGCTGGCTGACCCATGCGTCGGTCTTTTCCATGCCTGCGGCCGACAATGCGCGCGCCATGCGCTCGGTATAGCTGTTGAGGAGCTGGGTATTTTTCATGTAACGTTTCTCGGCTTCTTTCTGCCTGACATAGTTCTCCCAGACATAGCGGAGCTCCTGAAGCGAATTGACACCGTATTTGTCGTAGGAATAATCGAGGACCGAGGTGGTATTCACATATTTGATCTTGACCTTGTTGAGGAGCATGTTGGCGCGGTTCATCATGTATTCGGTCTTTTTGACGTCCTTTTTGCACTCCCCGACGGCCATGATGTAGTAGATGATATATCCGATCGCGGCAACACCCGTGATGAAGAAAGGCACGGTAAAATCCTTGCCCGTCTGCCCCGAAAGGACTATCAGCGTGATAAATATCAGCAGAACGACCAGAACGATCGCGTAAGACATCTTATTGAGGAAATTCCTCTTTGACTCGGCATGCTCCTTTTCGTAGCTTATGCTGCCCTTCTCGCCTTCGAGATTGCGCATATCATCTTTTATCAGCACGAGGAAATTCTCGTGTTTTTCGAGCTCTCCGAGCTTTTTCGGGAACTCATGCTCGTACATCTCCATGGTATGGTAGAGATCGTCGCGGATCCTTTTTTCGCCGGTCTGGAATCTGACGCGCTCGTTTTCAAGACTCAGCATCATGCGCGCCGCATCGGCTATCTCACCGCGGGACTCCTCGTCCATCTGCTCGTAGCGCTGGATATCCGCGAGATACTGCGTTACCTGCGCATACTCGTTTTTCGTCTCTTCCTGCTGCGCGCGCAGATAAGTGACCTGATCGCACAGCTCCGAGGTAAGGCGCGAAAGATCCTCTTTGGCTATTTTCCCGCCTCTGCTCGCAGCGATGGCCTCATCCACCGTCATCCGGGAATAATCCGTCATGAGCTCGTCATGCGGCTTCTTCTTTCTACCGAAAAGTCCCATACCTTTACTCCGTAACCGCCGACCTGTAGCCGGACTTAAGCACCGTGATCATCTCATCGGAAAGCCTGTCGAACTCAGAGGTCCTGCCCTGCTGGTACAGCACCTTGAGCCTGTCGAGCTGGCCGAACTCTCCGGCGTTTTCTATCCGCGCGGTCGCATTTTCTATATCTTCTTCGATCTTTTTGAGCAGCTCTCCGTTGTCGAGCAGTCTCGTCGCCTCTTTAATATACTCGCTGTCCCTGTGACCGAGCCTGAGCGCATAGAAATAGCATTTGAGCGACTCACGCGACTCATTCCGCTCGTAAGCCTCAAGGAACATCTCCGCGGCCACGTCGTAACGCGCGCTCCTGACGTTGATCACGCCGATATTGTGCATGATGTTGCCGTATTCCTGCGCCGAGAGGGTACTGCCCTCCACTGAAGAGATGATGCCTTTGTATTCCTTCAGGGCATCCTTATAGTAACCGCCCTGCATGTATCTGTCCGCCCTGCGCTTTCTGCGGCCCGCGGCCGACATGCCGGCCAGCTCGTCGAGCTCGTCGCAGATCCTCCTGATCTCGCTCTCATCGTAGAAATCACCGGTGCAGAGTATAACAACAAGACGGCTCTTTAAGTCCGCTTTGGTGAGCACGAGCTGCTCGAGCAGGTCTCCTCTCTCGGTAAATCCGAGCTCATCCCTGATGAAAAGCGCCATCTCCCTGTCGATCATACTCTCGTCGAGCATGTCGAGCTGCGCGCGCAGGCAATAGCAAAGCTCCTCGATCGTGTAAACGTTCACGCCCGAGGTTTTGAGTGTGTATGGCCTGACGGCTTTTTTGCCCGCGCATAGGATAACCTTACTCATCAGATCTTAAGCACCTGCTCCCATATTTTATGATTTGTCGGATATATGTCTCCGAAGCCCATGTCCCTGACCGTGATCACGCAGGTATCGCGGTTCGGGAATCTGAGCCTGATGTTCATCCTGTTGGTCCTGTCGCTGCGAAGGTTCAGCGTCTCGAGCGTTACGATCGCGCAGACGAAATCCTTTTTGAGGACATTGTGTATGATAAAGTCGAGCTCGTTCGTCTTGTCCATGATGACCTCGATCTCACGTCCCGCCTCGCTGCAGGGCTGTCCGATCGAGGCGAGCTCCATCTCGCGGTAGGCACCGTCCGAAAATGCCCTGATCGCGATGCTGCTCTTTAATACAGAGTCACCGACCAGCAGATAACCGTCGGCTCCGCCGTCGAACATCAGCTGCGCCGCGTATCCGGCGCCCTTGACATAGAGATTTTGTCCGCGGAATACGCGCCTGCCGTTGCAGAGGTTTTTGAGTATACCGTCCGCCCATGCGCTCTCAAAACCCGCACCCGTGAAATACAGGGCTGAGATTATCTGCTTATGCAGCATCATCGAGGCTGTGTTCTCGAATGCGTACATCAGCCTGTCCGCCTCTTCGGGTGCCAGCATCGCGTAATTGATCTTGGAGGTCAGATCGGTCTTTTCAGCGACGATCGTGATCGGTTCGCTGCGGCGTCCGAAGCTTAATCTGTAGAACATGAATCCGTCTTTTTCGAAATCGAACAGACCCACGTCATTGATCCAGATATCCTTGTTCTGGGATACCGCATAGTACATAAAACTCTCTAAATGGGTGACCATTCTAAGGCTGTCGGATCTGATACCAAGCAGCTCGAGAGCTGATATTAAATTACGTTTTAACTTTTCGTTGAACTGTGGTGCGGTGATCACAACACCTCTGATCTTAGTGGCTCCGATCCTGGCTTTGAGTGCCGCGAGCAGTCGTCTGAAGAAACGCTCGAGCAGCATGTCGGCGGCATAGTTCTGTCCGAATATGTCCATGCTGCCGTTGTCGGAAGCCAAGCTCACGAGGCCGGTAACCTTCATGCTCGCGGGTCCGGGTGTCAGGGCCGCGGCATCATCTCCGAAGAGCCAGTCACTGCTGTCGGGGAACGCGCAGAGCATGGTGGGTATCCTGTACTTGCCGGGATCCTTCGAAAGGCATGCCGAATAGAGCTCACCATGTTCGTTCACATAGCTGAGCTGCGTAAATTCGTCCGTAAGGTCTATGCCTACGAGTACTGCCTTTTCGTTGTCCATCGGGGTCCTTTCACTGATATATGTATTATCCGTACTTATAGCTATCTTAAGTTTTGCTTATTACAGCCTTACTTCCGGTATCCTCACGGAACATCAGAACAGAGGCTCAAAAAGCTGCTTTGCCAGCTGCTCGTTCTTAATATAGTTCTCGAGGAGCTTCTGCATCGTCTTCGAATCGTTCATCTCCCTGGCGGTGATGATCAGGTTCAGCTGCCTGTAGCCCGTATCCTCATTGCCGATCAGCTCGGGCTCGAGACGCACCTCGCTGCTCTCCGTCACGATGTACGAATCGCTGTCCTCCTCGGTGATGTAATACTGGAGCAGCTCTCCGTAGAACAGGACGAACTCGCTCACGAATATGCCGTATCCGAGATCCTTCATGTCCTCGTCCACATAGCTGTCGTCCTCATCGCCCGTTATCAGGCAGTAGTGTATGCGCACGTGCTTTCTCGGATCGGTGTGATATTCGATGTACTGCTTATCCTGCATGCCCTCCGGGATGTGTATGCCGTCCCCGAAATTCTTAAAGAAAGGCATGATCACGCCGCGGCTTTCGAGCAGTGCCATCTTATGCTCGATAAAGTTCCTGTCGGTGTCGCTGTATTTGCCCATGATCGAGAGGTATTTGAGAATGGCAAGGATGCACAGGTCATTCTCCTCATATACGGTCTCGCGGCGCATGAGTTCGAGCATCTCGCTGTCGGGCACATGCTCCTTTACCAGATATTTGTAGGCGTAATACGACATATACGCCCGGATCAGTACTCTGTTGGTACCGTGGTCGTAGTAGTGCATCAGGACCTCGAGCGAATAGCTCATATCCGTCTCGGTGAAGAGTATCTGCGCCAGCAGCCTCTCCTCGAGATCGTCGGCCTGGATCCCCGCCTCTATCGCGGTGCTCCAGAGCCAGTGCATGCTGTCGTTGTCGCCGTTGTAATACTTCACGAGATACGACAGTACCGCGTCATCGTGCCTGCGCTTTAGGAATACGTTGTAGCACAGCTCGGTAAAAAGCCTGTTTCCTATATGGGGATCACCACTCATGATAAGGCTCGAAGTGAGCTTTGCTATACGGCGCACATCCACTCCGGTATATCCGTAGATCTCCATATTCTTAACGGCGAGGCTGTAGAGCTCTCTCATGATCATGAGGTCGATCATCCTCGCGCGCTCACGGCGCGACAGATTGGCCAGGTCGGTCTTGACCAGCAGGCTCTCCATCAGATCGCCTTCGAGATTCTCATAATAATATTCGATCAGCTCGCGTCTGCATTCGATCTCAAACTTTTTCTCGAGGCGGCTCTCGTCGATGCATATCCTGATAAGCCTGTAGATCTCTTCGGAGTCACCGCGGTAACGCGCATTCTCGAGACTGTTGAGGATAACCCTCTCGTCCTGAGTGCATCTGGCGGCACAGAGACGTATGAGTTCGCTGTTCGTGATGAGCTTTGTCATGTGAAGGGTGCCGGGCACCAGACGGCTCCCGTGTCCGTCCTCGACGAGCACTTCGGGGTCCTCGGTAAATATGTCTATGAACGCTATACCGTCCTTTACAGGGAACACTCTCTCGTCCTCGAGCTCCTTGTGGGCGACGAGTACTGCGGTTGCATCGGGCCACTCTACCTCGACCCTGTGCTTGAATACGATGTCGGGTAAAAGTGCGGTGAGCGACTCGTCCAGATCGGCCGCGCCCAGCACGTTATTGTACAGAATCGTAAGGTTGTCCGAGAGCTCACCCTCCGAGAGTTTCTTCAGGGCAAACTCCTTCATCTGCTGCATAAGTATTGGTTGAATGCTGTCCGACTGGGTCCTGTACATCAGTACGTTGGCATAAAACATCGCCTTGACCTCGTCAGGAAGGCTTATACCGTTCTCAAAATAGGACTGCATGCCCTTCGGCAATGCCTTTCCGGGGCGTGTACCTGCCGAAAGGAGGCAGTTTTCATATAGATTCTTAACGTTTATCTGCTCGATAACGCCGATCGAGAGCCACTTGAACGCTGTTTCATCGTGAACTTTGCCTCTGATCAGATGTGTACAGAGAGCCTCCAGAACCTCGTTCACATGGAAAGTCTCGCATGCTTTGATCAGTGTCGAGAGTATCAGCGGAGACGTTCCCTTTTCTCTCATGGCCAGATCCGCGATGTGGATCACGGCGTTGCGGCCGAGGATATGATTCCTGATACCGTACCTGATGACCAGCAGATCGAAGCCGGAAAAACTCCTCAGAACGGTCGGCTCATCCTCGACGATCATGCATGCTTCGTAGAGGACCAGAGGGGAATTCTGTCCGCCGCCGACGGACCTTCTGAGTGCGTCAAAGCGGGTCGAATTACTGAGTCTGTTCCTTTTATCGAGATGGATGCACGCCAGAAATATACGCGCATCGAGATAATTCTCATGGAGGTCGCGCAGCCTGCGGAGGATATCCTGTGCCTCTGTGTCATGCTCTGTCAGCGCTCTCAGATACATCGCAGCCGAATACGCCAGCAGGTCGTCGCCCCAGTCCTCATCCTCGAATATAACGCTGAGCGCCGTAATGGCCTGCGTCATATGGCCGTTTTTGATCTTGAGCCAGATCTTGAGCAGACGGTCCCTGATGGTCTCAGGCCTGAAGCTCTTGATATCGGCGAGGCATTTGTCGGTCTCGGTCATGAACTTCGCCGGAGCGAGCTTATTCATCCTGTAATCGAGATAATTCGTGAGCAGTTTCATCTCCATATAGCGCATCCTGCGCTTTAGAAGCCTGCTCTTCATGTCGGTCGCAGAATTCTTGATGATCACAGGGATGATCAGATGCTCCCTTACCGAAACGATCTCGATCCTGCCGAGATTGGTGCCGCCGTGGAGCTTATCCGGGTCTACGGCGAGCTTCAGTTCAAATTCATTGCCGCTGAAGTCATCGGTCCAGATTATCTGCCTCTCCGCAGAAAGAAAATCGCCTTCGGTCATAACGGTCAGCTGCGAATAGCCCCAGGTATCCTTTTTCAGGATAATGCTGCCGTTAAACGGTCCCTTCGCCATATCCCACGAAAGCTCTGAAACGTTGGCGGTTACGCCGACAGGCTTCTTTTTGCGCGCAGCAACAAGCAGCTCCTCAAGGGCCAGAGAGATATTGCCCGAGCGCAGCAGCGTCCTGTAGAGATTGTCAAATTTGGGATCGTAGAATGAGAGCGTACGCCTGAAATCCTCGGATCTGAAGAGGTTTTTGGCCTCTGCCCAGTCGGTCTGCGCCAGACTCGCAAAATGATAGAGATCCGATGCAGGGCCGATCGACGTATCGCAGGAAGGCACCTTTACCTTTGCCATAAAGGGTATATCGAGCTCTCCGTACTCGGAAACAACGGAGATATGGCCCTTTATGCTGTCATTTATGTCAAGATGTGTGGCGTCGAATTTATAGTTTATCGTGTTTTCCGTGCCCGAGAAGGAGTCACGGTCAAGGGTCAAGAGACAGTCGCTGGAATAGACAAGGCCCTTGAAAGGCCTGTTCGCGGATGAAGACACAACAAAAGAGCCCGCGAACACCTTCCCCATCTCTACGGAAATATAAATGTTTCCGACAGACGAGGTGAGCTCGGGCCTTTCGTAAGAAAAAACGCCTTTAGCAAAAAGATCGATCTTCTCTTTCATGAGCACCCCACAGTGACTGTATACAAAGTTAAGTATAGCATTACGAACAGGGGTTTTCAAGGGGAAGTGTCGCTACGCGCTCTTCCTTTGCATACGCATATACGATATGTCACGACAGCACGCTTCGCGTGCGTCATTGCAGCAAGAGGCCGCTCACCAAAAGCAAGCTTTCGTGAGCGGCCTCTTTTTGCAACCGCAGCCGTATGGCTGCGGGTCGTGACATATATGCGTATACAAAGGAAGAGAGCGTAGATCTTGGGGATAATCTACGCTCTAATGTAAGGGAGAAAGAGTTATGTTGCTGACAGATTCGAGGGGGAGGGCTGTCAGCAAACTCTGGAATAAGCAATGGGTTGTTTTATGTTGTATTGATATTATTACACAGAAATTAATCTTTGTCAACACATTTTTTCATCTTTTTCACAATATTTTTTAATTTTGCGTATTCGTGTACACAAGGCATAAAAAATATGCCCGATATACACATTGTGTGTAATCGAGCATATCATTTGAAGTCGTTTGCTGCGCTCCCGCTTAGGCAATAGCCTTCTTAGCGGTATCAACAAGGCTTGCGAATCCCTCGGGATCAGCGATAGCGATCTCGGAGAGCATCTTGCGGTTGATGTCGATGTTTGCAACCTTAAGACCGTGCATAAGCTTGCTGTATGTGAAATCGTTCATTCTGCATGCTGCGTTGATACGAGCGATCCAGAGTCTGCGGAAGTCTCTCTTGTTCTGCTTACGTCCTGCAAATGCGGAAGTAAGGGCTCTCATAACCGCCTGCTTAGCTGTTCTGTACTGATTGGATCTTGCTCCTCTGAATCCCTTAGCGAGCTTTAATACTCTGTTGTGCTTCTTCTTGGCGTTAACGCCACCTTTAATTCTTGCCATAATTCATTTCCTCCTATTAAACGTCGCCGGATTACAGATAAGGAAGCATCTTCCTGGTCTGTCTCAGAAGAGCCGAACCAACGGTGCTGGGCTTTCTTAATCTTCTCTTCATCTTTGCAGTCTTCTTGGTAAGGATGTGTGCCTTTCCGCACTTATATCTCTTGATCTTACCTGTGCCGGTCTTTGTGAAACGCTTCATGGCTGCTCTGTTTGTCTTTAACTTCGGCATTGTTTCTTCCTCCTGAAAATAATGAGATTATTTTTTCTGGGTGAAGAACATGATCATGTTCCTACCCTCAAGCTTAGCGGCCTTGTCGACAACTGCGATGTCCGAGAGCTTTTCGGCAAATGCGTCAAGTATCTGCCTGCCCGACTGAACATGTGCCATCTCGCGGCCTCTGAACTTCAATGTTGCTTTCACTTTGTCTCCGTGTTCGAGGAACTTTCGCGCCTGATTGGCCTTAGTCGCAAGGTCGTTATCATCAATGTTGGGTGAAAGACGAATCTCTTTGACCTCCATGGTCTTCTGCTTTTTGCGTGCTTCTTTCTCCCTGCGGAGCTGCTCGTAACGGAACTTTCCGAAATCCGCAATCTTGCATACAGGGGGCTTAGCAGTGGGAGCGATCTTGATCAGGTCAAGCTCTGCCTCCTTAGCCAGGGCAAGTGCCTCACGTGAGGACATGATGCCAAGCTGTTCGCCGTTTGCACCGATCAGACGAATTTCCTTATCTCTGATCTGCTCATTGATAAAATAGTCGCTAATAGTTCTACACCTCCAATTCGGAAATAAAAAAAGTGAATAGCAAACTATCCACTTAATTCATCAAAACGCGTACTGACGTAAACGTATCTCAAATTATAAAACCCTGTCACAGCCCTGTGGGCGCTCGGGGTGAGAGTGGATACTCTGCTTGCTGCAAATGCGGTTAACCCGCAACCTCAGATATATTACCATCCTGTTTAAGGATTGTCAACACTTTTTTATCATTTTGCGGTTCTGCGCGTAGATTCCCTTTCCATGATATTATAGCCGAGAAGGGTCAGCTCTTTTACGGGGCTGCCGTCGATCCGTCCGAGCAGAACATCAAAAGCGAGCATGCCGGCCTCGGACGCGTCAAACTCGAGCGAAGTCACGGACGGGCGGTGATTGTCCAGCGTTGTACTGTTGTAGAACGAAGCAACTCCGATATCCTCAGGGATTGATACCCCCAGCGCGGCCAGTCTGTTCAGGACCGTCGTGCAGACAGAATCGTCGGTGCATACGATGCAGTCAGGGTGTTTTTTGAGCAGCCTGTCAAGAGCCGCGGAGACCTTTGCGGGCTCACTGCTCCCGGTCAGGATCAGACTCTCGTCGGGGGTGATCCCGCAGTCCTCATGAGCCTTCCTGAAACCTTCGAGACGGCACCTGTTTACTATGTGTTCGGTGCGTCCGCCTATGACGGCTATTTTGTTATATCCTGATTTAATAAGTCTCGCAGTCAGCTTTCTGCAGGCTTCTACGTGATCATTGTCTATCTGAACAGCCCCCGGGAGCGCCGATGTTCCGATGGTCAGGAAAGGCACGCCTTCCTCCGTCAGATACTTCTCGGCCATCGCATTTTCATATGTCCTGCCGAGGATCACGCCGTCCACTTTATGGTTTTCCGCCAGACGTTTTAAGCCAGTGATATCGTTCTCGCCCACGACGCACAGCATCACGTCATAATCCTTTTTTGCCGCCGCCGAGGTTATGCCCCACATGCATTTCTGGAAGAAAGGCAGGTCTACGAATTTCGACTCCCCGGGCATCGCAAAAGCCACGTTAAAAGTCCTCGACTGGGCCAGACCCTTTGCGAGCGCGCTCGGCTTGTATTTCTTTTCTTCAATATAAGCCAGCACCTTTGCCGTGGTCTCCCTGCCGATGCGGCCCTTGCCCGAAATGGCGCGTGAGACCGTGGTCTTTGATATACCCAGATCTCTGGCGATGTCATCTATAGTCAGCTTTCTGTTCTCCATAGCATCCTCCGTTCAAAGCCCCGTCCGGATCACATATTGGCCTTCTGCAGTTCGTACAGCTTTTTATAGATGCCGTTCTGCGCGAGCAGCTCCTGATGTGTTCCCTGCTCTCTTAAGCGGCCCTTGTGCATTACCATGATGCAGTCGCAGTGCTGTATCGTCGAAAGCCTGTGCGCGACCATGATCGTGGTCCTGCCGCTCATCAGCCTCTCGAGTGCCTCAGTGATCAGCTGCTCTGTCTCGGTATCGATATTGGCGGTAGCCTCATCCATTACCAGGATCTTCGGATCATAGGCCAGCGTACGCGCAAAACTCAGCAGCTGACGCTGTCCCGCGGAGAGCGTACTGCCTCTCTCGCTGACTGCCTCGGCGTAGCCGTGCTCGAGTCGTTCTACAAATGTATCCGCATTCGCGATCCGCGCAGCTGTGCGGATCTGTTCATCTGTTATATCCTGATTTAATAATCTGATATTGCTCGCGATATCACCCGTAAATATGAATACATCCTGCTGTACCTGGCCTATCGCATGCCTCAGTTCGTCGGTATCCATATCGCGGATATCGACTCCGTCGACGAGGATCCTGCCCTTGCTGATATCGTAGTATCTGCCTATCAGGCTCAGTATCGTGGTCTTGCCCGCGCCTGTCGCGCCGACAAAAGCCACCTTTTTACCGGGCTCGATCTTAAAGCTTACATCCTTGAGTATCCAGTCCTCTTTATTGTAGGCGAACCAGACATGGTCGAACTCTATGGTTCCGACGATCGGAACGGGTCGGTCCTGTGCGTCGGTCGGATGCTTGGGTTCGGCGGGGCTTACGATCGAAGGCTCCACGTCAAGTATCGAGAATATCTTCTCTGCCGAAGCAAATGCCTGCTGCAGCGTTCCGATCTGCTCCGCCATATCCTGTATAGGCTCAAAGAATGACTGTACATACTGGATGAAAATGTAGAGCGTTCCGACGGTGATGCCTGTCCCGGGGATCGCGTTCTCGGCAAATACGAGTCCGCTGCCGCCCCAGATGATATTGATCAGTGCCAGGATCGAGAGCATGTAGATGCAGGGTCTGAATATCGCATATACCATAACCTCGCGGAAATTGGCCCTGAACAGATCCTCACTCCTGCTCCTGAACTCCGAATTCTTCTCATTCTCCCTGTTGAATATCTGTATGATCTTCATTCCTGAGATATGCTCGGAAAGATAGGTGTTGAGGGCCGTGATCTTGCTCCTCGTGATGCGGAAACAGGTCCTCGAAACCTTTTTGAAAATGAATGTCAGTCCGATGATGAACGGTATCAGCACAAAGGCCCTGAGCGCGAGCCTGGCGTTGAGTATGAGCATAACGCCGGCCAGTCCGATGATCTTTACCGCGTTTTTAATAAGGCGCACCAGAATGCCCGAAAACAGCTCGTTGAGCGATTCCACATCGTTGGTCACCCTGGTCACGAGACGGCCTACGGGCTGCACGTCAAAAAAGCTCAGCCCCAGCCTGTGAATATGCGCGAATATCTCCGCGCGCATATTGAATATGATATTCTGTCCTGTAGTCGCAAGTATGCCCATCTGGCCCACATACAGGAAAAACATCGCCACCATCGATACCAGATAAGCGATTCCGTCATTGCGGATCAGCGTATAATCGGCGCCTTCGACAAAGTGGTCGATCGCGTTTCCCAGCACGGTCGGACAATACAGTTCCAGTCCGGTCGTCGCGAGCATCATCAGCGACGCGATCGCCATCTGCCCGACATAAGGCTTCGCATATCGGAGCAATCGCCCGAAAATATGCTTTTTCTCTGTTCCTTCTATAATCTCACTCATACGGTTCTCCCCGTCCGTTTATTCGGCTATGTCATCCAGCATCTTTTCCAACTGCTGTTTCTCGTAAAGTCTCTCGTAGATGCCGCCGAGCTTCATCAGCTCCTCGTGCGTTCCGTATTCCGCCACTCTGCCCTCGTTCAGGACCATGATGTGGTCGGCGTTCTGTATCGTGGATATGCGGTGCGCGATGATAACGGTCGTTTTTCCGGCCCTTACTTCCTTAAGGTTTGAAAGGATCTGTTCCTCGGTATCCGTGTCGACAGCCGAGAGCGAATCGTCAAGTATCAGGATCGGAGCGTCTTTCATCAGAGCTCTCGCGATCGAAGTCCTCTGTTTCTGGCCTCCCGACATCGTAACGCCCCTCTCGCCTATAACAGTGGCATACTTCGCGGGGAATTCAACGATATTGTCATGTACGCAGGCCTGTTTTGCCGCCTCCTCGACAGCGGGCAGATCGTTGTAAGCGGCGTTGACCTTCTCGTAGCGGTCCGCCTGATCCTCCTCGAGATAAGCGTTAAGCTGCACCGTGGATTTCCTGAGAGTGGAAAGCGAGAACTTCTCTTCGGGCATATCTATCTTTTTTCTCACGCCGAACGCGATATTGGCCTGAATGGTGTCTGAGAACAGGAAATTGTCCTGCGGCACATATGCTATGTCGTTCCTGAGCACAGAGAGCGGGATCTCAGAGATCGGATGCCCGTCAAAAAGGATCTGTCCTTCGGTAGGCTCATAGAGCCTCACGAGCAGATTTGCGATCGTAGTCTTTCCGCAGCCCGTCTTGCCTATGATGGCAAGCGTCGAGCCCGCGGGTACTTTGACATTGATATCGTGCAGCGCTTCGGGAAGCTCCGGCAGATATCTGAACGAGAGGTCCTTAAGCTCGATGCCGCCCTTCAGATGCCCGATGCCGCTGTCCCTGCCCGTATCGGTGATCTCGGGCTTGGCATCGAATATCTTTCTGAGACGCTTCATCGCCGCGTGTCCCTGTGTAAACGAAGCAACGCTGTCGCCCACCGCGATCATCGGCCATACGAGCATGCCGATGTACTGGTTGAACGCGACAAAATGTCCTACGGATATCTGACCGTGATATACGAGCCATCCTCCGTAGAGCAGGGCGATCGAACGGCAAATACCGATGACCAGCTCTATGGCCGGCATGAATATCATGTTGGTCCTTATCAGTTTGAGGTTTTTCTTCCGGTTGTTCATGTTGACCTTCATGAACTCTTCCTGTTCGCGCTTTTCCTGCACGAAAGCCTTGATAACGCGCACGCCGGAGAAGCTCTCCTGCACACGGTCGCTCAATTCGGAGAAAGCCTCGTTTTTCTCAACATAGTATTTATCTACGACCAGACAGTAATAGAGCGCGCCGCCCAGGATCACGAGCATGGGAATGCAGGCCGCCAGAGTCAGGCGCCCGTCGACGTATCTCACCATCTTAAACAGTACCATCACAGTCATAACGATGGCGTCGAACACGGAAATGACCGCGGGACCGATCGCCATTCTGATGGCCGAGATGTCATTGGTAAAATGCGCCATCAGGTCGCCGGTTTTGTGCTCATTGTAATAATGCTGCGAAAGCCCGGTCAGGTGCTCGAAGAGATCGTCTCTCATCTCGCGCTCGATCTTTCGCGCGGTAACGAACAGGAACCATCTCCAGCCGAAGCGTCCCAGCGCCATACCGAGTCCGCAGAGGAATATCATCAGAATGATCCTCGCGATATCGGCCGAAGTCGATCCGCCCGTGCCCAGTGTGTCCGTCACTTCGCCGGTCAGCTGGGGTATGAAAACGCTCAGCAGATCGACACCGAACAGGACAAGTATTCCCATCAGATATTTAAACCAGTATTTCCTAACGTAACCGAACAGCATGTTCAGACCTCGATTCTTCCGTTGTTGATGTTATATACCTTGTTGCATATTCTCGAGACAAGTCTCCTGTCATGCGAGATGATGACGAATGTCAGATTTCTCTCTTTCTTAAGTCTCATCAGCAGCTCGAGCACCTGCTCCCTGATCGTTACATCAAGGGCAGATACGGGCTCATCCAGAATAATTAATTCGTGATTTAATATTATATTCAAAGCTATGGAAACACGCTGTCTCTGGCCTCCCGAGAGCTGTGAAACCTTTCTGGTCACGAGGTCGTCATCGAGTTCGACGTCCCTCAGTGTCCTGGCAACGAGCTCCTTTGCCGCAGCCGGATCCGTATTGCCCGACAGGCGCAGCGGCTCCTCAAGTATCCTGCCCACGGTCATCGAAGGGTTAAGGCTGCTCATGGGATCCTGGAATACCATGCCCGGACGGGCGCAGTTAAGCTTCATCTGTCCCTTTGTGTACTGCTGCAGCCCCGCTATGGCCTTTACCAGAGTGGTCTTTCCGCAGCCCGAAGGACCTACGATGCCCACGCAGTCGCCGCGGCAGATCGTCAGATCCACGTCTTTGATAACGGTGTTGAACGACTTTTTCGAGAACAGGAACTTGCCCCTGTTGCGGTACATTACCGAGAAATCCTTTAGCTCGACGATAGGCTCGCCCTCAGGTTTATCCTCCAGGTACGATCTGTCGGCAAATGCAGCGGCCAGGAGATTCCGGCCGTACTCGCTCTGCGGATGCACGAACGCCTGCGCGCTGACATTCTCGTCGTCGCTCTTATTGATCTCGAGTTCCTCAACTATCCTGCCGTCCTTGAGCACGAGTGCCCTGCCGCAGATCGAAGCGATAACCTCCAGATCGTGCGAGATCAGTATGATCGAGGTGCCGTATTTCCTGTTGATCTTTTTGAAAATGCCGAGGATCACATCCACGATATCCGCATCGAGAGCCGTTGTGGGCTCATCCGCGAATATCGTCTCAGCTCTCGCCACGAGCGCCATCGCGATCATGACACGCTGCCTCATGCCGCCCGAGAGCTCGTGAGGATACATGCCGTAGAGCCTGTCGGGATCCTCAAGTCCGGTATCCGCCATCGCGTCAAGGACTCTGGCTTTTTGCTCCTTTTCGCTCAGATGCGATGCGTGCAGCTCCAGTATCTCGTCTATCTGCCAGCCGATCGTCTTTACCGGGTTCAGTGAAGTCATGGGCTCCTGGAAGATCATCGCGATCTTGCCGCCCCTGATCTTAGTCATGTCCTGCTCGCTCATATCCGCGAGGCTCCTGCCGTCGAGCAGGATATCGCCGCCCGTGATCAGCGAGGTGTCCGAAGCTATGCCGAGTACCGAAAGCGCGGTCAGGCTCTTACCCGAGCCCGATTCGCCGACGATACCGAGTATCTCGCCCTTTTTCAGGTCAAAGCTGATGCCCTTTATCACTTCGTTCACGCCGTCTTCATCGATAAAACCGACATGCACGTCTCTCAGCGAAAGCCTGGTATCTTCGGGCCAGTCTCCCGTGTTGTCGCGCGCGGCCAGCTCTTCTCTTCTTCGAGCCTGCGCCTTTTTCTTTATCTGTCTGAAATTGATCGCCGATACTCCGACATTGCCGCTGATCAGCGAGATGCCGAGGATCGCGGTCACCATCGTAAGGCTCGTAAAGAACATGTACCAGGGCGCCCCGTAGATGTAGACCTGAGCCTCCGCGAGCATGCGTCCGAGGCTCGGATCGGGCGGCTGTACGCCGAGTCCCAGGTAACTCAGTCCCGCCTCAGCCAGAACCGCGTTGTTAAGTCCCACCAGTACCGATGACCAGAAAACAGGCATCGTGTTCGGCAGGATATGTACAAATATAATACGAAGATCGGACGCTCCCATGAGCTTTGCGTTCGCCACATAGTCGCGGTTGCTCTCCTCGAGGAACTCCGAGCGCATGATCCTCGCGAAGCTCGGGATAAATACGATACCGAGCGAAATGCAGATGTTCATCGTACCCTTGTCAAGAATACTGACCACAACCAGCGCCAGCAGTATGCTCGGGAACGATGCCAGACCGTCGTTCAGTCTCATCAGCACCTCATCGACCACTCCGCCGTAGTATCCGGTCAGCGCGCCGACGAGTCCGCCGATGACCGCGCCTACGGCCACCGTGAATACCGCTATCAAAAAGGTCGATCTCGCGCCCTCTATGACTCTGCAGAATATGTCACGTCCGAAGTTGTCGGTACCGAATATATGCCTCAGTGAAGGAGCATGAAATATAGCTCCGTAATCCATCTCATTTACGTTGTAAGGAAGCCAGAAAATCGATAATACTACAGGGATAGAAACTAGAAGTACCATTATTATCCCGATCACTAAATCGCGATTTAGTTTTTTCATTTTCGACCTCCTTTCTTAATTCTATGTTTATGAAAAATACTGTTTTTCCGGTCGTACACCCCATGCATCATAAGTTACACGCGAGGGTCTATTACCTTATATATGATGTCCACGATCAGATTGACTAAGAGTACCGAAGCGGCAATGTAGAGCACTATAGCCTGCACCACATTGAAGTCGCGGTTGGCTATCGAGTTGACCAGGAGCCTGCCCATACCGGGGAGGTTGAATACCTGCTCGATCATGATGCTGCCCGCGAGTACCTCTGCCACTATCAGTCCGATAAAGGTGATGACCGGCATCATGGAATTGCCGAGCACGTGCTTCCACATAACACCGTGCAGATTGTTGCCCTTGGCGCGCGCCGTCCTGATGTAGTCGCACGCGAGCTGTTCCTTGACGCTCGCCTTCATATACTGTACCGTCATCGCGATCTTGGGGATAGCCACGCTGATCGCGGGGAATATCATAAAACTGAAAAACCTGCCCGCGTTTTCCGACAGGGGAACATATCCTCCCGGAGTGAACGCTTTCAGCCATATGCCGAATATCAGCGTCACCAGCAGACCGGTAACAAACGACGGAATAGCCATAAATGTGATCGCGGCAGCCTCAGAAATCCTGTCGGCCGTTCCTCCCGGCCTGGCCGCCGTCAGCAGCCCGACAGGCAGTGAAACCAGAGCTATCAGTACGATCGACATTCCCGCGAGAGACAGAGTCACGGGCAGACGCGATCCGATCAGTTCCGTCACGCTGATGCCCTCATACCGCATCGACATACCGAAATCGCCGCGCACGGCGCCTTTGAGCCATATAACGAACCGCTCTCCCACCGGCCGGTCATAGCCGTACTCCGCGCGAAGGGCCTCTATAGCCTCGGGAGTGGCCTCGGTTCCTAGCTTCGCTATCGCGGCGTCACCCGGCAGCACCTGGAACATCAGAAAGGACAGCATGGCCACACAGAATATGGTCAGCAGGAACGATACTATCTTCCTTATATAAAAATTCATCCGCTATATGCCCTCCTTTCGTTTCGCATCAGGCACTCGCAGTTCCGGCTTCGCCGGAGTCTGCTTGCCTTTCATTTCGTAAAAGTAAAGGGCGGGAATTGCCCGCCCTTTTAGCATTGTATGCTCACTTGCGCAACAGGTCAAGCACAAGTTGCGCAGTTTATCAAAATTTTAAATTTACCCGGATTCCGCCTGATATCAGTAATATAGGGCATGGAAGCGCTTTCGGAAACCCGGTTACACGAAAACAGTTTATCGCAGTAACGCATTGACAAAGCAATTCGATAATGTTATTATAGTAAAACCAAGCTGATGACACAATAAGGTTACAATTCGGGGTTAGGTTCGAAAAAAACTGCGGTCAACTTTTTTCGAGCCTTTTTTACTTTATTATAAGCTCTTGTCGCTGGCTTTTTGTAACCTTATGACGACCGATCACGGTACAGAGGTCGTACAGCAGATTATAGAATAAGGGAGGAAGAAATGAAAAGGATTAGTTTCAAAACCTTTTTGGCGCTTTTCCTTGC
>JAEEXY010000012.1 GCA_016288005.1 Lachnospiraceae bacterium
GCGGTTGCGGTCGATCGTTCTCTCTCTCGCCCACGAGCCGTGCAGGAAAATGGTATCGTAATCGCCGTCTTCAAAGTCTACACATGTAGAAAGAACCTTGGTCAGCTTGATATTTGCGTATTTGCCCGTATTCTTGACCCTGACGCTCCTCGTGATCGCGTCAACATCCTCGAACACGGTGTAAATAAGCGTAACTTCGAGCCCGTTGTAGGGATCGTCGGCTATGATCTCGAGCGTGGTGCACTCATCATCTTTTCCGAAGGTCGCGGGCATGCCCTTGATCGCGGGCTTTCCCGAATAGATGATATGCGAGCGGTATTCGAGCGAGGTCGCGGTATAGCCCTCGGGATTAAGCACCTTGAAGGAGTCGTCGCGGTAATCGCCGAGTCCGTGCGTCGCGTACTCAAAAGGCATGCAGTCGTTGAAGGAGCAGCGCTCGCGCTCGTTGTTCGACGGAACGGCTTTTCCGAAACCGGTGCGGGTCAGATCCGCGGTGCGGTAGTCTGACAGCCGTCTGCCGTAATACATGTGCAGCATGAAGCCCTCTTTGTCGACCAGCTCGAACATGTAGGTCGAGTTCGGCGTGTCCAGCTTGAAAATGCGTTCGTTCTCGTAATAAACAATGCCCATTCGTAAACCTCCGGATTATATTTTTATGTTCACCGCCATGTTCGCGGTAAGATCTGCTTTCACGCCCTCGCCGCTTTTTTCCTGCTCTCCATGAATTCGGGCAGCGCGGCTTTTCCCATCTCGGTAACGGGACGTATCCATTTCGCTGAATACATATGTATCTGCATTATAACATATCTGATCGGCTCATCGACATAGCAGAATACAAAAGTCAGCAGAACGGGTGCTTTTACGACCAGACCCGAGATGCATACACAGGGCAGCAGCATAGCGTACATGAAAACGATCTCCAGCACCGTGCCCGTAACCGCGTCTCCGGCCGAACGGTAGGTATCGTTCTGCGCCCAGTTGCCCATTCTGACGATCGCGGCGATGCAGTAGATTATCAGCATACCCGCGCCGTAATAATACGAGTCGCCGCTCAGGCTCATCGCGGTGAGTATCGGCGACCTGAGAGCCACCATCAGCAGCCCGACCGCGGCTATCGTTCCCTGGCACAGATAGATCAGCCTCCATGCGCGCTCGAAAGCCTTCCGGTGCTCGCCCGCGCCGACATTGGCTCCCACGAGTATGGACGCAGCATTGGAAAATCCCGCGAAGAATCCGATCACCATGCCCTCGAGAGTCCTGAAGACCGCATAAGCCGCGATCGCTTCCTCAACCTGTCTGCCCATGACCACGCTGATCACCATATTTCCGATGCCGATCAGCAGCTCATTGCAGATGATCGGGAAACATTTTTTCAGATATTCGGTGATCCTCTCACGGGTCCATCTGAAATGCCCCTTAAAGCGGAAAATGTAGGGCGAGCCGGCCGCCTTCGCCAGAACGAAGGTGCACAGAGCGTTGACGAACGACGCGCATACCGTGGCAAGCGCCGCTCCTCTTACGCCCATCGCGGGCGCTCCGAGATGTCCGTATATGAAAACCCAGTTCAGGAAAATGTTCGTGCATACCGACGCGATCGAGGAATACATCGGGATCCTGACCCTCTCGGTCGACCGGAGGACACTGCACATGACCATGGAATAGACCATGAGCGGATAGGAGAATGCCGCTATGCGGAGATATTCTACACCGATAGTACGGATACTTTCCTTATCGGTATAGAGCTTTAATACCGTCGCAGGGAAAAAGTGCCCGAGCACTCCGAAGATGACGCCGACCGTCATCATGCAGGTGAAGGTCATGCCGTACGACCACTCTATGCCCTCGTCGTCGCGGCTGCCCCAGAACTGTGAGAAAAACAACATGCCGCCGCCCACAAAGCCCCAGTAGCACGCGAACATCAGCGAGGAAAACTGCGCGCACAGTCCGACCGCGGCCACGTTTATCTCGCCGAGCTTTCCGATCATCATCGTATCGACCATGCTGCCCGTGGTCGTAAGCAGATTCTGCAGCGCCACAGGGATCGCGATGATCGCCACGCTGCGTATAAAATCAAGCCAGTTGAATTTTTTGTCCTTTATATTGCCCATTTTTGTTTCTCTTTTTCTGCAAATATCGGCCGCGCTCGATGCGCGGCTCCGAAATACTATTCTATACGGAAAACCGCGCCTTTTCAATGTACTATCCCTGTGAGAATACTGATTTTCTTGTTTTTGTGCCGCTTTGAGACTATACTGAACTCAGAAAAGGATATAGGTGACCGATATGTACGATATGACTCAGATACTTGCATTTTTCATGTTTTACGCGGTGGTCGGATGGGCTGTCGAGGTGATATACCATGCGGTAACGACCGGCCGCTTCATAAACCGCGGCTTCTTAAACGGCCCGGTCTGCCCCATATACGGAGTCGGCGCGGTGATAGTCATCCTGCTGCTCACGCCGCTTTCGGACAACCTGCTCCTGCTGTACGCGGGCTCGGTCCTGCTGACCTCCGTCCTCGAATTCATCACGGGATTCATTCTCGAAAAGATCTTCCACCAGCGCTGGTGGGACTACACCGACGAGCATTTCAACATCATGGGCTATGTTTGCCTGCGCTTCTCGCTGATGTGGGGTTTCGGATGCGTGTTTGTAATGAAGATCATCCAGCCCGCGGTGATACTTACGGTAGAAAAGCTGCCCGCCACCCTGCGGAATATCAGCTTTGCCGTATATTACGGGCTGTTCGCCGTTGACATAGTCATAACCGTTGCAGCCCTGGCAAAGATACAGGCCCGCCTGCGCCTGGCCAACGATGCCGACCGGATGCTGAACCGCATAGCCGAGATCATCGGCACGCGCCTCACCGCCGGCACGCTGAATGGCATGCAGGAGATACAGGAGAAAAAAGAGCGTCTCGAGGAAATCAAAGAAAAGGCAGAAGAACGCGCTGCACAACTTGAGAAGCGCTACGAAGAACTCCGCACCAAGGCGCAATCTTGCCACAGACTTGACGCCTGGGAGCGCCTTAACTTTGTGCAGAAGCGTCTGGAGAAAGCTTATCCTTCACTTGATCTTAAGCGCCTCAGACACATCAATATGTCTGAGAAACTCAAGGGACTCCGTGCAAAGCTCGAAGACTTCCGCACAAAAAATGAAAACTAGAAGACATGGGAAGACATGGGGACGGTTCTTCTGTCTGCGCAGTTCGCAGACAGAAGAACCGTCCCCATGTCTTCCCTATGTCTAATTTATCCGTGTTTAGCCCTGCGCATCTCTGTTATGTGCGCGTGCATTTTCAGTATCAGCTGCATCGCCGTACTGATTACGATGATGCCGAACGCGATCGCGCCGACCTCCATAACGAGCTGGTGTCCGTAGAAACGCACCTGCCCGCTGTTGTCCATTACCAGATTGGTCATCATCCTGTAGAGATCGCCTCCGGGCACCATAGGCACCAGCATCGGTACGAGCAGGATGATAACGGGCGTTTTGGCGATACGCGCCATTATCTCGGCAAACGCCATGATCGCCATCGTTGCCACGAAGCAGGCCAGGAATACATTTTCCGTCTGTGTGAAAACGATCAGATATACTCCCCACGTGATCGCGCCGCCGACTGCGGTTATGATCAGTTTGCGGCCGTGAATGTTGAAAAGCAGCGAGAATCCTATGGCCGAGAAGACCGCTGCGATGATCTGTACCAAATAAGTCATAGCGTCTCCTCCGTCATTTAAATATCAGCATGGCCGAAACGCAGCCCACGGCTATCGCAAAGGCCTTCAGCAGTGCATCGCATATTCCCATAAGCCCCGCCACCGTATCGCCGGTGATGACGTCCCTGATCGACGTCGTGAGCGCGAGCCCCGGTATCAGCAGCATGATATTGCCCATAATGATACTGTCCATCGTGGCGGCTTCGACAAAATGCGTCACGCCCTGAACACACATCGTCATGACAAAGGCGCTGACCAGGATCGCTATGATCGGACGGATCTTCAATCTGTCCGAGAAAAGCATGCAGGTGACCAAAATTATGCTCACCGCGCCCGAGATCAGGGCTTCGACCCAGTTGCCGCCGAAAAATACGGTAAATGCCGTGGCTGATACGACCGACGCGATATAACGCATGCGTTTTCCGTAATGTCTCGTATTGTCGGCAATATCGGCGATCCGTGCCTTAAGCTCTTCGAGCGGCACCGGATGCGCGCAGATCTGCCTCGAGAGCTCATTGGCGCGCGCCACCTTCTCCAGATCTACCGCAGCCACACTTACCCTGCGCGTCTGCGTATAAACCCGGCCGTCACCCGAAATGACGGTCAGTGAGATCATGTTGTTGATCGTAAATATCTCGACTCTCTCAAACTCATACGCGTGTCCGATCCTGCGTATCGTATCCTCCACGCGGTTAACCTCGGCGCCCGCACGCAGCATCAGCTCCCCCAGATTCAGGAAACAGTCGATCATGCGGTCGCCGTCGGTATTATAATTATTGCTCATTCCTCTGTCCTGCACTCACATGGTTATAATATGGTTTCACCGGTTATCAGTTTGACTTCCACAACCCGTGCAGGTTGCAATATTCATAGGCTGCAACGAACTTATCGTCGTCTGTGAGCATGAAAACGGCAACGGGCTTATCACCGGGCTTGAGAACCTTTCTCTGAGCGCCCTTTTCGGTCTCGATCGCGATCCACTCGATGTAGTGCGCGTCAAGCATGGGATGCTCAACCGAACCGACCGCTACGGTAACCTTATTGCCTTCGATCGTAACCACAGGCACATGCTTTTCATGCGCGCCGTCAGATGTACCCGGTATCAGTTCCTTCATCTTCTCTCCGCAGCAGATCATCGGAACACCGGACTCCTTTACCATACCTACAAAATTTCCGCAATGCTCGCAAACAAAAAACTTCATACACAGCCTCCTATTCCTGAAAGTAAAAAATGTGCTGACAGCCCTGCGCTGACAGCTCATGTCGACGCACTTATCATACCTCATAACCCGCTGTTTTTCAATCCATATCGGGAGATATGAGAAGACAAGGGGCACCGCACTTGGTGCGGTGCCCCTGAAACTCTATGCTGTCAGTTTATTCACCGGTAACGCCTGTCGCTGTATTCGCGTCTGCCTCGGGATTCAGCTCCATGATCGTCGATACATTGTCGCTGCCCATGTAGGTATGAGGAAGAGTGCCGTTCCAGTTGGTTACGTAATAGTAATTAACGAGCTCGGGATACTCCGCGAGCATCTTACCTAAGTTGCCCATGATCGCAGCATCTTTCTGGCCCTGATACTCAGCTGCGTCCGCGCCGATCTTGGCAACCTCGGCGTCAGCCTGCGCTGCGATGATCTGCGCCTGTGCCTGAGCCTCCGCATGGATCTTAACCTTCTCCGCGTCAGCCTCGGCCTCGATGATCGCCTGCTCCTGCTCTGTCTGCGCACGGAGCTTGTTCTGCTCGGCTACCTGCTTTGCCTCAACCGCATTTGTGAACGAATCGGTGAAGTCAATGTCCTCGATAGAGGTACTTACCAGCTGTACATTGTACTGCGCGAGCGAATTCGAAAGGATCGCTTCAACCTCGGATGAGAGGCTGCCTCGCGATGCGATAAGATTTTCCGCATTGTACTTTGCGAACACGCCCTTGACCGCCTCAAGGATCTTGGGCTGAACTACCTTTTCAAAGTAGTCAACGCCGATAGTCTTGTAGATCGTCTGAGCGTTTGCCTTGTCGATCTGGTAGTTTACCGTATATACCAGAGATACTTCCTGGATATCGCTCGAGAAGCAATTCAGAGGAAGCGAAGCCTTCTGGGTACGGTTATCCATGTTGATGACCGTCTTCCAGGGAAGTACGAAATGGACGCCCGCCTCGTAAGTGATATCCTCAACGCGTCCGAACGTTGTAACTACTCCGGTATGTCCTGTAGGAACGATCCTTACGCAGCTGCCTATGCAAAATGCAATGGCCAGTACAAAACACAAAATGCTAACCAGCCCTGTCGTGCCGCGTCCGCCTTCCGTAGCAACGTTCTTTTTCATTGCCATCAAAGTCAGTCCCACTACTGCGAGTACAACTGCTACTACAATTCCTGTCATCTCTTTGCCCTCCTGATAAATGACAACGTCTCGTGACGTTCTTAACTTGATGTGTTCAGTATAAACAATATCAAGTATACGATAAATATCCAAAAAAGCAAATTATGACATCCTAATCCGCCGTTACGGTCACATCGCGTCCATCATGGTATGCAGGATGCGGTACAGATCCGCCGCGTCCTCAGGCTTTATATTTATGCAGGAACCCATCTTTGCGGGCACCTCCACCGCGCGGTCGCGCAGTGCCAGACCCTCATCGGTCAGCGAAACGATAAGATTCCTCTCATCATCCTTCGCGCGCGTACGCGCAACATAACCCTTTGCTTCGAGAGTCTTGAGCAGGGGCGTGAGTGTCCCCGAATCCAGAAACAGCTGTTTTCCAAGCTCCTTAACACTTAAAGCGCCCTTATCCCAGAGCGCCATAAGCGTAATGTACTGCGTATATGTTATGTCGAGATCGTCCAGAAAAGGCTTATATCTCCGGACGATTTCCTTCGAACATACGTAGAGCGGAAAACACAGCTGATTGTCAAGTTTCAGACAATCATACTTATCCATGATATCCTCCAAAAAAACGTATCTTGCTGTGTTTTATTTCTCGATCTCCGCAAGAACCTTAGCGCGGACATCCTTCATGTCCTTGGTAGGCTCGAATCTTGCAACGATCTCACCCTCACGGCTGATGAGGAACTTGGTGAAATTCCACTTGATGTTGCCGTTGTTCTTATAGTCCTTGTCCATAGCCTTTACTACAGGGCCGAGAACCAGCTTAGCGGGACCGTCAAAGCCCTCGAACTTGGTATTGGAAGTAAGCCACTTGTAGAGCGGGATAGCGTTCTCACCGTTAACCTCGATCTTCGAGAAACGGGGGAAAGTAGTATTATATTTCAGTGTGCAGAACTCATGGATCTGTCCGTCATCGCCGGGAGTCTGGTTTCCGAACTGGTTGCAGGGGAAATCAAGGATCTCAAAGTCCTTATCCTTCAGCTCATCGTAGAGATTCTGAAGAGCCTCGTACTGGGGAGTGAAACCGCAGCCTGTAGCTGTATTAACGATAAGGAGCACCTTGCCCTTATACTGTGAAAGCTCTCTAACCTCGCCGCCGGGTACCTTTGCGTTAAAATCATATACGTTCATGTTAAAATCCTCCTTCTGCCGTGCAGATGTGTTGGGTCAATAAGTTTCGTGTCTGTGTCATCTGATTGATTACAATTGAATTGTACACAATCAAATTGAATTTGTCAACCCCTTTTTTAAAACTTTTTTGCAGGACAAGGGTAAGACAAGGGGACGGTTCTTCTGTCTGCCGCAATTCGCAGACAGAAGAACCGTCCCCTTGTCTTATTAGTTTACTCCACGCTGTCGATCAGCTTCTGTACCGCTGCGGACAGCTCCTTTATGCGGCGGCCGGATTCATCCGCCGAGCCGCTTACCGTATAATAGTAGAACTTGATCTTCGGCTCGGTACCCGAAGGTCTCATCGCAAACCAGGTCTCGCCGTCGGTCATCTTGAATATGATCGCGTTCTGAGCCGGGATGTCCGACCAGCCGTTGATGAAATCCCTGATCTCGCCAACGTTGAACTCTCCGAAGCTCTTCGGCTTGCCTGCCCTGAACGCATCCATGATGCGGCCGATACGCTCCTGGCCTTCCTTGCCCTGCAGCACGATCGATACCTGAGACTCTCCAAAGAAACCGTAGCGCTTATAGAGCTCGTTCAGTACATCGGTCAGGGTCTTGCCCTGCTTACGGTAATATGCCGCCATCTCGGTTATCAGCATGCCCGCCGCGATACCGTCCTTATCCCTTACGGCCTCGCCGGGCGCGCATCCGATGCTCTCCTCGTATCCGAAGAAATAGCTGTATCCGTCTGCCTCCATCTGAGGGATCTTGCCGCAGATATTCTTAAATCCGGTCAGGGTATCGTAAACCCTGATGCCGTAATCCTTACATATGGTCCGTCCGAAATCGCCGGTAACGATCGAAGTGATCATGGCTGCCTTTGCGGGAAGCTTGCCCGTAGCCTTAAGTCCCTCGGCCATGTACGCGATGATCAGTCCGCCGGTCTGGTTGCCGTTAAGCGGCGTGAATCCGCCCTTGCCGTCCGAGATCTCGATAGCCATACGGTCCGAGTCGGGGTCGGTCGCGATCAGAACCTCCGCTCCGCTCGCCGCGCCCAGCTTCTCCGCGATCTCGAATGCCTGCGGGTTCTCCGGGTTCGGGAACGGAACAGACTTGAAATCGGGATCGGGATCCTTCTGCTCGGGAACTATGGTGAAATTCTTAAATCCGCGATCCGCAGCCGCCTGCATCATCGGGATGCTGCCGGCTCCGTTAAGCGGCGTATAGACAACCGAAACGCCCAGATCGAGCTCACTGTCGTCGCGGATCGCCAGACCCTTTACATAGTCCAGATAATCCCTGTCCATCTCCTCACCGAGCATAACGATCGTACCGTTCGCTACAGCGTCCTTTAACGGAACGCGCTTAAACTCATCAAACATGTCGAGTGCCTGGATCTCTGCCAGCATGCCGTCCGAAACCTTGCCCGAGATCTGCGCGCCGTCCGCCCAGTAAACCTTGTAGCCGTTGTATTCCTTGGGATTATGGCTGGCGGTCATGTTGATGCCCGCCACCGCGTTCAGTTTCCTGACCGCATATGAAAGCTCGGGTGTGGGCCGGAGCGAAGGGAAGATATAAGCCTTGATCCCGCTGCCTGCCAGAATCTCCGCCGCGAGCTCCGAGAACTCCTTCGAGAAATGTCTGCAGTCATACGCGATCGCCACGCCTCTGGAGGCGTCCTCGCCCGATTTATTGATGTAATTTGCGATACCCTGTGTCGCGCGTCCCACGGTCAGCTCGTTCATGCGGTTTGTTCCCGCGCCGCAGATGCCGCGCAGACCCGCGGTTCCGAACTCTATCTCACGGTAGAATCGCTCCGTGATCTCAGCCTCATTGTCTTTAATGGCCTCAAGCTCCTTATACAGCGGATTCGCCTTGTCCAGATTCTTCAGCCAACTCTCATATACTTCCTGTGCACCCATAAAAACACCTCCGTATTTTCTCTCTGCAACCGGCCGTCCCTCATATTAAAACTCCATCGGACCCGACCAATCTGTCTGCTTCCAAGTATACCACAACTCCCGAGCTCGAGATAGAGTGCATTGAGAGAAATTCGTTTTCCTTTTTCGTCTCACACTGAAATACAGGTGTGGGCTGCCGTTTTTTGCAATTATCAAAATACAAGGCGGTGACAGCAAAGTTTTATTCCTTGCCGAAAACAGGCGGTGGCGCGCAGAGTATTTTTTTCAAAACAATCAAACGGTTTCGTTTTGAAAAAAATGTCTCGTTGCAGCCACCGCCGTAACTTGGTCTGTATTTAAAGGATTTCTCAGCCCTTCTCCAGAGCCAGAGTCCTGGTGGTGAGGTCGCAGACCTCCGAAGGTCCGAAGTACTGGATGGCACCGGGATAGGTGAAGCAAGTCTCAACGGCCCACTGCTCTCTGTGTGCCTCGAAGTACTTGAAGGGCTTGCCGTCGAGCTCTACGAGAGCCTTGCGGATAACGGGCTTGTCCTCGCCGTTGCGTCTCTCGATGTTCATCATCTTGGTGATGGGCATACCGCCTGCAACCCACTGCTCAGCGGGCTTCGAGATGTTGGAAACCTTCGAGAGGTATCCGGTGTAGCCGTACTGGATCAGCATGAATGCGTTGTAACCGAGCGAGTAGCAGTAGTCTGCGTCGAAGTTCGAAGGGAATGCGCATCTGCCTTCGTATCCGAAGAAATGATGCTGTGTTCCGAACTTGCCCTTGAAGGTGCCGGCTGCCTTTCTCTTCTCGAGCTCAGTGCCTACCATCTCGGCAAAAAGCTTCTCAGACTCGATGAGGGAAACCTGTACGTTGCCGTGAGGATCTCTCTCGAGGAAGAGCTGCTGCTGGATGCCCTGGGGAAGGATATCAAATACAGCCATAGCGTCTGCGCTGAGGCCCTTCTTGATGAACGCGTACTTCTCGTCCCATGAAGGAAGAGCGTTGAACTCCTCGGTCTTCTTGCCCGCAAGGAGCTCGTTGATCTCAGCGATAAGAGCCGAGAACTCGGGAACGAACTCTACGATACCCTCGGGAATGATGGCTACGCCGAAATGATCGCCGTTAGCCGCTCTCTTCTCAACGGAATCAGCAATGTAATTTGTGATCTGAGCAAGAGACATCTTCTTGGCCGCAACTTCCTCGCCGATAAGGCAGATGTTGGGCTGGGTCTCAAGAGCGCACTCAAGCGCAACGTGAGAAGCCGAACGGCCCATAACCTTGATGAAGTGCCAGTACTTCTTTGCGGAATTTGCGTCTCTCTCGATATTTCCGATCAGTCCGCTGTAGGTCTTGGTAGCGGTATCGAAACCGAACGAAGCCTCGATATCCTC
The DNA here is from genome assembly GCA_016288005.1 of Lachnospiraceae bacterium. Lineage (GTDB taxonomy): Bacteria > Bacillota > Clostridia > Lachnospirales > Lachnospiraceae > RUG11977. The sequence continues at coordinate 10,522 of JAEEXY010000012.1, forward strand.
GTTCTTTAAGTCGCCGTCGATGGTCTTGGGGCATCCGATAACCTGTACGCCGGTGTTGTGCGCAGCCATGTACTCGGCAAGAACAGCGGCATTGGTGTTCGAATCGTCACCGCCGATGATAACGATGGCGGTCAGACCGTGCTTCTTCGCAACCTCGGTAACGATCTTGAACTGCTCCTCGGTCTCGAGCTTTGTTCTGCCAGAACCGATGATATCGAAACCGCCGGTATTTCTGTATTCATTGATGAATGAGTCGGTAAACTCGATGTAATCGTCGTCGATAAGTCCGCTGGGGCCGCCCTTGAATCCGAGAAGGACATTGCTCTTATCGGTAGCCTTTAACGCATCGTAGAGACCCGAGATAACGTTGTGTCCTCCGGGTGCCTGTCCGCCGGAAAGGATAACTCCGACAACCTGCTTCTTTGCAGCGGAAGTGTTGGTTCCCTTTGCAAAGGTGATCTCTTTTTTGCCGTAGGTGTTGGGGAAAAGTGCTTTGATCTTGTCCTGATCGGCAACGCTCTGTGTTGCTTCGCCTTCGCTTACGCAGATATCTGCGATTCCGTTTCTGAGCATTCCGGGAAGCTTCGGATTATACTCATATCTTGCTTTCTGAAGCGGTGAAACATCCATTTTGGTACTCTCCTTTTTCATTGCTTATTTCATATGCCCGCCCCTGCCACTCGGGATCAGGCCCACTCAGTCGCGTATTCTAGCATAAAAAGACGCGCAAGTAAAGAGCAAATCTTGCGCGCCGATGATCTGAGCATGTGTTATTTTGACTTTTTCAGCCGTGAAGACCGTTTGACTGTCTGATCATATCCTCTACGACAATGTCATAGATCTCGCCGACTTTACTGCAGTACTCGAGGAGCTTCCAGGGCTCGTTCGTATGGAAATGGATCTTTACCATATCCTCGTCGCCGGCCGCGATAAGGCTGTTCCCCTCGAAATTCTCCGTGATGTAATCCGCGATCTCGTCCTCGTCGAGATCTTTGTCCCTTCTGTCGATCAGAAGCTGTGTGTCGTAGCGGTACGCGAACTGATCGTCTTCCGCATCGATGCTGTTAACTGCCATTTCTTTCCCTCCTGTACATTATTTTATCAGGCCGCAAAAAGCCCGTAAGCAAGCACTGCCGCGCCGAGCACGATCCTGTACCAGCCGAACGGCTTGAAATCGTGCTTTCTGATATATCCGAGCAGAAGCCTGATCACGATCATCGATACGATGAACGCCACGATCATGCCTACCGCCAGGATAACTGCCTCCGCAGAGGTAAAATGAAGACCGAACTTAACGAGCTTGAGCAAGCTCGCGCCCAGCATAACGGGCACCGCGAGGAAAAATGTGTATTCCGCCGCAACCGTCCTCGAAACGCCGATCAGCAGCGCGCCGACGATAGTCGCTCCCGAACGGGAGGTGCCGGGGAATACTGCCGCGATGACCTGGAAAATACCGATCAGCAGCGCCGTGGTGTAAGTGATGTCCGCCACCGCGTCGATCCTAGGTGTCCTGTTCGCGTTGAGATTCTCGATAACGATAAATGCCACGCCGAACACGATCAGCATGATAGCAACGGTCGTATAATTATAAAACAGCTCTTCGAACAGGTCGTCGAACAGTATGCCTATTATCGCCGCGGGAACGCACGAAACCAGAATGTGGAACCACATCACAAAGATGTCGGTCTTGATATAGCTGCCGATGCCTTTTTCGGAAAGCGGTTTTGCGTTGTCCTTTTTCCCGAAGGGCCAGAGCCGCTTCCAGAAAAGCACAACGACCGCCATGATCGCGCCGAGCTGGATCACCACCTCGAACATGCTGTAAAAATCATCGGAAACCTTGAGCTTAACAAACTCGTTTAAGAGGATCATGTGCCCGGTGCTGCTGATCGGCAGCCACTCGGTCACGCCCTCTACGATACCGAACAGTATCGCTTTTAAGATCTCTATAAAATCTGCCATTATTGTCCCCCATCAAAGCCTTACAGTACCGACATTATATTGTCGATAAGCCGCTTTGTCTTGTCCCATCCGAGGCAGGCATCGGTGATGGATTTGCCGTATACGCCGCCGTCCACGCTCTGATTGCCGTCCTCGATATAGCTCTCGACCATGAAGCCCTTCATGATCTTTTTGACTCTCTCGTCATGCTTTGCCGAATTGAGCACCTCGTTGATGATCCTGGGCTGCTCGAAAGGATTCTTGCCCGAATTCGAATGGTTCGTGTCGACGATGACCGCGGGATTCTTAAGATTTCTCTCATCAAACGCATTGCAGAGTCTGATCAGGTCCTCATAATGATAGTTGGGCTGAGGCTCGCCGTGCTTGTTCGTATATCCGCGAAGGATCGCATGGGCGTAAGGATTGCCGTCGGAGCGTACCTCCCAGCCTCTGTAGATAAATGTGTGCGGATGCTGCGCCGCCATGATGCCGTTCAGCATAACGCTGTAGTCACCGCTGGTAGGGTTCTTCATGCCTACCGGTGTATCTATGCCGCTGGCCGTGAGCCTGTGCTGCTGGTCCTCGACCGAACGCGCGCCGACCGCGACATACGCGAGCAGATCGTCAAGATACTGATAATTCTCGGGGTAGAGCATCTCGTCCGCGCATGCGAAGCCCGTGTCGCTGATCGCTCTCATGTGCAGATGCCTGGTCGCGATCAGACCCTTGAACAGGTCGGTCTTTTCGTGCGGGTTCGGCTGATGGAGCATGCCCTTGTAGCCCTCGCCGGTGGTCCTTGGCTTATTCGTGTAGATCCTCGGTATAATGAGAAGTTTGTCCTTAACTTCCTCCTGGATCGGAGTGAGGCGGGAAATATAGTCGATAACGCTCTCCTCATTGTCCGCCGAGCAGGGTCCGATGATCAGGATCAGCTTGTCGCTCCTGCCTGAGAAAACCGCTTCGAGCTGCGCTCTCTTTGTCGCAACGATCTCCGCCATCTTGCCGGTCAGGGGGTACATTTCCTTGATCTCTGCCGGGATGGCCAGCTGCTTTATGAATTCAACTTTCATGTATTTTTCCTCGATTCTTTATCAGAATATCACAGATGCCGCAATAATGCACAGCTTATTTTCTGTCAAATCTCTCGCGCCGTTTGGTGGAAAGCTTCATTTTTTCCTTGAGTCCCTCGGCGTCATCGTTCTCGATCAGCGTCCTGATCTGTGTCAGCTCATCGATAAAACGGTTCATCTCGCGCAGCAGAGGCTCCTTGTTCATAAAGAACAGCTCGCTCCACATTTTCTCGTTGATATGCGCGATCCTGGTAAGGTCGCGGAACGAGTCGCCCGTATACTCGCTCAGATGCTCGTTGTCATTGCAGGTCATGAGCGCCACGGCTATGCAGTGCGTCAGCTGCGAAACGAACGCGATCATCTCGTCGTGCTCCTCGGGGCTTAAGACCGCCACACGGTTAAACCCGAGTATCCTGCCCAGATTCTCGCACCACTCGATGCTGCCGGGCGTATTCTTATCGGTCGGAACAACGATAAAGTTCGCGTCGCGGAATATTCTGTCGTCACTGTATGCCACGCCCGAGAGCTCGCGTCCCGCCATCGGATGCGCCGCGATAAACTCGGCGTCGGGTCTTAAGATCGCCTGGATATCGTAGACCACGGCACTCTTGATGCCGGTAACGTCGGTGATCCTGATCCCGCTCTTAAAATACTTCTGGTTGTCACGGATCCAGTCGGTGATTATCCTCGGGTACAGCGCCATGATGATGCAGTCCGCCTCACCGATGAGCTTCGGGTCCGCGTCCGTCGCGCCCTCGTCGATAATTCCGTTTTCCTTCGCAAAACGGATCGCCTCCGCGTCGGTGTCGATCGCGAGCACCGTGTATCCGAATCGGGTCAGAGCCTTCGCATAGCTGCCTCCGATCAGTCCGAGTCCGACGATCAGTATCTTTTTCTTAATTATCCATTCCATTGTTCCGTCTCCCGTTAAGGATCATTTTTTACATTCTCACCTGTCAGCGCCGGGCAATATCGATCCCGAGCGACGCGATATCCTCAAAAAATCCCGGATAGCTTTTCGAAACGGCCTCAGCACCATCCAGCTCTCCGCCTGTAAGGCTCAGGAGCAGTGCCGCCGACATGACTATCCTGTGATCGTTGTGCCCGAAAACAGCCGTATCCGGCTTTTTAAGCCCGCCGTCCTTTATGACGATCCGGTCCTCGCCCTGTTCGGTCTCAATGCCGAACTTTGCCAGCTCCTCGCACATCACGCGTCCGCGGTCGCTCTCCTTTATCTTAAGCCGCCTTGTGCCCGTAAATGTGCCTCCCCTGTTCGCAGCCGCAACCGCAAACAGCACCGGCCCGAGATCGGGGCAGTCCGAGATATCCGCTGCTGCCGCTCCGTCTTTGAGCGCCTCGAAATACTCTCTGTACACGCGGTCTCCCTGCAGGGAATCGCAGTCGAGCCCTTCGACTCTCACATCACCGCCGATATAATTGAACGCATCGAGAAATGCCGCGTTCGAATAGTCTCCTTCAACGGCTATGTCGACGGGTCTGTATTTCTGCCCGCCGGGGATCAGGTACTCGGTCTCACTCTTTTCGATCACTTTTACTCCCGCCTTTGCGAGTGCGCTGATCGTGAGCAATATGTAGGACCTGCTCTCAACCGGAGGAATGAGCTTTATCGTGCTGTCTCCATCCAGCAGCGGCAGCGCGAACATGAGTCCCGTCACGAACTGGCTGCTGACATTGCCGGGCATCTCATATGTCTGCGGCTTCAGCCTGCCTTCGACAAATATATGGTCCGCCGCCTTATTAAACTCTATGCCGCACTGTGCGCAGATGTCCTCATATATCCCGAAGGGCCGCGAGCGCAGCGTCTCACTGCCGAAAAACCTCGAAGGCCTGCCCGTGAGCATCGCGAGCGCCATGAAAAAACGCATCGTGCTCCCGCTCTCTCGGCACGGAAAATCGACACAGGAGCCCGTTCCGGCGTTCTTACCGGTCACATCCGGGTCATCGCAGCCTGCCTGCCCGCAGGCAGAGATATCGCCTGCTCCCACGATCTCAACCTCATCGCCGCGGACCTCTGCCTTCGCGCCGAGTGCCCTGATGCAGTCGAGAGTTGCCGCGATATCCTGTGACAGGTCTACGTTGCGGATCGTGCTCTTTCCTTCTGCCAGTGCCGCGCAGATGATATGTCTGTGCGCCATGCTCTTCGACGGCGGCGCGGTAACCGTTCCGCGTGCCGTTGATCTGCCGATGTATAAATTCATCTTATCTCCACTATCAATAAATCTTATGTATCATTTTCCGGATCATTTTCTCTCAAACCCGGCAGGTATTATTTCCCATATTTCTCAAACAGAAAGTCGATCGCCTCGATATAGCCCTGCAGGCCGTGACCGGTGATCGTTTTCTCACAGGCCGCGCGAATATAGCTGACCTGACGGAAATCCTCGCGGCTCGCCACATCCGAGATATGTACCTCTATCATCGGGATGCCGACCGCCTTGGCCGCGTCGAGTATCGCGATGCTCGTGTGCGTATATGCTCCGGGGTTGATCACTATGCCGTCGATGCAGCCGTAAGACTGCTGTATATAATCCACGAGATCGCCCTCATGGTTGCTCTGCTGCAGCTCGACCTCTATACCGAGCTTTTCGCAGTGCTCGTTTATCATCGCGCACAGAGCGCCGTAGCTCTCGCTCCCGTATATCCCGGGCTCCCTGATGCCGAGCATGTTAAGGTTCGGCCCGTTGATAACCTTTATTTTCATAGCTCCTCCGTTCCGCATTCTGTCTTCCGCATAAACTCTGTCCTGTCGGTCCGATGCCGCTTTGCCGGACCTTGGCAGGATCAATCCTTCTCTAAGAAATACCGCGTTATCTCCTCGGCTCTTTCCTCATCTATCGTCTGTCCCGAGAAATACTCCGCCGCCGCCACCGCCTGGCGCACCAGCATCCTCAAGCCTCCGGCCGCGGGTATGCCCCGCTCTCTCGCCCGGCGCATGAGCAAAGTCTCGCGCGGATTCGCGATCACATCGATAACGCCTTTGAGCGCCGTAAATCCGCTTATATCCGCAGGCGCTGCGTCCGTCTTCGGAAACATTCCGACGGGAGTCGCATTTATTATATAATCCGCACCCTTAAACCCTGAGTATGCCTCCTCGTAGGTTATCGCGCCGTCCTTTCCGCTGCGGCTGACATTTTTGATCACCGCCGCTCCGAGATCGGCGCACACCGCGCGCGCTGTTTTTGAGGTGCCGCCGGTGCCGAATATCAGGATTGTACTACCGCTGTAGTCGTGTCCCTCACTGAGCATCAGGTTCTTAAGTCCCGTGTAATCCGTATTGTACCCGTACAGCACACCGTCCCGGTTCACGACCGTATTGACCGCGCCTATAGCCGCAGCCCGCTCATCCACGTGATCGAGATACGGTATCACTCTTTCCTTGTAGGGGATCGTCACATTGATCCCGCAAAAATCCTTCGCCCGCATGAACGCATCGAGCCCGTTCTGCGGTATCTCACACAGCTCATACGGATAAAGTCCGATCCTGCCGTGTATCTCGGCGGAAATACTGTGTCCGAGCTTCTCTCCGATCAATCCGTACTTCATTTCATTTTCCCTCTTTTGCCCCGGTTCTTACCGGCCCGCCCCGGTCGGTGATTCAGTCAGCCCTCATCCCGTAAAACCAGTCCGTGCCGAACCTGCCGCTCAGCACATCGTACAGCACGAGCGCTGTCATGCTGTCAACCACGACTCTCGCGCGGTGGATGATCGACGGATCGTGTCTGCCCTTTATCTGCAGGTCCGCGTTCTCGAGCGTTTTCAGGTCTATGCTCTTTTGCTCCGAATATATCGATGGCGTGGGCTTCACCGCGCATCTGAACAGCACGGGCATGCCGTTCGTGATGCCGCCGTTTACTCCGCCGTTGTTGTTTGTAAGCGTGACGATCCTGCCGCCTTCATTGCGCAGGGGGTCGTTATACTCGCTGCCGAAACCGTCCGCCAGATCAAAGCCCGCGCCGAACTGCACGCCCTTGACGGCGGGGATGCTGTAGAGAGCATGTGAGAGAACGCCTTCGAGCGTATCGAACCAGGGCTCACCGACTCCTGCGGGAAGTCCCGTCACCGCAGTCTCCAGCACGCCGCCCACGCTGTCGCCGGCTTCTGCCGCAGCCTCCGCGGCCCGTTTCATACTTTCTGCCGCATCCGGGTCGAGCACCGCGAATGCGGAAGCGTTGAGCGTCTCGATATCTTTGTCGATATCCCCGAATGCCCTGTCCTCTATCCTGTGCAGGCTCGCGATATGCGTGCCGAGCTTTATGCCTTTTGCCTTAAGCGCGGGGATGACGACCGCTCCCGCCGCGACCAGCGCTGCGGTGATCCTGCCGCTGAAATGCCCGCCCCCGCGAAAATCCTCGCAGCCGTGGTACTTGCACTGCGCTGTGTAATCCGCATGCCCGGGTCTCGCGATCCTCGGCGCGTTCTCGTAGTCCGTGCTGTGCTGCGCCGTATTCGGGATCAGTATGCACAGGGGCGTACCCGTAGTTTTCCCGTTAAATACCCCGCTCGCGATGATGAATTCATCCGCCTCGACACGTGCCGTGGAAATCTTGCCCGCCGGCCTGCGAAGCGTCAGCTGCGACGCTATAAAGCCCTCATCCACAGCGAGTCCCGGCGCGAGTCCGTCCAGCACCGCTCCGATGTAAGGCCCGTGGCTCTCGCCGAACAGGGTTATCTGCATATTTTGTCCAAAGCTGTTTTTCATCGTATTCTCCCGTTTCTCCGGTACTTTCCGCATTCCGGGCCGAAACGCTCTGCCGGCCCGCAGGTTCTTCCTTGAAGGCTGCCTGCCTTACAGCGGATCTATCCGCGCAGTATCAGCTCCAGCCTCTCTCTTGCCTCTTCGGGCGACATGTCCCTGATCTCATAGCTGCCGACCTCAGGCACATATATCGAGGATATCACTCTGCCGTTGCCTTTTTTATCATGCGATACGGCCGCTGCTGCATGTTCGATATCAAAACCGGCCGACTCAGGCAGGCCGAACTTTTCAAGCACGGCGCAGAGTCTTTTTCTCACTTCGGGCGCGCACATCGCCGTCATGCCCGCTGCCACGCATTCGCCGTGCAGCAGGGCGCCGCCGCACGAAACCTCGATCCCGTGTCCCAATGTGTGTCCGAAATTAAGGACTTTGCGGAGTCCCGCCTCTTTTTCGTCCTTTTCGACAACGCGTCTCTTGATATCTATGGCCCTGACGATGTACGGCATCATGTCGTCGGACGCTTCCATCGCCTCTATGTCCTCAAACAGTTTTGCGTCGAACGTGAGCGCCATCTTGACCGCCTCCGCAAAGCCGTTCGCCTGCTGCCTGCGGTCGAGAGATGAGAGCACCTCGGGATCTATGATCACCTTCGAGGGCTGGTAAAAGCTCCCGACGATATTTTTGACGCCTCCGAAATTCACGCCTGTCTTGCCGCCGATCGAGGAATCCACCTGTGAGAGCACTGTCGTCGGAACATTGTAAAAATCGATCCCCCTCATGTAGCAGGACGCAGCGAATGCCGCAACGTCGCCCACGACTCCGCCGCCGACCGCGACAACGCAGTCCCTGCGTGAAAATCCGTTGTCCAGCATGGTCTGCTGCAGTTTGGCAAACGCATCGAGAGTCTTGCCTTCTTCTCCTCCGTCGAGCACAGCGATGACCGCCTGCTTTGCCCGGGCGGCAACCGTTTCGGCATATTCTCCCGGAACACCCTTATCGGTCACGACCAGCACACGGCGGCTTAAGTCGCACTCTTCGCCGATCCTTTTCAGTATCCCGCGCTCGATCCGGATGTCGTATTCATGTCCCGGTATATTAACTCTGATCGTCTCCACTCACTTACCGCCTTTCACCGGCCCGAACGGCGCTCACACGCGCATTCCGGGCTTATATGTTCCCAGTATCTTGAAAAACTCACAGTTTTTTTTCAGGTCCGCCAGCATCTTTTCTCCGTTTTCGGAACTCAGTCGCCCCTCAACCTCGGTGTAGAAATAATACTGCCAGTTGCTGTCCTTTAACGGCCGGCTCCTGATAACGCGCATGCTGTAGCCGTATCTGCCGAGGATCGACAGCGTCTCGGCCAGCGTGCCTGCCTCGTTCCTGATAGTGAACATCAGGATGAACGTGCTGTATTCGTCGTCATTTTTCATCGAATCGGCGCTCTTTGAGAAAACCGCGAACCGCGTGGTGTTCTGCGCACTCTCGTTTATATCGTGATCGATGATGCTGAGCCCGTACAGCTCGGCATTCTCACTCGACGCGATCGATCCGACCGTAATGTCGCCCCTGTCGGCGACCTGCTTTGCCGCTCTGGCCGTATTCTCGGCCGCGATCACCTCATATCCGTGCTTTCTGATGAATCCCGCGCACTGGTCGAGCGCCTGGGGATGGCTGATCACTGTCTTTATCGAATCCGCAGTCGCTCCGGGAACGCCCAGCAGGCACTGTGAAACGGGCAGTTCGTAAACTCCGTTGATAAACAGGTCTCCGTCAAACATCAGGTCCGCAACCTGCCCGACCTCGCCCGCAAAACTGTTCTCGATGGGCAGCACGGCCAGGTCACACTCTCCCGCGCTCACGGCGTGATACGCATCTGCAAAGCACTTATGCGGGATCCTCTCCGCCTCGGGGAACAGCCTGCCGGTGCAGATGCTCGCAAAAGAGCCCTCGATCCCGCTGTATGCCACGCGCAGTCCTTCCGAAAGGCGGTGCTGGTATTTCTTGGAAATATCCATCATGCCTGTCAGGAACTCGCGGTAATACGGCTCAAACTCGCGGTTCGAAAGCTTTTTCGAATTGCGCTCGATCAGAACCTTTTCCCTGCCCTTATCGAGTATCGGAAGGCCCATCTCACGCTTATATGCTGCTATCTGTGCGGCGCACGCCATCCTCTTCTCGAAAAGCGCCGCCATATCCCCGTCGATCTGCTCGATCCTGTCACGCAGCAGATCGATCCTGTTCTCTTTTTCTGACATTGTTATCCTTCCCTTACACCGCTTTTCAGTGCCTTTTTAATATAAAAGAATCAGCGGGTCCGATATCATGGGCGCACGAAACAAAGCACAAAGTGCCTGCTCCCCTCCCCATTTTCGCAATATCGAACTCGCTGTTTATCATTATTTTTTGAAGCTGTCCTTTAAGGATACGCTTCTGTTGAATACCAGATGATCCGCGCTGCTGTCACGGTTATCCATGCAGAAGAAGCCTATGCGCATGAACTGGAACGTCGGCGCGTTGATGCCTGTGCGGTTCTCGGCCTTATCGAACTCCTTCGCGATGTCGACCATGGCCTTTTCGACCTTGCAGCCCGTAAGGACTGTCAGGCTCTCGGGATTCAGCGCCTCAAGGAAATTCTTGTCGGGACCGTCGGGCTCGGGATCGCTGAAGAGATTGTCGTAGAGACGAACCTCCGCGTCCACGCATGAAGCCTCGTCAACCCAGTGGATCGTGGCTCCCTTGACCTTGCGTCCGTCCGCGGGATCTCCGCCGCGCGATTCGGGATCGTACTCACAGAATACCTCGACAACATTGCCGTTCTCATCCTTGCGGCAGCCCGTGCAGGTAACGAGATAAGCGCCCTTTAAGCGGACCTCGTTGCCGGGGAACATCCTCTTGTACTTCGGGATCGGCTCCTCCATGAAGTCATCCTCCTCCATCCACAGATGGCGTGAGAATGTGATCTTGTGTGTGCCGGAACCCTCGACCGCGGGATTGTTCTCAACCTCGAACTCCTCGGTCTGCCCCTCGGGATAATTCGTGACCGTAAGCTTAACGGGATGAATGACCGCCATCGTACGCTCGGCGGTAAGGTTAAGGTCGTCCCTCAAACATCTCTCGAGCACCGCGAACTCGATAACGTTCGGGCTCTTGCTGACACCGATAGTCTCGCAGAAATTCCTGATCGACTTCGCGGTGTAGCCTCTGCGGCGCAGACCGCAAAGCGTAGGCATTCTGGGATCGTCCCAGCCTGAAACGTATTTCTCCTCGACCAGCTGGCGCAGCTTTCTCTTGCTCATTACGGTGTGGTCGATGCCGAGGCGCGCGAACTCGATCTGTCTGGGCTTGTGGAAAGGTATCGAAACGTTATTCACAACCCAGTCGTAGAGCGGTCTGTGGTCCTCGTACTCCAGAGAGCAGAGCGAATGAGTGATGCCCTCGAGCGCGTCCTGGATGGGATGCGCAAAATCGTACATCGGGAAAATGCACCACTTGGTTCCCTGACGGTGATGATTGATATATTTTATCCTGTAGATAACGGGATCGCGCATATTGAAATTGCCGCTCGCGAGATCGATCTTCGCGCGGAGCGTCATCTTGCCTTCCTCTACCTCGCCGTTCTTCATTTTTTCAAACAGCGCGAGGTTCTCCTCGATGGGTCTGTCGCGGTAAGGCGACTTTGCGGGAGTCGAGGTGTCTCCCCTGTACTCCTTGAACTGCTCGGGAGTCAGCTCGCAGACATAAGCCAGACCCTTTTTGATCAGCTCGATCGCGAACTCGTAGTCCTTGTCAAAATAATCCGAACCGTAGAAGAAACGGTCTCCCCAGTCGAAGCCGAGCCAGTGGATATCCTGCTGGATATTCACAACGTACTCGGTATCCTCTTTTGCGGGGTTCGTGTCATCCATACGGAGATTGCAGATGCCGCCGAACTTCTCGGCCATTCCGAAATCGATGCACAGCGCCTTGCAGTGACCGATATGCAGATATCCGTTAGGCTCCGGAGGAAATCTCGTATGCACGGTCTTGCCCGCGAACTGTCCGCCTTCGGCAATATCCTCCTTGATGAAGTTGTAGATGAAATTGGTATTCTCCGATACCTCTTCCGTTTCTCTGATGATCTCTTCAGCCATAGCCTGTTATCTCCTTTGTTGACTTTTCGCTCATTTTATTACAAATAACCAACTATATCAATAATTTTTTTCGCTCCGTAATCCGTGATCCCCACTCCCATATTCGGATAGTAATGCGAGTAGATCATATCGATCACGAACGCGATAACGAGTATCGCGCACAGCGGGAAAATGTATCTTCCCCTGATGCGCCTCAGCACATTGTCGAGGAGCGGCCCCAAAAAGTAAACGACCGCCATTCCCCCTATGCCGAAAACCAGCAGTCCTTCGGCGCATATCCTGCCGTTTATGTTAATGAAATAACCCGTATAATCCCACCATTTCGTGCCGCCGTGATTGACCTCGAGCAGCCACGAGGTGAAGTACTCCACGACTCCGCAGAGAACGATCGCGAGCAGAAACTCCAGCCACGGGTTCTTCCTGAACCTGTTCAGCACGATCAGTATCATCAGCGCTCCCGAGCCGTAGATCGGCAGCCACGGTCCGTGCATGACGCCCCTGTTCACGAACATGCCGTCCTCGACCAGATGGATCGAAACCTCCCATATCCAGCCGACGAACGAAAAAGCGAAGAACATGATCACTATCGAGCTCAGCGAATAATGCCTGATATAATGCAGATTCTCCGGTCTGACCGAAATGTTCTTCTCGGGCAGCGTAAAGAGCCTGCGCGGGTACGCCTCGTACTGCATGACCTTTTCGATGGTATGTCTGCGGATCTGGTCTTCCTCATATTCGCACCATGCCTGTTCCCTCTTTGAGGTCTTCAGCACGATGCCGAACACGCTCGCGAAGAATTCCCCGATCCTGCTTCTGGCGCCCGGCTGCTCCACGACATTCGCGTCGGTCAGCATATCCGCATACGCGCCGTAGAGTGTCTCCTGCTCCGCGTATTCAAACAGATATCTGTCGTTTAAGAACTCATATCCGGGGAGCTTTTCCTCTATGGCTTCAGCGCGCCGCGCCGCATAGAACTCACCGAAAAATGCGGTCATGTACGGAACCGTATAGAACGTATCGAGAAGTCCCAGCGTCACGAGGCCGAGCAGCTTCCAGCCGATAAAGCTCAGATGCATGCAGAAAAGCTTCCATTTGCGGCCCTTCATCATGGTCTTCGAGAGCCTGAGCGCTTCCTTTGCCGGGATGTCCGGATTCTCGGCCGCGATGTAAGGCACCAGGATATACGCGTAATAGGAGATGAAACCTCCCGCTATCGTAAACCACCAGGCCAGCTGCACGAAGAACGAGCACATCAGTATCACCGCTACATGGAACCATTTCCTCACGCGGATCAGGAACGAGATGCGTCCCGGAGGGATCACCGCATACAGCCTGCTCTCAAGAAACAGCCTTCGTGATATGACCATTACCACGCGGCATATAAAGAACCATACAAAAAATGCTGCAAGGATAATGACCGCAAGGAATATGACCACCGCCGCGCTCTCCGAACGCGCAAAGGAATTGATGATATAGAACAGCCTTACGAGAAAACTGCCGGATGTTATGCCGTTGATCGTCTTTGCGAATACTCCGTCCGCCCTTCCGAGCTCCACGGGACCGATCTTTTTGTATTTGCCGGTTCCGTAAGTGTCGGGCTCTTCCTCGTCCCCGAACACGTAATAATAAATATCCGCAAGACCCGCCTCGCTGTTGTAGATCACATCGTTCCTCACGTCCACGCTCACGTTGAGCGCGGAACGCAGCCGAGCGAAGGCGTCCGTATTGTCAACGCCGATCATCGAGGCGAACAGACAGACCATTACAAACAGCCAGTAGTGCTTTTTCAGCACTCCTCGGGCGTTTTTCTTCATTTTTTTTAAATTCATTTCAATACTCCCGATATACCCCTAAAAAACCTCATACTTAATCGTATTCTAACAGAAATCACTCCCATATGTAAAGCATTACGGGGACCGGGCCGGATTTAGTCTTTCTTTAGGGGATTTTAGGATTTCTTTATCCACCGGCGCACGCATTTGGTGTATAATCTGTTTAAAACACAAGGTCCGGTCGGAAAACGGCAGGGCAAGAGGAGACATTATGGCAGATATCACCCAGGAAAAGATACATTCGATCGTGGAAAAGCAGCGCGCCTTTTTCCGTACCGGCACGACTCTCGACATCGGCTGGCGCAAGCAGCAGCTCAAAAAACTCGCCGCGGCGCTCGAAGCGAACCATGAGGAGCTCGAGAAGGCTCTGGCGCAGGATCTCGGCAGGAGCAGCGCGGAGGCGTATTTCTGCGACATCGGTCCCGTTATCATGGAGGCGAACGAGACCGTGCACGGACTCTCGAAATGGGCACGTCCTGAAACGCATTTCAGCGGATTCGCCTGCTTCCCGAGCATTTTCACCAAGGTTTACAAAATGCCCTACGGCGTTTCCCTCATCATCAGCCCCTTTAATTTCCCGATCATGCTTTCGCTCGGCGTGCTGGTCGCCGCTATCTCGGGCGGCAATACCGCCGTGATCAAATGCAGCTCAAAGTCATCGGCATGTACAAAGGCTGTTGCCGACCTGATCGCCCGGACATTCCCGCCCGAATTCGTGACCGTCATTGACGGTGGACACGATGTGGCCGATATGTGCCTCGACGAGAGATTCGACAAGATATTCTACACCGGTAGTCCAAAAGTCGGATCGCATGTACTCGAGAAGGCGGCAAAGTACCTGACCCCCGTAGCCTTAGAGCTCGGCGGCGAGACAGGCAACTGGGCCGTTGTCCGCAAGGACGCGGATCTGAAGGATGCCGCCCGCAAGATCGCTTTTTTCAAGATCCTGAACGCGGGACAGATATGCATCAACATCAACCAGATAGCTGTAGCGAAGGAGGTTGCGGACGCATTTGTCGAAGAGCTCAAAAAGGAGTTCGAAAGGCAGATCGGCGATCCTCTCTCCAATAAAGAATACCCCCGCCTGATCACCCGCGGCGCTTACGACAAATGCTCGAACGAAGCGGAGCAGTACAGGGACCGCATAGTTTACGGCGGCAGGGGAAATGCGGACACTCTGCGTTATTCCCCGACCGTGATCTATCCCGTAAATATCGACGAGCCGATCGTCATGCACGAACTGTTCTGTCCCCTGCTGCCTGTCGTGCCTTTCGAGGATTCGAAGATCGACGCGCTGATGGATACGATCGCGCAGCGTGAGCACGGGCTCGCTCTCTACCTGTTCACCAAAGACAGGAAATGGGCCAAAAAGACCATGCGGACGCAGCAGTACGGCGGCGGCTGCATCAACGAGGTCTGCGTTCACATGATGGTAAAGGGCGTGCCCTTCAACGGCACCGGCCACTCCGGCATGGGCGCTTATCACGGCAAATGGGGCTTTGCGGAATTCACCCACCCCTCGACCGTGCTCTTCGGCTCAACCCGCTGCAACCTGCCGCTGCGCGAGCATCCGTATACAGAGGGCAAGCTGAACCTGATCCGTAAATTCGAGAAATAAAGCGAAACCAAAAGACATGGGGACGGTTCTTCTGTCTGCCTGAACGCAGAATAATACGCGTTGCCGCCCACATTTCTGTTATGCTGACAGACAGAAGAACCGTCCCCATGTCTTCACTGTCTTTATTCAATAGTTTCCTTCGAGATCAGCGTGTATGAATTATACAGCATATCCAGCATATTGTTCAGATCGCTGCCGTCTTTGATCGTTACGAAAGCAAATCTGACCGTTTCCTTTATCCATGTCCTCTCATCGAAATCAAAATAGCTCGAAGCGAGGCTGTTAAACTCCTCTTCGGTGCAGGCATTCCCGTTGAAATCGAGGTACTTCATCGCCCCGTCATCATAGCTGTAGGACGATTCGCCGAGGTTGCAGACATATTTTACCTTGCCGTCATCGGTGACATCGAGCATCATCATGCGGAGTCGGTCGCCGTTCTCATCATAGGCCCTGGTCGGGAACACATAGTAATAATCCGTATATGAGAAATTCCAGTAGGAGTATACCGTTTCCAGATTCATGAGGGCCGGCTGGGCAGGATCCTCGCTGCCGTCCGCCAGCTTAAACTGTGACTCGTAATCCATCGGCTCGAGCGTCCTGTAATCGGCGCTCACCTGCCAGAAACGGTTGACTGTCGAATCGGGATTGTAGTTCATCTCGGTGCGGATTATCTCGAGGCGGTTATCCATGTTCAGATCCGTCACCGCATAGAAAATGTCTCCGGCCGTCGCGGTCTTGAACCACTTGTCCCTGCTGTTGATCAGCAGCGCGAGCTGGGTGTCGGTCCCGCTCCTGACCTCCTCGTAGGCGTCAGCGTCGGCTTCGGTCCAGACAATACCCGCTGCGTTTTTGATGTCATCCGTGACGCCGGCCGCGCCGCAGACTTCATTTTCCTTTGCTTCGATCTCCGCGCGCGAGGAAAGGATGAGTCCGCCGTCCGCATAACCCTTAACCTGAGAGTCATCGGGCAGTACCTCCTCATCGCCGTCGGTGAAGAAATAGAGGTTCTGCTTAAGATATTCGTTGCTGCCTCTTTCCTCCGAAGAGAAATTATAGAGTGACAGCATAATACTACCGGTCTCTTCTCCGGGGGCACCCGCCATCGCGGTCAGCTCCTCGGGAAGAAATGCACCGGGGATCACCGCTTCGGGAAGTCCCAAAGCGAATGTCAGCGAAAACAGCTTATTCTCCTTAAGGTTCGCTCCGACTGCCGCATAATCTATCGCGATGATATCCGGCTCCGAAGTATCGGTCCTGCTGATATAGCCGGCGGCGTTAAGCCTCGCGCTCCTCGTCGCGTCGCTGCGCAGGCTCGTTACGAACTCCATCTTATCGTTCCTGTAGCCGAATATCAGGACTTCTTCGAGCGGCGCCAGTCCGTAATTCTCATCTGTGTAAATGTACCTTACCGCAAGCTCGGGATTCCCGTCGCTGCCGCAGTCCAGCTGCGTCCAGGAAATGGACCCGAGCTTTTGGGGCAGCAGGCGGTAGCTTAAATACTCGCTGCTGATAAAGTTCCCCAGGTCGCCGATCGTATATGTGATCGAAGGATCGAGGTCCGCATAGCCCGTGGTCATCTCGACCGCGAGTTTTCCTTTTACGAACTCCGCATATGCCTCCTGCGCCGTCAGAATCTTCGCGGGTTCCTCAGTCGGTGCCGCGGTCGGCGTGCCCGCAGCCTCCGAAGGCACAGGTCTTTCATAGTTTTTTACTGTTTTTCTGCCGCAGCCCGAAAACGTGCCCATGATCAGCACAAGCACCAGCAGCAGCGATATTGCTTTTTTCATTTGTATCTCTTTCTCCTTAATCTCTGGCTTCGAGCTCGAACTCCGCGGGCAGGAATCTCGGGCAGACATTCTCGAGCGAAACGATAACCGATGCCGCCAGCTGGGCTCCGATCTCGCAGCTCTTGGCCAGCGTCTTGCCGTAGGTCAGGCCGATCGTGACTCCCGCGAAAAACGCGTCTCCCGCGCCTGTCGTGTCCTTTGCGGTAACCTTGCGGGCGGGGCTGTAGCCGCACTGCCCGTCGGCTGTCGCATAGACCGCGCCGTTATCTCCGAGCGTAACTATCATGCAGGGGATCTCCGCGGAAATGACCTTTCGCAGAAGTATCTGCTTCAGCTCATCGATCGTTTTGTCCTCGTAATTGTCCATGAACAGGATGCCCGCTTCCTGCCTGTTGCAGACAAAGCAGTCGGTCTTCTTGATAAAATCACGGCGGTCGGCCGCAATGCTCATGTTCGAAACGACCGCGTAAACGCGCTTATTATGCTTCTCTGCGAGCTTGAATATCTTTTTGACGATATCCTTGTCCATATCGATCTCGAGCGCGATGCTGTCCGCGTTCTCAAATATCTCGTCGCCCTTTTCCTCGAGAAGCGTCATGACCGGCGTAAGGTCGGGGCGCTTTGAGATGGCCGCCTGCACTTCTCCCTTATGGTCGAATACGGCCAGCCATGTGCCCATTCCGTTCGGAACGCTCTGCATGTATTCAATATTTACCTTATGTCTGCGGAGCTTGTCAAGCACCTCCGCGCCTATGCCGTCGTTATCGACGAGGCTCACAAAAGTCGGGCGCAGCTCGACATTCGCTATATCCTCAACTATATTCCTGCTCACGCCACCGTGTACCTGCTCCACGCGTCCCGCGTTGCGCCCTCCCGGGATATAGGTTCCCGAAGGATAGCCCTTGATATCTACAAAAACCGCGCCGAATACTACTATTCCGAGACTCTTTGCCATATCGTTACCTCCTTATTATCAAAACGGATATCTGACTGTGACCGGACGGATCACCGTCACATCCTCAGCAGAAGCTCCTTTTCCGTAACCTTGCCGTGCCTGATGTACAGCCTCGGAACACGCTTGCTGACAGCGCAGGTGAGCTCATAAGGTATGGTCCCGGCAAGCTCAGCCATTTTCTCTATGGGGTTATGAGGACCGAATACCTCAATCTCCGAACCCACATCCACCTTCATTTTGTCTGTCAGGTCGACCATGCACATATCCATGCAGATCTTGCCTCTCTGGGGCGCCGGCCCCTCCACGGTCATCACGCTGTATCTGTTCGAAAGGCTCCTGAAAAACCCGTCCGCGTAGCCGTAAGGCAGCACGCCCATCCTGGTGCGCTTTTCCGTAGTATAGATCCCGCCGTAGCTGATCCTGGTGCCGGGATCATAGGTCTTTATCGTGCTGACCGTAGTCTTTAGCGTCATCGCGGGCTTCAGGCCGAGCTGCGCGGCGTGCTCACCGTATCCGTAGAGCAGCAGTCCCGGCCTTACCATGTCGAGCAGCGCCTCGGGATAGCAGACCGTAGCTCCCGTGTTCGCGCAGTGCCGCAGCTTAAAGCTCCTTCCGAGCTTCGCCTCTACGGCAGCGATCACATCCGTGAAAAGCTTCAGCTGTTTAAGCGTATATTCCTTTGCGTCCTCGCCGGGCTCATCCGAAACAGCGAAATGAGTGAAAATTCCCTCTGCATCGAGTCCGGGCATATTGCATGCCTCGCAGATGCCTTCTACACCTGTCTCATAATGCCTGCCTTCGCACAGATATCCGAGACGTGACATTCCGGTATCCACTTTGATGTGGATCTTTAAGGTACCGCCGGCCGCTGTAGCCGCTTCGCTGTACTCAACGGCTTTCGAGCGGCAGGTCACTGCCTGCGTGATATTATACTCGATCAGTCTGCCGACCTGTTCCTTCGGGGTATGTCCGAGGATCAGCACCGGTATGCCGGTAATCCCGTTGAGCCTGAGCTCCATCGCCTCGTCGATGCTGCTGACCGCGAGGTAATCGGCTCCGAGCTCCTCGAGCAGCCTGCTCACCTGCAGCGCCCCGTGGCCGTAGGCGTCGGCCTTTACGACTCCTAAAAACTTAACGTCCGGCCCGATGTGCTCCCTTATCTTTTTATAATTAAACTCTATTGCGTCGAGATCCGTCTCGGCCCAGGTTCTTCTAAGCGTGGATTCCATGTTTTCTCCATTCCGTGCTTCTGCCGTCTCCCACCGTCTGCCCGTCTTGCCCATCGGCCCGGCTGTCCTTACGGCCCCTGCACTTATCGATGTATCTAGTATAATACCACTTTTTTTCAAATAAGTCTTGATTTACATTTATTTCTGTTTTTCTCGCGCGGAAATACCCCAAAATCGGTGTGCGGGTAATTGAATTACTCCGCCAATCTGCTAGAATGAATTACAAAGAGATACGAAAGGACAGACCCGAAATGAAAGTAGTTCTCGATCATCTGACAAAGAAATTCCCGAATCGCAACAAAAAGGTCGGCGGTTTTGTCGTTGCCGTAAACGACTTCACGTTTGAGATCCCCGACGGTAAGCTCATCGGACTTCTCGGCCCTTCCGGCTGCGGAAAGAGCACGACGCTCAACCTCATCTGCGGCCTCGAAAAGCCCACCGAAGGCAGGATATTCTTCGGCGACGACGATGTGACCGGACTTCCGCCCGAAGTCAGGGGCGTGGGTCTGGTGTTCCAGAACTATGCGCTCTATCCGCATCTGACCGTTGAGCAGAATATCATGTTCCCGCTCGGAAACCTGCGCGGGGAAGAAAAGCTCACCAAGCAGCAGATGAAGGATAAGGCGCTCGAAGCGGCAAAGCTCGTACAGATCGACTCGCTGATGGAGCGCAAGCCCAACGAGCTCTCGGGCGGACAGCAGCAGCGCGTCGCGATCGCCCGCGCACTCGTGAAAATGCCCAAGGTCCTGCTGCTCGACGAACCGCTCTCGAATCTCGACGCGCGTCTCAGACTCCAGACCCGTGAGGAGCTGCGCCGGATACAGAACGAGACCGGCATCACGACCGTTTTCGTAACGCACGATCAGGAGGAGGCGATGAGCATCTCCGACATGATCGTCGTAATGAAGGACGGTGTGCTCCAGCAGATCGGCAAGCCCCAGGAGGTCTATGACGATCCGGTCAACCTGTTCGTCGCGAAGTTCCTCGGCACCCCCGCGATCAACGTTTTCGAGGGTAGTGTGAAGAACGGCTCTCTCATCATCAACGGTGACTCCGTGCTCGATGTTAAGGGCGTTGAGGACCGTGAGGTTTATGCAGCGATCCGTCCCGAGGGATTTGTTGTAGACGACAATGGTAGAATGAACTGCCGTCTGCTCCGCCGTGAGGTAATGGGCCGGGATTCCAGCGTTATCGCCGAAAACGACGCGTTCATCGGGCAGACGATCCGCGCGATCATCAGCTCCGAGACTAAGGTCGACACGTCGAAGAACGATATCCGCTTCACCCTGAAGCCTTCAAAGGTTTATCTGTTTGATCGTAACACCGAAGAAAGGATCCCCTTTAACGTATGAAAAACAACCTCAAGGGCTGGCTCTACCTGCTGCCCGCCATACTCTTTCTGGGCGTGTTCATGGTCTACCCGCTGATCGACGTAATAGTCTATTCCTTTGAGGAGGGCTACAATTTCGCGTCGCAGACCTATACCGGCACCGGAATATACAATTACTCCTATGTCCTGCGCGATCCATATTTTACGCAGGCTCTCAAGAATACATTCATCATAGTCATCATCACGGTACCGCTCTCGACCGGCTTCGCGCTGCTCATCTCCGTCGGACTCAGCAGCATCCCGAAGCTTCGCGAGCTTTTCCAGACCGTGTTCTTCCTGCCGTATGTCACCAATACCCTCGCGGTCGGCCTCGTATTCATGATCCTCTTTAAAAAGACCGCTTACACCGACGGCATGGTCAATCTCCTGATAAAGGTATTCGGCGGCGAGGCAGTCGATTTCATCGGCGGTCCCTACTGGGCAAAGATGTTCGTTATGTGCTTCTACACCATCTGGATCGTGCTCCCGTTTAAGATCCTGATCCTGACCTCCGCGCTCGCCTCGGTAAACGAGACCTATTACAAGGCGGCAAAGGTTGACGGCACGCGCCCGTTCAGGATATTCGGAAGGATCACGCTCCCGATGATCGCGCCCATGATTTTTTACCTTGTGATCACCGGTTTTATCGGAGCGTTCAAGGCCTACAGCGATGAGGTCGCGCTCTTCGGCACCGATCTTAACGCGGCCGGGATGAATACGATCGTCGGCTATGTTTACGACATGCTCTACGGCAACAGCGGCGGCTATCCGTCGTTTGCCTCCGCGGCCGCGATCATCCTGTTCGCGATAGTGTTCACGATCACCTGCATCAATCTGCTGCTCAGCAAAAAGAGTACAGTTTTTTAAAAGGATTGGAGAAATATGGACAATCAAGATAATTTCGACCGGATCGAAAAACAGGCCAAACGCCGCAAAGCGGTCAAGAATGCCGTTATCTACGTGTTCCTCGGCATCTGGGGCCTGATGGTCCTCTTCCCGTTTTACTGGATGATCCTCTCCAGCGTCAAAAGCTACAGCGCCTACAGCTCGGAGTATGTACCGAAGTTCTTTACTCTCAGCCCGACGATGCAGAACTACGCCGATGCGTTCACGGCGGTTCCTCTCGGGAAATATTTCGCAAATACGCTTATCTTCACGCTCTGCACCACTCTGCTGATGATGGTCGTCATCATCCTCGCGGCTTTCGCGTTTGCCAGAATGGAGTTCAGGGGCAAGAACATCGTATTCGCGCTGTTCCTCTCGCTCATGATGATCCCCAACGAGCTGGTCATCATCACAAACTACGTAACGATCACCGATCTGGGGCTGCGCAACACGTTCACCGGACTGATCCTGCCTTCGGTCACCTCGGTATTCTATATCTATCTGCTGAAAGAGAATTTCGAGGCGATCCCCGAAGAACTCTACAAAGCGGCAAAGGTTGACGGAACTTCGGATTTTAAATACCTCGTCCGCGTCATGCTCCCGATCTCGCAGCCCACGCTCGTGACCATCGTGATACTCAAGGTCATCGAATGCTGGAATTCCTACGTATGGCCGCGTCTGGTAACCGACGATCAGAATTATTTCCTCGTTTCAAACGGCATACAGGAGATCCGCGAGAACGGCTTCGGCCGCGAGAACATTCCCGCGATGATGGCTGCGGTCGTAGTCATTTCGCTGCCTTTGATCGTGCTCTTCCTGATCTTCCGCAAAAAGATCATGGCGGGCGTTTCGAGAGGAGGTACAAAGGGATGATCAATTCCGGAAAAAGAAGTGATACCGGCGTCTTACGCCGCATCTTGTTCTCCTTTAAGAAGCTCCTCTGCTGCGTATTTATTCTTGGCCTGTGCATGACAGCACTTACCGGCTGCCACGGGACCAGGGAGCGCAATGAGTTCACCCTCCCCGACGAATTCGATACTTCGCGGGATTACGAGATCACCTTCTGGGCCAAAAACGACACGAACAAGACCCAGACCGACATCTACGCAAAGGCGATCTCCGATTTTGAGGCGCTCTACCCCAACATACACGTTACGATCCGCCTCTACACCGATTACGGCAGGATCTACAACGATGTCATCACCAATATTTCCACGAATACCACGCCTAACGTATGCATCACCTATCCCGACCACATCGCGACGTATCTGACCGGCGAGAACACCGTGGTTCCGCTCGATGCGGTAATGGACGACAAAAAATACGGACTCGGCGGCAGCGAGGTTAATTTCGACGGCCCCACACGCAAGGAGATAGTCCCGAAGTTCCTCGGGGAATGCATGATCGGCGAACATTACTACGCTCTTCCCTACATGCGCTCCACGGAGGCCTGCTACATCAACAAGACCTACGTCGAAGCGCTCGGCTACACGGTACCCGACGAGCTGACCTGGGATTTTGTCTGGGAAGTTTCCGACGCCGCGACCGCAAAAAACGCCGACGGCACCTATAAGGTCAACGGCCAGAACGTCATGATCCCGTTCATCTACAAGTCTACCGACAACATGATGATCCAGTATCTGGCGCAGAAAGACGCGGGCTACACCACCGCAGACGGCGATATCCTCATATTCAACGACACCGCCTTCGATTTCCTCTATGAGATCAAGAACCACGTTGAAAAAGGCGCTTTCTCGACCTTTAAGATCTCGAGCTATCCCGCCAATTTCCTGAACGCCGGACAGTGCATCTTCGCGATCGACTCCACCGCGGGCTCGACCTGGATGGGCTCAAAAGCCCCTCTTTCCGACATCGCGGCGGATATGTTCGTGGATTTCGAGACGGTTGTGCGCACCATTCCCCAGTGCGATCCTTCGGCCCCCAAGATGATCTCGCAGGGTCCCTCGATCTGCATATTTAATAAAGAGGATCCTCAGGAGGTGCTCGCTTCCTGGCTCTTTACGCAGTATATGCTGACCAACGACGTGCAGACCGCCTACGCCGAGACCGAGGGCTATGTCCCCGTTACGACGAAGGCGCAGGAAAGCCCCAAATACATCGATTATCTCGCAAGATCCGGTGAGGACAACAAAGAGCATTACGACATCAAGATCTTAGCTACCCGGCTCCTGCTCGACAATATCACAAATACCTTCGTAACGCCCGTATTCAACGGTTCGGCCTCCGTCCGTGACGCTGCGGGACAGATGATCGAGAACGTTACGAAATCTGTCCGCAGAAAAGAGACCGTCGATGCGGCATACATGGAAAAACTGCAGACGGACATCACCTCACTGTACAGGCTCGACCGCCTCGTTCCGGCTTCTGCGGACGGCGACGGTGAAACCTCTGTAAAAACAGAGCTTCCGAAGGCCTCAAAAGCGCTCCTTATCACGCTCTGCACGGTATGGATATTGCTCGCCGGATACGGCATTTATACGCTCCTCCTGAAGTTAAAAAAGAAAAAAGATTGATTATTTGAGGTTTTGGGATATAATAGTCACCGTAGTTTCGGACCGCTCTTTAGCGGACCGTGTTTACGAAAAGGAGAGATGTATATGAAAAAATTGATCGCAGTGCTGCTTGTACTCGCAATGGTATTAAGCCTTGCGGCATGCGGCAAAAAGAACGATCCTCAGGGATCCGACAATCCTACGCCCACAGCGGCAGACACTTCAACAACAGTTACCGATACACCGGCACCCACAGCGACTGAGGCGCCCGTTGACACCACCCCTGCCGACGATCCTTCCAAGAAGAGCGAAGGCGTTATGACCTACGCAGAGTACGCTGCAGCGGCTCTTGACACACAGGTTGTCGTAGAGACCTATGTTCAGGCCAAGCAGAGCTGGTGGGACAACAAGGCTACCGTTTATACACAGGACGCCGACGGTGCTTACTTCCTCTACAGCATGGCTTGCTCGCAGGAGGATTTCGACAAGCTCGTACCCGGTACCAAGATCAAGGTTACAGGCTACAAGTCAGAGTGGTCCGGCGAAGTTGAGATCACTGACGCAACTTTCGAGATCGAGGAAGGCAGCTTCATCGCGACACCCGTTGATGTAACCGCAGCGCTCGGCACCGATGCTCTCATCGACAGCCAGAACAGATTGGTTTCCTTCAAGGGCCTCAAGATCGAGCCTCAGGCGGACGGCAGCGCTTACCTCTACTCATGGGACGGCTCGGGTTCACACGATTCCAACAGCGACCTTTACTTCAATGTTTCGGTAGGCGGCAGCACCTATTCATTTACCGTTGAGTCGTATCTTTGCGACAATACCACCGATGTTTACAAGGCTGTCGAGAACCTCAAGGTCGGCGATATCATCGATGCTGAGGGTTTCCTCTACTGGTACAACGGAGTTAATCCCCACATCACAAAGATCACCGTTACCGGCCATGACGATACCGCAGCTGCTTCCACAGGCAAGAGCGAAGGCGTTATGACTTACGCAGAGTACGCAGCAGCAGAGTTTGACACACCCGTTGTAGTAGAGACCTACGTTCAGGCTAAGCAGAGCTGGTGGGACAACAAAGCTACCGTTTACACTCAGGATGAGGACGGCGCTTACTTCCTCTACAGCATGGCCTGCTCACAGGAGGATTTCGATAAGCTTGTACCCGGCACCAAGATCAAGGTTACAGGCTACAAGTCACAGTGGTCGGGTGAGGTTGAGATCACAGACGCTTCATTCGAGATCGAGGAAGGCAGCTTCATCGCAACACCCGTTGATGTAACCGCAGAGCTCGGCACCGACGCTCTCATCGAGAAGCAGAATCAGCTGGTAGTATTTAAGGATCTTAAGGTTGAGCCTCAGGAAAACGGCAGCGCGTTCCTCTACAACTGGGACGGTTCCGGTTCCCATGATTCCAACAGCGATCTGTACTTCAACGTTTCGGTCGGCGGCACCACCTACACCTTCACCGTTGAGTCATATCTGTGCGGCAACGACACCGAGGTATATCAGGCTGTCGAGGCACTCCAGGTCGGCGATGTTATCGACGCAGAGGGCTTCCTCTACTGGTACAACGGAGTTAATCCCCACATCACAAAGATCATCAAGAAATAAGCATTTGTGCTTAAAGTTCAAGGGACGGTTTGATGCCGTCCCTTTTTTGCTTTCATACACTTTTCTTTTTGTGTAGTTTATGATATGATAAGTCAACAAAAAGTGATGTTTACGGGGGTAAAACATACGGATGGGAGACTATAAAGAGAGCAAAGACAATCCTTTACACAAAGAATACGGGATATGGAGCAATACCCGTTACATTATCCGCAAAATGGCACAGTATCAGCCTTCGGTGATTTTCCTCATGATACTTGGCTTTGTGAGCGGATCGACATTTTCCTATTTCTGGGGAATATTCGGAAAATATGTCATTGACATCATACAGGCCGACAGCGGCGCGGCCGGTGAGCGCGAGCTGATAAAGGTCATCGCGATAGCCGGCGGGATCGCTTTTGTCCTGTCTTTCTGTTCGACGCTCTCGGGCAGCAAAACCTGGTACCGCTTCATCAACGTGCGCATGCAGATGATCACGGAGCGCATATCAAAGGTGCTGTCCCTGAAATACGAGCTGCTCGAAAAACCGGATGTGCTCGACGTTGCCGAGCGCGCCTCTCAGGCTACCAACGACAACCAGAACGGCGTTGAGGGCATGATGAACCTGATGACGCAGCTGGGCGGAAACGGGCTGACCGTGATCGTTACCTTTGTCGCGGTAACGGTTCTCGACCCGAGGCTCATCATCGCCATGATCGTACTCACCGTGGTCCAGTACCTCTATTACAGACATATCATCAAGGTCGACAAGGCCGAGGTCTGGGACAGGCTCTCCGGCGCATGGCGCAGACGTCATTACATGGAGCGCGTCACTCAGGATTTCGATTATGCCAAGGATATCAGGCTCTTTGACCTGAGCGGTTTCCTGACCGACAGGTTCAATAAAGTCAACGCGTTCTTCATCGACCGGCAGGATCATCATCACAGACTCTGGCTGCGCTACAATTTTGTGACCGGTTTTGCGGGTACCGTGATCAAGGCGCTCATTTACGCGGTACTCTATATCGCGGTCCTGCACAAAGACATGTCGGTCGGCAACTTTACGATGTTCCTTTCGTTCTCCCTGGCCTTTGCGCGTGCTTTGATCAATTTCCTGCAGCGCTTCGGCGACTATAAAAAGGCAAGTCTTGAGACCGATGATTTCCGGTCCTTCATAGATCTCGAGACCGCTGACGACGAAAAGGACTGCATACCTCTTCCGGATACGGACGCTTTCGAATTCAGGTTTGCCGATGTCAGCTACAGATATCCCAAGTCGGAAAAATACGCCTTGTCCCATCTGAACCTCACGCTCCGTCCCGGCGAAAAGCTGGCTGTCGTAGGACTTAACGGAGCGGGCAAGACCACCATGATCAAACTCCTTCTAAGGCTCTACGATCCCACCGAAGGCTGCATCACCTTAAACGGTACAGATATCCGACGCTTCAGACGCGCGGATTATTACCGGCTGTTCGCGCCCGTTTTCCAGAATGTTGAGATTTTCGCTTTCCTCATGTCGGAAAATATCGCGATGAAGAGGAAGGACTCGCTGGACCGCGACAGGGCGACAAAGGCCGCTTACGAGGCGGGTCTTGAAGAGCGTGTGCTCTCGCTGGCAAAAGGCATCGACACGCCTCTTACAAAAATAGTCGAGGATGACGGAACCGACCTCTCCGGCGGAGAAAAACAGAAGCTGGCACTGGCCAAGGCTCTGTACAAGGGCGCTAAGATCGTGGTGCTCGATGAGCCCACCTCGGCTCTCGACGCTATCGCCGAACAGACACTGTATGAGCGTTTCGACGAGATGATCGGGAATAAATCCGCCGTTTATATCTCGCACAGACTGGCCTCCACGAGGTTCTGCGACCGCATCGCGATGTTTGAGGACGGAACCCTCGCGGAATACGGCAGCCACGATGAGCTGATGGCCCGTAACGGAAAATACGCAGATATGTTCAATATACAGGCGCAATACTACCGTGAGGACGCCGAAGGCGCGGAAAGCGGGGTGAGAGTCAATGCATAAGATCATTCCCGTTATTAGAATACTGTTTAAGACGGCCGGCAAAAAATACCCCGGATTCTTCATACTGAAGGTCTTTCGTATGCTGGTAACTACGGCCATGCCGTTCGTCGCGCTGTTCATCTCGCCCCTGATCGTCGATGAGATCGTCGGCGCGCGCGATGTAAAAAGGCTTATCATACTGGCCGTGATGCTGATCGGCGGCGAAGTGATCTGCCAGCTGTTAAACGACATCTGCACGAATCATATCAACAGATACAGCAGCCGTATCGAGTATTACTTCGATATCCTGATCGGAAAACATGTCATGGAGCTGGACTTTGAGCTGACCGAGGACAAGGCGGCCCTCGAGCAGATCGAGAAGGCCCGCACAGGCATGGAATGGTACTCGGGCGGCGTACACGGCATATCGGATCAGTTTTTCAACTTCGTAGGAAATCTGATCAAGGCAGCAGGCTTTATCACGGTGCTCGCGCTGCATGCGCCGATCCTTTTGCTGGTAATGGTCATCTATTCGGGGATCAATTTTCTGCTGGTGGCAAAACAGAATAAGATAAGCATCGAGGCCTTCGCAAAGCTCTCGAAGACCAACAGGCTGTTCGGTTATTTCGGATGGAACATCGTGGATCCGCGCTACGGCAAAGACATCAGGCTGTATGACGCGCAGGATATGATGGTCGGCTCCTGGAAAGAGAACACCGAAAAGAGCAATTCCTTCTGGAAATGGCAGGGCGATAAGGGTTTTCCGTATAGTCTGGGCATGAATTTCACCGGGCTGGCCCGCAGCATTTTCGCTTATTTCTATGTGGCGCTGCTGGCCATACGCAAGGTGATCGGCATCGGGACCTTTACCCAGCTGATCGCCGCGGAAAGCGGACTCGACAGCGCTGTGGGAGGCATGGTAATGAGCATCACCGAGCTCATTAAGCGCTGCAATTACGCCTATGAGTATGTTGTCTTCATGGACTATCCCGAGGCTCTCAAAAAGGGTGACAAACCGATAGAAAAAAAGCCTCACGAGATCGAGTTCAGGCATGTTTCGTTTGCTTATCCGAATACCGACCGCAAGGTCCTCGATGATGTAAACATCAGGATCGCGCCCGGCGAGCACTTGTCGATCGTGGGCCTTAACGGCGCCGGAAAGACCACGTTCATCAAACTCCTCTGCAGGCTGTACGACCCGACAGAGGGCGAGATCTTAGTCGACGGTACGGACATCCGTGAATACGACTATAAGCAGTATATGGAGCAGTTTGCGCCGGTATTCCAGGACTTTAAGCTGTTCGCGTTTTCCGTTGCGGAAAACATCGCATTTACGGAAAAGGACGCCGATGTGGCCGCTCTTACCGACCGCGTCGGGCTGCATGATTTCGTGGAAAAACTGCCGAAAGGCACCGAAACGAATATATTCAAATTCTTCGATGAAGAAGGCGTGGAGCCTTCCGGCGGCGAGCAGCAGAAGATCGCCATCGCCAGAGCACTGTACAAGGACGCTCCCGTGGTGATCCTGGACGAGCCCACGGCAGCGCTCGACCCGATCGCGGAATACGAGATCTACCGCCAGTTTAATACTTTGGTCGGCGGGAAGTCGGCTTTCTACATCTCCCACCGCCTCTCGAGCTGCCAGTTCTGCGACCGTATCGCGGTATTCTCCGACGGCCGCATAGCCGAGTACGGAACCCACGCCGAGCTCGAAAACATCCCCAACGGCATCTATGCGAAGATGTTCGAGGCGCAGGCGAAGTATTATAAAGACTGACACAGCGAGCTAAGGTAAGACAAGGGGACGGTTCTTATGTCTGCTCAAAAAACAAAGAAATACGCGGGCGCCGCAGGGTGTTTTACCGCAAAACGATAAGCTCTTGTTTTGCGGTGAAATATCCCGTTGCCGCCCGCGTTTCTGTTATCTAGGCGCAGACATAAGAACCGTCCCCATGTCTTCCTTGGCCTCTCGTCCCCTGCAGCCTCATTCCCCGGGATTCCGCATCGTTCCGATGAATACCGGGATATTTGCTTCCGTGTCGATCAGCATGTAGATGAACGGTCGGTCGAGCCTGACCTCGCGCATCTCCTCCGGTGAAAAGATGCCGCCGTAAGTGATGGTGACCGCTGTGGCGGCGCCGGCATGGGTACCGTTTTCATCCAGTGAGATAAAGGTTTTATGTACGACCTTATTGATGTGGATATTCTCACCTTCATAGGTCCCGAGCTTTTCAAACTCCGCCTTTTCCGCGTCAAAGGCGCGCTTCATTCCCATTTCGCCGAGCAGGTCTGCCATATCCTCTTTTGAGTACTCTGTTGTAAATTTCGGCAATGAGGTTATTACCGGTCTTTCCTCGGCTCCCGCGAGCATCTGCGACAGATGTTTTCCGGTCAGCGTCTCCAGATACGCTTCGGGTGTCATGCCTTCTTTGGGCAGGATCGCCGCAAACGCGTATTTCCCGCCTTTGTACCCTTTGATGAAGCCTGTGGAGTTCTCATCCTGCAGATACAGGTTCTGCACTCCGTTCAGGAATGTTACCTGCACTTCCTCGCCTTCCGCGGTCTTAAAACTGCCTTCTTCGACCTCGCGCGCTTCGTACGGCTTGTCCCATTCCGCGTCGAATGCCACCGCATTGACCAGGCACATGATCGCGTCCTCGGACAGATCGTTCAGTATCCGGGGGATCATCGCGTCCGTCTTTTTGCTGACCCACCCGTTGATGTCATTGAGGGTCGTCAGATCGAACGGCGCCGCATACAGCTCCGCGCAGTAATAATCAGCGTTTGTCTGCAGAAAATCGGTGTTCACGGTAAACCTCGGATCGGTCTTAAACCATATCGCGTTAGCGAGCTTTAATGTGCCTTCGGCTTTGATCCTGTTCGTCAGCATCTGCATATATGTATTCGCAAAAACATTGAGATCATCGACGGACATCCCGAGCACATCCTCCGCCTCTTTAAGCGTCCTGCCGGTCATTCCGTTCGATGTCATCGAGAGCGCCAGCATCACCGAAAGCGGCGAGATCAGTGTGTTTTCTTTGCCTTCGCTGCTCCTGTCGCAGGTTCTGTACAGCCTTACCGCAAAATCGCTCACTTCGCTGCTGTACGCGTCTTTTTTGCCTGCATCAGATTTCCGGGGCGTGATCCCCTGCATAAGGTCGGTCGCTTGTGCGAGAGTTACCCCGCTGTTTGCGCCGTTATCGCCGGGGAACAGTTTCAGTGCCGATATTACTGCGACTATGCACAGGCAGGCTGCTGCCGCCGTCCAGTATATCCATTTCGGCACCTTTCTTTCCTTTAAACTCTTATTGTTCCTGTCTGCCTTTGCTTCCGCGATCAGGCTGTCGTCAGCGTCACCTATCATATCGATCAGATCGTCTGCTTTCATCAGTATCCCTCCTTTTCGAGTATTTCACGGAGTTTGCATCTGGTCCGGAAAAGCATGGATTTGACCTTGCTCTCCGAAAAACCGAACTGCTTCGCTATGTCGGAAACGGGATCCACGTACCAGTATCTGCACATGAAAACCTGCCGCTCGGTGCGGGGCAATGCCTTAATGAACTCATTGATCCTGCGAGTCAGTTCCCTGCGCTCGACCTCGTCCTCCACGCTGCCGCTTCCCGATACGCACTCTTCGAGTTCTTCGAACGCGACCGCCGTTTCTCCGCCTCCGCGCTTATCGGCGCTTTGCTTTCTCCACCGGTCGATCGAGATCCGCCTTGTCAGCTTTCCCAAAAATGTTGAAAGAAATGAAGGACGGTGCGGGGGCATAGCATCCCAGGCCGCTTTGTACGTATCGTTCACACACTCCTCGGCATCCTCTGCGTTTGACAGTATCCTGTAGGATATGCTGTGCAGATAATTCCCGTATTTGGACGCAGTCGCCGCTATCGCGCTCTCATCCCGCTGCCAGTACAGCTCCACTATCGTTTGGTCTTCCATCTTTCCACTCCTCCGTGGTTATTTTTCCGGGCCCTACATACATATACTCGCAAATCATTCTCATCCGTTGCATCTCATATGTGAAAAAGAGAGAAATGCGATGCGTTTCCGACACAGGATATGACCCTTATCGTATCAATATTTTTATATATTATCCTCCAAAAAGTAAGGCGTGGGCGCTGCAGGGGAAACTTTCCGGACCCGTCCTCAACGTCAGTACTTATCGACCGTATTGTGGTCGATTATGTACTGCTACGTTGAGGAGAGGAACGAGAGTGTGTCTCGGAAAGTTTTCCCGTCGCCGCCCACGCCGTAACTTGGCTGGTCACTTATAAACAACTATACAAATATTCACCCGATCGAATATCCCAGCTCGAACGCCTTTTTATTGATCTCGACTGTCTTCGGAGGCACCGTGTTCTCGATAACCTCGAGCCAGTCCTCCTTCTTGAAGTCCATATGGCGCGCCGCCATGCCGAGTACGATGATGTTGAAGGTCTTCGCGTTGCCGAGCTTTAAGGCTTCGTCCATCGCATTTACCTTCAGGACCTTATATTTTTTCTCGAGGTCCTCGATGATGTTCTCGGGATATTTTGCGGCTCCGATGACTACGGGCATCGGGTCGATCCTCTGGTCGTTAACGACCAGCACGCCGTCCTTTTTCAGGAAATGCGCATATCTTAAAGCCTCAAGTCTCTCAAAGGCGATCAGTACATCCGCCTGACCCTCCTCTACGATCGGCTCGTTTACCTTATCGCCGTAGCGGACGAAGGTTACTACCGAACCGCCGCGCTGAGCCATTCCGTGAACCTCGGAAAGCTTAACGTCGTATCCTGCCTTTATCGTGATTCCGCCGAGTATCCTGCTGGTAAGGAGAGTTCCCTGACCGCCGACACCGACTATCATTATATTTCTGGTCTCCATTGTCATTACCCCCTTACTGATTTAACGCGCCGAACTTGCACAGACCCGCGCAGAGTCCGCAGCCGTTGCACATCGTTGCGTTGATCGAGATCGTTCCGTCCTCGGCCTTGGTGATGGCGGGGCATCCGGGCTTCATGCAGGCGCCGCATCTCTTGCACTTCTCGGGATCGATGTGGTATGCGGGCTTCGGCTTGTTGCTCTTGAGCAATGCGCAGGGAGCCTGAACGATAAGCACGGAAACAGCCTCGCGGGCGGTCTCCTGCTTGATGAGGCGCTCGAGCTCCTTGGTATCGAACGCGTTGACAACATAGGTATTCTCGATGCCGATACCGTCGTGGCAGAGCTTGTACAGGTCGATGGCGGGAACCTCTTCACCCATCAGGGTCTTTCCCGTAGCGGCGTGGTCCTGATGACCGGTCATGCCTGTGGTCGAATTATCGAGGATCAGGACAGTGCCCGTCGCCTGGTTGTAGAACATATTCATCAGCGAATTAACGCCGGTATGAAGGAATGTCGAATCTCCGATGACCGCTACCCAGTCACGGACATAGTCCTTGCCCTTGGCCTTTTCCATGCCGTGCAGGGTGCTGATCGACGAGCCCATGCAGACGGTGGTCTCGAGCACCGAAAGCGGAGCAACAGCGCCGAGCGTGTAGCATCCGATATCGCCTGCCGCATGGATACCGAGCTTTTTTAGTGTAAAGTAAGTGCTGCGGTGAGGGCATCCGGGACAGAGGATGGGCGGACGAACGGGCACCTGCGCGGGAGTCTCAAGTTCCTGTGTCTCGCCACAGATCGCCTTTTTGAGCATATTTGTGCTGTATTCGCCGAGCACGGTAAGGATCTCCTTGCCCGTGCACTCTACGCCCCAGCTCTTAACCTGCTCTTCGATGATCGGATCGAGCTCCTCGATGATGTAGAGCTTGTCGACCTTTTTCGCGAAATCGAGGATCATCTGCTTAGGCAGAGGATTAACGCAGCCGAGCTTAAGCACGGACGCGTCCGGCAGTGCCTCTCTCACATACTGGTAAGGGATACCCGAGGTGATAACGCCGATCTTTGTGTCACGCATCTCGATACGGTTGATCGGGAACTCCGCTCCGTCATCGGACATCTGCTGTTCACGCGCAACTACAACGGGATGACGCGCGATCGCGTTCGCAGGCATCATAACGTTTTTCTTGATATTCTTCTCATAAGGGATATCGATGGGCTCGCACCGGTCCTCGAGCTCCACGAGTCCCTGTGAATGCGCAAGTCTAGTGGTCGTGCGGAGGATGACCGGAGTGTCGTACTTTTCGCTCATGTCGAACGCGAACTTTGTGAACTCCTTTGCCTCCTGCGAATCCGAGGGCTCCAGTACGGGCACGTGCGCCGCGCGCGCAACGGCTCTCGAATCCTGCTCATTCTGCGATGAATACATGCCGGGATCATCGGCAGCGACCAGAACGAGTCCTCCCGAAACGCCGATGTAGCTCACGGTGTAGAGCGGATCGGACGCAACATTGACGCCGACCATCTTCATGGAAACAAGCGAACGCACGCCTGCCATGGATGCGCCGATCGCCACTTCCATGGCTACCTTCTCGTTGGGCGACCACTCGCAGTATACGTCTTCGTATTTGACAATGTTTTCGCTGATCTCGGTGCTCGGCGTGCCGGGATAAGCTGCTGATACCTTGACGCCGGCTTCCCACGCTCCGCGGGCAATGGCCTCATTGCCGAGCATAAGCTTTTTTTCGGACATTTCTTTTTCTCCTTTTTATTTGTTGCTTTTTACACAGTTTGTGCCGCAAAACGGCATAATCTGTGCTTCATTATCATACAAAAAAACATTTCATGCAAGCATAAAATGCATAATTATAAATCCCAGAACAACAGAGATCCCGTTGGCCGCTATTGACCTGAGAAAACAGCTCCTTAACCTTATACCCGAAAAGGCTCTGTACAGCGCGGCTTCTGCCGCCACTGCGGCCAATTCGAGAAAGATCAGGACTGTAATGTATAAAATTGTACTCCCGCTGTATATACTGACCAGCATCAGACAAAGGTTCAGGACCGGGTTGGTCAGACCGTTTACGGGAATGCTGAAAAGCAGCCATTTTACCGACTTTGTCAATATAAAGATAACGATACCCTCGATCACGACCGTCAGCAAAAGCGCTTTTATCAGCAGGGCGACTCCTTCGTTCATTCGGTCTTGTTATCTTCGGGTGTCTGCTGTTCAGTCGCTGCGGCCTGAGGTCCTGCTGCCGCTTCCTTCTTTTTCCTGCTGCGTCTTACGCATAAAAGTACGGTTACGATGATCGCGATAACGACCAGCGCTATCAGCGCCACGAAGAGTATCGCCCCGAACGTGCTGTCTGTGAACGTATGCATGGGTCCCGCGGGTGCTACATCAAGAAATGCCATTATTAACTCCTTTCAATTCTTCCTTGCGTTTTTTAAGTACAAAGAACAATCCCGCCGCGGCCAGCACCGACATGGATGCTATTAGGATGTTGCAGACGGTCTGCTCCGGAATACCGAATAAAAATACAGGCATAGAGCCCAGCCAGAGCGCGATGGTCGTGATGCCGAACGCCACTCCGGGATGAGTCTTAAGGACAGATACCAGACCTCCCAGCGTCACGGCCATGGTCATCGAGAAAAATGCCACCGCTATGAGCGAGAGCCACATTATATTGTCGCTGACCAGCAGCAGCGGAACTGCCAGCAGGCAGCTGATGATGCCGAGCCGTCTCGCGCCGAACAGGTCCGAGAGTATCCCTCCGAGGATCTTGCCGATCCCCATGAATAAAAACAGAAACAGGGTCTGCAGCGAGGTCTTGTTCCAGGCAGTGGGTATGCCGTAACCGATATAAGCCCTTACCGCGACGACCGCGAACAGTACCGCTATCACCGCCCATGCGGGCCTGGGCGCCGCAATGTCGTGCGCGCACGGAAATGCGTCAAAATCGAATACCGATGCCCCCGCCGGTTTGCCGTCGGGCAATGCCGCGTTCCTGATCCGTCTGTCCGTAAATACCATCACGGCCGTGGCTGCGGCTATCAGCAGAAACGGGATCCATGCCGTGCCTTCAGTACCGGCCAGCAGCCGTCCCGTGATCACGCCGAACGAACCGCCTCCCACGAACAGCGCGCTCTCGGAGAGCCTTCCCTCCGACACGCGGAGCGTCGCGAGCGCTCCCGAGACATGTATCAGAGCGTTCCCCGCCGTGAGCAGGATCAGCCCTGTCATCTGAAATGCGATGAATCGTCCCATGTCCGTGACCGAATCTATATCTCCGGGCATCAGTCCGCCCGGAAGCTTCCCTGTCATGCCCGCCGCGCTGAGCAGCATGATGAGCGCACCCGACGTGATCAGGATGCCGCCGGTAAGTCCCGGCCGGAATCCCGGATATTTTTCGCAGAGCGCGCCGAAAAGTGCCTGCGGGACAAACGCCAGCGTGTCAAAAGCCACGCAGATAGCCCACCAGAGCAGAAAGCCTCCGAATATTTTATAAAGCAGGAAAAAGCAAAGAACCTCAACCGAAAAATGGACGAAACAGTATGCTGTTCCTGTTTTCCAGTCAATCCTCATAGAATAACCCCCAAAAGCACTTTACCTTCGCGGATAGTATACCACACGGGGAGATTTGCGTAAAGAAAAAGCACCGACCCCGAAGCTAATCCTCAGAACCGATACTTTCAAACTGCACCTTCAGGGGCTCGAACCCTGGACACCCTGATTAAGAGTCAGGTGCTCTACCAACTGAGCTAAAGGTGCATCTCTTTTCAATTGCGCTCTCGTCGAGCACGAAGAGCATTATATAACAGATTTTTTTTAAATGCAAGCTTTTTTTCAAATTTTTTTGAAAATTTTTTACGAAGCTCAAAAAACCGCTCAACCGTCAGCTCTCAGGCCCTTCCGTGTGCCTGAATACCGCTCTGCAGATAGGGTTGCCCATGCCGGAAAAACGCTCCTCGTACTCCGTCATGACATTGCCCTCGGCGTATTCGCTGTGATGCAGGTCATAGGTAAGGTCGGAAATGCTCCAGCCCGCCTCCTGCACCGCCTCGAGGCTGTAATCGAACAGGTCGCGGTTGTCGGTCTTAAAACAGATGCAGCCCTCGGGCTTAAGGATATTCGCGTATTTGTCCATATGCGTGCCGGAGGTCAGGCGCCGCTTGGCGTGGTGCGCCTTCGGCCACGGATCCGAGAAATTCAGATAGATCCTGTCCACCTCGTTCTCCGCGAAATACTCCTCGATGTTGTCGGCATCGGCCAGCAAAAGTATAAGGTTCGGGAGTTTGAGCTCCTGCTGCTTCTGCAGCGCGCGGTAGAGCACCGCGTCGGCTCTTTCTATCCCAATATAATCGATCTCGGGATTCTGTTCCGCCATGGTCGTGATGAACCTGCCTTTTCCCATGCCCACT
This sequence comes from Lachnospiraceae bacterium, assembly GCA_016288005.1. Taxonomy (GTDB): domain Bacteria; phylum Bacillota; class Clostridia; order Lachnospirales; family Lachnospiraceae; genus RUG11977. The sequence continues at coordinate 47,451 of JAEEXY010000012.1, forward strand.
TCGATGTGCAGCGGCCTGTCATTTCCGAAGCGCTCCTTCCATCTGCCCTTCCATGCGGCGGGGTCGTGCTCCACGAACTCGCTTTGCTCTATTATCGGCATTGCCTTTGCGATGTGTCTGAGTCTCATGTATCTCTCCTGTATCATGTGCTGTCATTTTTTGCTATTGTACCCCTCCTGCGTATTTTTTGCAATTCAATGTGACAAGCACTGCGGTTTGTGATATAATAATATCTTGTAGATTTATGGGCTGTACCCGCATTGCCGCATGTCCGAAATCTGCGTCAGTATCTAGGAAAGGAAGGGTGTTCATATGGGCAAGGGCCGTATCTTCTGTCTTCTCGGGCCGTCCGCGTCCGGCAAGGACAGCCTTTTCCAGGCAATCCTGAAACGCCAGCCTATCCCGCTGTCAACCGTTGTCTCATATACCACACGTCCGAAGAGAGGAAATGAGACCGAGGGCGTTGAATACTATTTTACCGATATACCGAGCTTCAGGCAGATGCGCGACGAGGGGCGCATCATCGAGTACCGCTGCTACCATACCGTTATGGGCGACTGGTATTATTTCACCGCAGATGACGGGCAGATCGACGATTCGCACGATTACGTCATCACCATGGTGCTCGAAGGCTATGAGTCGCTGCGCGATTACTTCGGAAGTGACCGCGTTATTCCGATATATATAGAGGTGGAGGACGGCATCAGGCTCAGCCGCGCGCTTGAGCGCGAGCGCAGACAGCCCGAGCCGAAATATACCGAGATGTGCCGCCGTTTCATCGCGGACAGTGAGGATTTTTCCGAGGACAAGATCACCCGTCTCGGCATCACCAAACGCTACGAAAACATTGATTTTGACACCTGTCTGGCCGAGATCTGCGCACTGATAGAGAGCTACGCGGACTGACCGGATCTACGGAGGCGCCTTATGGACATCAAGGTTAATCAGACCACTCCCATAAACCAGGTCGAACAGACCCAGGCAGCGAAGCCCACGGACGGTACTTTTAAGTTCACTCTCGCCAGCGCGATAGAGGAGTCCGAGCTTGCCGAGCGCCTGAGCAATCTGATGGGAGAGATCACGGAGCAGGGCGAAAAGATCAAAAAGCGCCGTGACATACAGGACATGCGCCGCTACCGCTCACTGATCAAGGACTTCATGAACGAGGTCGTTAACCGCTCTCACAAGTTTTCACGAGAGAACTTCCTCGACAGGCGCGGACGCCACCGCGTATACGGCATGGTCCGCCTGGTCGACGAAAAGCTCGATCAGATCGCTTCGGAGCTGATAAAGGACGAGCAGGATCTGCTGCTCATCATGAACAATATCGACGAGATCAGAGGTCTGCTCCTGGATATTTTTACCTGATATGAAAGGCATGAAGGATGCTCAGCTTTAACGACATAATCGGTCAGGACGGCGTAAAGGCCCATCTGACATCGGCCCTGGCCGAGAAAAAGATCTCGCATGCCTATATTTTCGCGGGCGAGGACGGCTCCGGCAAGATGATGCTTGCAGAGAGATTTGCCGCGGCGCTGCAGTGCGACAGCGAAGGCACGGACCCGTGCGGTGCCTGCCTCAACTGCATGCAGTCCGAGGCGCACAGCCATCCCGACATCATTTATGTAACTCACGAGAAAAAGGACATCACGGTTGACGACATCCGTCTTCAGCTGGTAAACGATATCAGGGTCCTGCCGTATTCCGGCCGCTATAAGATCTACATAGTGGATGAGGCCGAGAAGATGAACGAGCCCGCGCAGAACGCTCTGCTCAAAACGCTCGAGGAGCCGCCCGAATATGCGGTCATCCTGCTGCTCGCCGAGAATACCGGCAAATTCCTGCAGACCATACTCTCCCGCTGCGTGGTCCTGGACATGCGCCCCGTTGAGAGGACGCTCATCCGCGATTACCTGATGGCAGAGAAGCAGCTCCCCGATTACGTCGCCAATCTCTGCGCCTCGTTTTCCTGCGGCTGCATCGGAAAAGCCCGCCGCATAGCGGAGGATGAAGGCTTCATCGAGGCAAAGGACCGCATCCTGCGTCTCGTGTGCGACCTGGACCGCATGTCCCAGTCGGAGATCTCCGCCGCGATCGCCGCGATCGGAGACAAGAATTCGGCAGCGGACTTAAACGACTATTTCGATCTGCTCTCCATGTGGTACCGCGACGTTCTCGTCTATAAGTCGACGCACAATGCTGAGCGGGTGCTCTTTTCGGAAAACCTGCATTCCGTTGCGGAGCAGGCCGAGACCAAGAGCTTCCCGACCCTCAACAATATATTCATAGAGCTGGACCTCACCAAAGAACGGCTCAAAAACAACGTCAGCTTCCCTGCTGCCATGCAGCTGCTCATCGAAGCCATGAAAGCAAAATAATCCGTTAAGGAAGGTTAATAAAATGATTAAAGTAATAGGAGTCAGATTCAGACATGCCGGCAAGGTATATTATTTTGACCCGCTGGATCTGGAGATAAGCAAGGGCGAGTCCGTCATCGTCGAGACCGCGCGCGGAGTGGAGTTCGGTACGGTTGTGCTCGGTCCCGCCGAGGTCGAGGACAGCAAGGTCGTACAGCCCTTAAAGCCCGTCATCCGCAAAGCCGACGAGAACGACTTCGCGACAGAGGCTCGCAACCGCGAAAAAGAGAAGAGCGCCTTTGACATCTGCCTCGAAAAGATCCGCAAGCACGGACTCGAGATGAAGCTCATCGAGTGCGAATACACCTTTGACAACAATAAGGTCCTGTTCTATTTCACCGCCGACGGCAGGATCGATTTCCGTGAGCTCGTAAAGGACCTGGCCGCCGTATTCAAGACCAGGATCGAGCTTCGCCAGATCGGCGTGCGCGACGAAGCAAAGGCCCTCGGCGGCATCGGAATATGCGGCAGACCGCTTTGCTGCAATACGTATCTTCCCGATTTCGCGCCCGTTTCGATCAAGATGGCGAAGGAACAGAATATTTCCCTGAACCCTTCAAAGATATCCGGCAACTGCGGCAGACTCATGTGCTGCCTCAACAACGAGGAGCTCGCTTACGAGGAGCTGAACGCAAAACTTCCCGGAGTCGGCGACCATGTCGTTACCTCCGACGGACAGCACGGCGACGTTGCTTCCGTCAATGTACTCAAGCAGCTCGTGCGTGTTATCATCACGCTCGAGAACGGCGATAAGGAAGCGCGCGAATACACTCCCGACCAGCTCACCTTCAAGCCCCGCAAACGTAAGGACCGCGGCGGCTCCGGTTCCGGATCTTCCGATGCAGAGATGAAGGAGCTTAAGGAGCTCGAGTTCCTTGAACAAAAAGAAAGCAAGAGCAAGCTCGAAGACTGATATGGATGAGATTCTTCTTCCGGGCGAACGCATTGACGACCTGGAGCGCAACAACTTTAAGATAATCCAAAACCCCGCCCGGTTCTGCTTCGGCATGGATGCCGTGCTGCTGAGCGGGTTTGCTTTTGTGCGCGAAGGCGAGACCGCGATAGACCTCGGCACGGGCAACGGGATCATCCCGATACTGCTCGCCGCAAAGACCCCGGGAAAGCATTTTACCGGACTGGAGATCCAGCATGAAAATGTCGACATGGCGCAAAGGAGCGTGCGCCTCAACCGGATCGAAGACAGGGTAACGATCGTCGAGGGCGACATAAAGACTGCCTCCGCTGATCTCGGAAAGGCGGCGTTCGATGTGGTCACGTCCAATCCGCCCTATATGCTGGGTCAGCACGGACTCGTCAATCCCGACTCCGCAAAGGCCATCGCCCGCCATGAGATACTGTGCACGCTGGACGATGTGGTCCGCGAGGCAGCGCTCCTCTTAAAGCCGCAGGGCAGATTCTACCTGGTACACCGTCCGTTCAGGCTGGCCGAGATCATCACCTGCCTGAAAGACCACCGTCTCGAGCCCAAGCGCATGAAGATGGTCCATCCGTTTATCGACAAAGAACCGAATATGGTCCTGATAGAAGCGGTCCGCGGCGGAAAGCCCCGCATGACCGTTGAAGCGCCCCTGATAGTGTATAAGTCGGAGGGCGTCTACAACGACGAGATCTATGATATATACGGATACTGATACTGATATTGATACCGCCGGGGGCTTATATATAGCCCTCAGCATGTACGAAAGGGAGTAAGATATGCCCGGAACCCTGTATTTATGCGCAACGCCGATCGGCAATCTCGAAGACATAACCTGCCGCGTCCTGCGCACCTTGAAAGAGGTCGATCTGATCGCGGCCGAAGATACGCGCAACAGCATTAAGCTGCTGAACCATTTCGAGATCGATACCCCGATGACCAGCTACCACGAGTACAATAAGTTCGACAAAGGACGCGTGCTGGTGGATAAACTGCTCGAAGGTCAAAATATCGCCCTGATCACCGACGCGGGCACTCCCGCGATCTCGGATCCCGGCGAAGAGCTCGTGAAAATGGCCCACGCGGCCGGCGTCACCGTCACATCGCTCCCCGGCGCATGCGCGTGCATCACGGCGCTCACGCTTTCGGGGCTTCCGACCAGACGCTTTGCTTTTGAGGCATTCCTCCCGGCCGACAAAAAAGAACGCAAGCAGATCCTCGATTCCCTCGTCAATGAGACCCGCACTCTGATCATATACGAGGCGCCGCACCATCTGCTGAAAACCTTAAAGGACCTGCTGGACACTTTGGGCAACCGCAGGGTCACCGTCTGCAGGGAACTCACGAAAAAGCACGAGACCGTATTTCTTACCACTCTTGCGGAAGCGGTCGATCATTATACCGCCAACGATCCCAAGGGCGAATGTGTCATGGTCATCGAAGGAAAGACCTTCAGCGAGCTCGCACAAAATTCCATCGATGAGTGGAACAGGCTCCCTCTCGAAGAGCATATGCAGCTCTACCTCGACCGGGGCATGGACAAAAAGGACGCTATGAAGGCTGTCGCGAAGGACAGAGGAGTCAGCAAACAGGAAATCTATAAACAGCTTCTGTAATATGCTTCATTCGTCTTCCTCTCCGCCGTCATCCGTAATACCTTCTTTAAGATACTTCCGGATGTCCGAACGCTTTTTCATATCAGCCTTCTCCAGAATCGTCGAAACCACGCGCTTTATATAGCCGTACGAATAACTGGTCCGGTCCGCTATCTCCTGATTCGAAAGACCGTCCGCAATAAACTTTGCCACGGTCAGCTCGAGTTCAGTCAGCTGATTCTCAAAGTCGGCAAGCGCCGCCGGATCGTACATATCCGCGGATGACTTTGCGGGCACCGTGATGCGGTTTTTGATCCTGGCCAGGAAAACACTCTTGATAAAAGGCTTGGTGATGTAATCGGCCGCACCGTATTCCCAGCCCTTTATCTCAAACTCCGAGCCGTCCATGCCGGTCAGGAATATGATCGGTATCTCCTTTCCCGGATCCAACTCCCGGATCGCTTTAAAGGTCTCATAGCCGTCCATCTCCGGCATATCCACATCGAGCAGAACGAGCTGATAGCTTATCCCCTTTTTCAGGAGCTCGAGCGCCTGTCTGCCGGACTTTGCAAGGCTCACCGAATAACCGGCACTGATCAGTATATCCTCAATGGTATTGAGCATGCCGATATCGTCGTCCACACATAAGATCCTGTTGTTATCCATTCAAAAGTCCTCCGATCAGCTCTTCAGCCCTGTCAAACTCAATGCTCCTGATGCACTCGCGTATCGCGTCGAAGTCTTTGGAGTTCCCTTTAAGCTCCGCCAGCTTATCGACAACCCTGAGCGCCGGTGTCTTATTGCCCAGACGTACCTCCTCGAGCAGCTTTTTAAAGAGTTCCTGCTCATCGAGAGGCCTGTTCTCTTCTTCCTCCTCGGGGATGATGATATGTTTCACGCTCTCGAACTTCTCCCTGAACTTCCTTAAGCCTTCCTCAACCCTCTTTGCCTTCATGTCAAAGAGCGGGAGCGCGGCCTTAACGTATTCCGCGTCACGGTCCTTCGCGCGTCTTTCCAGTCTCCTCGCGGAATAGTACAGATCCTCGGCTCCCACATTGCCTGCGTTTCCTTTTATCGCGTGGAAGAGGATCGCCGCGTTCTCATAATCCCCGGCTTCAACGTACTTTTTGGCCGAAGAGAGACTGCCTCCGATATTCTGCATAAAGAACTCGCTGACCCTCGCAAGCTGCACAACATCACCGCTCAGATGCTTGAGCGCCAGCTCGAAGGAAATGTCATACTCTTTAAGCAGCGCGGAAAACTCCTTTTTAAGCTCCTGCGGCAGCTCGTTCTGAATGTCGCCGCCCACGGGAGTTATGAGCCTTGCGGGGAGATGCTTCATCAGTATACTCTCCATCACGCGGCTGTCCACGGGCTTTAAGAGATAATCGTCAAAGCCCTCGGAAAGGAACATCTCTTTTTTGTCCGACGAAGCGTCCGCCGTAAGTACGATGATCGGAACATGCCTGTTCTTCGCCTTATCCGACTCCTTCAGATGATGCATCGCCTCGATGCCGTCTACCTCGGGCATCATGTAATCCATAAACACGAGATCGTAATCGGTCTTCGCGTATTTCTCGTAGCTCTCCTGAGCCGAACCCGCGGTATCGACGGATATCATGGTGCGCTTGAGCAGTGACTTTCCTACCAGCAGGTTCATATTATTGTCATCGACGATGAGTATCTTCGCCTCGGGAGCGATGAACGCCCCTCCTACAGAGCCCCTGTCGGTGCTTTCTTCTCCCGCGTTGAGCTGCAGGTCGAACCAGAACACGCTTCCCACTCCGTACTGGCTCTTGACCTTGATATCGGAGCCCATGAGATTGGCGAGTTTGTTCGAGATCGCGAGTCCCAGACCGGTACCCTCTATACTGCGGTTCCTGATGATGTCCGCTCTTTCAAAGCTCTCGAAGATCTTCTGCTGATCCTCGCCCGAAATACCGGCGCCCGTGTCCGAAACCTCGAAACGTATCGTATGATCTTTTTGGTTTTCGCCGGCTTTATTTTCCACCGGCAGAACGGAAAGCACTATCGTGCCGTTCTGTGTGTATTTAACTGCGTTGGAAAGAAGATTTGACAGGATCTGCGACAGCTTTCTGTTGTCGCCGTAGACGTATTCCGGTACTTTTCCGTCGATATCTAGAACAAATTCCAGTCCCTTCTTTTCTGCCTCTTTAGCGAAAAACGCTCCGAGGCTCTCCACGGTCTTCAGGACATTGAAATCCTCTTCGAAAAGAGTCTCCTTGCCCATATCGATCCTGGACAGATCGAGGAACTGATTTACCATGAACATCAGCTGCTGCCCCGCGTTGACCACGTTCTGCGCATATTCGTTTATCTGCGTATTCTCGGATTCACGCATGATCATCTCGTTCATTCCGAGCAGCATATTGATAGGAGTTCTGATCTCATGACTGATATTGGCCAGAAGCACGCTCTTCGCTTTGCTCGATTCCTCCGCGAGCTTCTGCTGCTTGCCGTATTCCCAGAGATACATCAGAAATATCAGACCGATACCGATGGCGGAAAACAGGATTCCCGCCATCTGGTCAAAGAATTGCTTTTTTTCATTTTCAAAGGGTACCACAAACTGCGGATATTTGTATGAGAACCAGCAGACAGCCACATAAAACAGTGTCTGTACGGCCGTCATGATATATCGCAGCGCGCCCTTGTACATCAGGAGCGTGAAAACCATGCCGAATGCAAAGAAATAAGGTATCGAGCCGTTCATCCCGCCGGTCTCCAGAAAGAGCCACGCGAAAAGGAACATGAATACGCTGACGGTGGTCAGCAGGTATCCGACCAGATACTTTCCGGTACTGTGGACGTACCACATCAGGCATATGCTCGCAAGCGCCGCGAGCAGATTGATCAGTGAACCGGTCAGATCCGACGACGTGAAGATATCCTGTATCGCGCCTATGATGCTGACGATTATGCCGCCTGTACCGAGCAGCTTGAACAGCCGGATATCCGGTGCGCTCTCCTTTATGTAAAAATCATCGATAGCCTGTTTCAGTTTTTCGAACATGATGCTCCTCTATATCATCCTCCGGTAAAAACCCGGCGAGGCATCCTCCGCCTTCGCCTCTTTCCGTTTATTATCGGTATAATGATACCACGAGATGTCATCTTCGGCTACAATTATTCCAATCCCGTTCAGAACGTCTCCGTTGGTGGTTTCATAGACTTCACCGTAATCAAACTCAGTGTCATCCTCAAACTTCGGGTTTGGCTCGCTGTGGCTCACCGCCCAGGCAAGTATGACCGTACAGACGAGGAGAAACAGTCCCGCTGCCGCCAGAAGCGCTCCGGCGACCACCAGCAGCTTGCTGTTTTTGATACTGAATCGTATCACGATGATGCCTAAGATCACCATCACAATATAGCAAACAACCATTATTCCATATCCTTTTCAAATTCCACTTCGCCATCTTCGGTTACATAGAATATCTCAAAATCGGTCAGATAATAATCGCCGTAGATATCGTCGATGCAGAACGCATACAGATATTCGCCGGGATACATCTGATCGTGCCATATCTCGGGATCTCCGTCGAAAACATACTCATCGCCGTAATATCCGTAGCCGTCTTCAAGCTCGGCATCGTCGTCGAGAGGGATCGAATAGTACAACGGTATGATCCTGTCGCCTTTTTTCAGCTTAGTGATATCCTTGGACGCCGCGCCGCACTCGTCGTCGATACCGTCCCAGGCGCCTTCGATGACTATATTGCCTTCATAGTCCATCTTCAGACGCAGGTTTGTCTCCTCACCGTTCAGCATTACGGGTGAAGTATAGACCACGCCGTCTTCGGTATATCCGACTATATAGGTCGCGAGGTTCTGGCCGTCGGGAAGGGAGATCCACCAGCCGTCGAAATTATCGAAGAATATGCCGTCTTCCCAGTCCGCGTCGATATCGTAGGTCTCACCGTACTCGATCACCTCGGAGCCGTCTTCGCTCATGACGCATACTATACCGTAGACATCGGCCGCGTTGTACAAGCCTTCTTCGTCGAGCATGAAATAATAGTTCCCGTCCTCAAATGTAGGCTCCACATCAAAGCCTATATAAGGGCTCTCGCCGGTCACCTCGAAATCGTCGATATAATTCCAGTAATCGTCATCGTAGTAATCCCAGTCATCACCCCAGTACCAGTCACCGTCATCGTCAAACCAGGTATCATCCTCATAGTCCGAGTACATATCGCCCGAAACGCCGACGGATCCGAGCAGATCGACGAACGAAAGATAATACGGGCTGATGCAGACCTTTCCGAAGAAGGAGAGCTCGTTCGAACCCTGAATACTGATGGGATAGTAGGTAGAAAGACCGGTCGCTCCCGTATGCATATCTCCGCTGACAGAGTAGACCACCGCATCCGAGATCGCCTTCGAAGCCGCTGACGCGTTCTTCGAATACGACGCGCAGGCCTCTGTCAGGCCGCCGAGATCTATCATGTTTGCATAGCCCTCGGTTTTGTTGTTTCCGCCGAAATCATCGACCGCACGGATCGCGCGGACTATATCGGCTCTCTGTCCGGCGTCTTCCGCCGCCTCGTACAGATCCTTCGCAAATGCGTTAAAGGAAGTAAGTATCTCATCCGTCTTTGAGAGATCGATGATCGAGAATGTTACCTCATAGTCCTGACCGTCATCCTCGCATGCCTTCAGGAAGCTGTCGGCCACCTTTTTTCCGAGCGCCGCTCCGTCCGCATCGGGATTCTGAACCAGATAATCTCCGATAGCCGTATAATCCCAGCCGCTTCCGGGCTCAACCTCCTCCGAGCCGTACATGTAATCGGCAAAGGTAGCAAGGACGTTCGCCGTTTCCACGGTTCCCATCAGGCAGGCGTCAAAGCCGATAAAATCAAGCTTCTTTCCGAAACTGCCTATCGTTTCGTTAAGCACCGCATCGATCTCGGTC
>JAEEXY010000131.1 GCA_016288005.1 Lachnospiraceae bacterium
CGGGGGATCTCGGTCTCGATCGCGTCAAGCGCAACGGTCAGCTTCTCGTGGGTATCGCGGCGAACCACAACGCAGGTGCCTGCCTCGATATCCTTGGGACCACACTCGATGCGAACGGGGAAGCCTCTCATCTCCTGCTCCGAGAACTTAAATCCGGGACGCTTGTCGGTATCGTCGACCTTTACGCGAACGCCTGCCTTAACGAGTCTGTCCTTAAGCTCGAACGCCTTGTCGAGCACGCCTTCCTTATTCTGCATGATGGGCACGATGACCGCCTGAACGGGTGCCACGCGGGGAGGAAGCTTGAGTCCCGAATCATCGCCGTGAACCATGATGATCGCGCCGATAAGACGGGTCGTCATGCCCCACGAAGTCTGATGAACATACTGAAGCTTATTGTCCCTGTCGGTGTACTGGATGCCGAATGCCTTTGCGAAGCCGTCACCGAAGTTATGGCTCGTACCCGACTGAAGTGCCTTTCCGTCGTGCATGAGGGCCTCGATCGTGTATGTGGCCTCGGCTCCCGCAAATTTCTCTTTGTCGGTCTTGCGGCCTCTTACAACCGGGATAGCCAGAACCTGCTCGCAGAAATCCGCGTAGAGATTGAGCATCTGCTCCGTGCGCTCCTGCGCCTCCTCTGCGGTAGCGTGAGCGGTATGGCCCTCCTGCCACAGGAACTCACGTGAACGCAGGAAAGGACGGGTGGTCTTCTCCCAGCGCACTACGCTGCACCACTGGTTGTAAACCTTGGGCAGGTCACGGTATGACTGAATGATATTCTTATAGAAATCGCAGAAAAGTGTCTCCGAAGTGGGACGTACGCAGAGTCTCTCCTCAAGGGGCTCCAAGCCTCCGTGCGTAACCCATGCAACCTCGGGAGCAAAGCCCTCTACATGATCCTTTTCCTTTTCGAGCAGCGACTCGGGAATGAACATGGGCATGTAAACGTTCTCAACGCCTACCTCCTTGAACATAGCGTCGAGCTGCTTCTGAATGAGCTCCCAGATGGCGTATCCCGCGGGCCTGATGATCATGCAGCCCTTAACGCTCGAATAATCCATGAGCTCTGCCTTGCTTACTATATCTGTATACCACTGAGCAAAATCCTCCGCCATAGAGGTGATCTGCTCAACCTGTTTTTTCTCGTCAGCCATGATATTTCCTTTCAATTGCTTATATTTGAATGCAAGTCTGCGCCTGCACCCACTAATGCTTATAACATTTTAACACATTATGCCGCAACGTCAAGGTAAAACGCGCGTTCCGCGCTGTTTTCCGTTTGAAGACATGGGGACGGTTCTTCTGTCCTCACCAGCCCGCCGCCGCCCGTGCCGAAATGGCAAGAAAAAAGGGGACGGAAGAACCGTCCCCGTATCTTTCACTCGCTATTGAATTAGAGGTACTTCTTCAGCGTCTCAACCCTGTCCAGCTTCTCCCAGGGCAGATCGAGATCGGTGCGTCCGAAGTGGCCGTAGGATGCGGTCTGCTTGTAAATCGGTCGGCGCAGGTCAAGCATTTTGATGATGCCTGCGGGGCGCAGATCGAAGTTCTCGCGGATGATCTCGAGAAGCTTCGCGTCAGAAAGCTTGCCGGTTCCGAAGGTATCGATATTGATCGATGTCGGGCGCGCAACTCCGATCGCGTAACTCAGCTGGATCTGGCACTTGTCGGCAAGGCCTGCGGCTACGATGTTCTTCGCAACATAGCGTGCCGCGTAGCATGCGGAACGGTCAACCTTTGTCGGATCCTTGCCCGAGAAAGCTCCGCCGCCGTGAGGCGCGTATCCGCCGTAGGTGTCAACGATGATCTTGCGGCCGGTAAGACCGGAATCGCCGTTAGGTCCGCCGATAACGAAACGTCCTGTGGGATTGATATAGTACTTGGTATTCTCGTCGAGCATATTCTTGGGAAGAACGGGATCGAACACGTACTTCCTGATATCCTCGTGGATCTTCTCCTGAGTCACATCGGGATCGTGCTGTGTCGAAAGAACGACTGCCTCGATGCGTGCGGGCTTGCCCTCCTCGTCGTACTCGATAGTAACCTGTGACTTTCCGTCGGGACGAAGGTATTTTAATGTGCCGTTCTTGCGGACCTCGGCCAGCTTTCTAGTAAGCTTGTGTGCCAGCGAGATCGGGTAAGGCATATACTCTTCCGTCTCGTTCGACGCGTAGCCGAACATCATGCCCTGGTCGCCTGCGCCGACATTGTCGGGATCTGCCTCGGCGCACTTTGACTTAAGCGCGTTCTCTGCGTCTACGCTGCCAGCATCGGTAATGTCAATGTCCGAAGCGGCCTTCTGCTCAGCTGATACATTAACACCCATCGCGATATCGCTCGACTGCTCGTCAAGCGCTACCATAACGCCGCAGGTATCTGCGTCAAAGCCGTACTTCGCACGGTCGTAACCGATCTCACGAACGGTATCGCGTACGATCTTCTGAATGTCAACATAGCCCTTTGTCGTGATCTCGCCCATTACAAGCACAAGACCTGTAGTACAGCAGGTCTCACAAGCCACACGGCTCATGGGATCCTGCGCAAGCATCGCGTCAAGCACTGCGTCCGAGATCTGGTCGCAGACTTTGTCGGGATGCCCTTCCGTAACCGATTCTGATGTAAATAATCTTCTCTCCATAACTGCTCCTTTCGCTTCGCTCTCTTATCTCAATAATAAAGGTCCGCTCGAAAACAAGCGGACCCGAATAGACAAGTATTCAAATCCTCTTATTGTTCGATCGCTCGCTCAACTTGGCACCTTCCGCGATACATCACCGCGGGGTTGTCGTGACTTCACTGAGTTTTTCCTCTCCGTCACTCTTAATAAGAGAAATTCACTATGATTACAATACTCCGAATGCCTGTGCTTGTCAAGAAGAACGCCTCTGTTTTTTCTCGTTCTTTTCGACATACATGGCCTTATCCGCCTCTTCGATGGCGGTATTGAGCTGCAGGCGCGCGTCGGGCCTTGACACGGCATAGCCGAAGCTCATCCCGATGTCATACGGCAGGCGCTGACGCTCCACAGCCTGCGCGAGACGGGAGTTGACCGATTCCTTCAGGCCGGTCAGATACCCCTCATCCGTGTGGTGCGAGAG
>JAEEXY010000065.1 GCA_016288005.1 Lachnospiraceae bacterium
CTGCTCCGCTATATGTTGCGGGCTTCAAATATCGAATTTTACTGTCGCTTTACAATATTTTGCCCACAAGGGTAGCTGTGTGGCTCGTCGGAAAATTCTACCAGAGATGATAAGCGAAAGCCACGATTACTTTTTGACGGGAGATCCTTTAACCGTTCTCGCCATGGATGGGGACGCGGCGATCGGCTGTGCAACAATGAGTTTTGTCAGGATCGTGCCTACGTTTGAGCATCCCACGGGAAAACGAGCGCATCTTATGAATGTCTATACGAGGCAAGAATACCGTCGTCAGGGGATTGCCCGCAAAATGGTTGAATCGCTGATCAGATCATATGCTTCAGGAGGGTACAATGATTGTATTGATAAAGGATGCGGATGAAAAAAGAGCAATCGCAAGAGCGGTGCTTGAGGCCTTGCCGGAATGGTTTGAGGTCGAAGAGAGCCGTGAAGGTTATATCCGTGATTGCGCAGACTGGACATTCCTGGCGGCAAAGGATGGTGATAGGATCATGGGATTCTTATGCCTGAAGGAAACGGGGAATGCCACTGTTGAACTCGCCATCATGGGCGTGATGAAGGAATACCACAGAAACGGCGTTGGTCGAAAACTTGTAGAAAAAGCCAAGGAAGTGGCTAAGGCCGATGGTTACGAATTTATGCAGGTTAAGACTGTCAGGATGGGAATGTACGAAGATTATGACAGGACAAATCTGTTCTATGTAAGCTGTGGTTTCAAAGAATTCGAAGTGTTCCCACACCATTGGGATGAGGCGAATCCATGCCAGATCTATGTGACATATTTGAAATAAGAAGACGCATGGCAAAAACTTTTGGCGGTCATGTTTGATATGTCTTCGGCCTATTGGAACATAATATGGGGATTCTTCATATTGCTTGGAACGGCTGTGTTTGTGCTTGGAATCGGTTTGATGATAAAAAGGGGAAATCTGTAAGATGGCATATGCGATCAAGCGAAATACAAGGTGTCAGGCATGGGAGCTTGGCGGCGGATCTGAGATGGAACAAAGCATGATCAGTCAAGGCAGGATGTGCGTCCGTCCAGACGGCACATATGAAATCTTCTCTCTGGAAGCCCATGGCGGAAAGGGAAACCGGAATCCGAAGAGATCCTGTATCTGCTGGAGAAAGGGATTTTGAAGATTCATCCTGATCACCCAAAACAGTATTTTTCAGCATCTTTGTGGGATACGGAGGAGACGGCTGCTTGTGATGCAGTGGTTGTTTTCTTTGACATAAAGAGGGATTCGGACGGAAAGATAGAAGAGATCAACTTCAATTTTGTGGATGCGGAATACTTCCGGAACAATTACAGTCTAATGGATAAGATAAGCTGATCAACGTACAATACGTGCATCTCACGTACCTTATATGGCATTTGACGTGATGACCTATTGAACGTTCCCGGTTTCCTTGGTATCTTGTGCCTAAGAGATAAAGGAGGTCGGGAATGATACGGTGTAATGACGTTTACAAAAGTTTTTCGGGAAAGACTGTTCTGGCGGGGATAGGTTTTGAGATAAGTGACGGAGAAATATTCGGACTCCTCGGACCATCTGGGGCTGGTAAAACCACCCTCATCAAAATCTTGACCGGACAGCTTGCCTTTGATAAGGGTTCAGTGGTTGTTCTTGATAAAGAGGTTTCGTCTTTGTCAGGAGAGGACAAAAAGAGTATCGGGATTATGATGGATCAGTTCGGGGTATATGAAAGATTGTCCTGTATTGATAACCTAAAGGTTTTCGCCGATATTTACGGAGTTCCTCATGGCAGAATAAAAAGCACTCTTGAACAGGTGGGATTAGGGGATGCAGGCGCCAAGTCGGCATCGACGCTTTCTAAAGGGATGAGAGTCAGACTGTCTCTTGCAAGAGTGTTTATGCATTCTCCCAAACTGATCTTCTTAGATGAGCCTACAAGCGGGTTGGATCCGCAGACCATGCGACAAATTCATAAGATTATTCTAGAAAAGAAAAAAGAGGGCTGCACCATCTTCCTTACCACGCACAACATGGAAGAAGCCTATAAGCTTTGTGACAGGGTCGCACTTCTTAATGAAGGTGCGATCGTTGAAAATGGATCGCCCGAGGAAATATGCAGGAAGTATAATCATCAGAAAACCATAAAATTGCATTTATCATCCGGTGAGGACATTTTGATACCTCACGAAAACGGTTCTGCGGAGACGATATCACGGCTATTGTCCGATGGGTGCATCGAGACAATTCATTCGTCGGAACCGACTCTTGAAACAGTCTTTTTGGAACTGACGGGAAGAAAGTTGGAGGAGGATGAATAAATGCGTAACAGTTTGATTATTATAAAAAAGCAGCTAAAGGATACCCTTAAAAATAAAACGGTTTTGATACAGTTCATTCTTTTCCCGGTCATGACGCTTATCATGGAAAACGCTATCAAGATTGACGGAATGCCGGAACTGTTTTTCACAAAGCTGTTTTCGATCATGTACGTAGGCATGGCGCCGCTCACGTCGGTAGCATCGATCATATCCGAGGAAAAGGAAAAGAATACCCTAAGGGTGCTGACTATGGCAAACGTGAAGCCGTGGCAATATCTCATGGGAATCGGTTTTTACGTGTGGTTCATATGTATGATCGGGGCTGGCGTGATGGCGACGGGTCTAAAGAAAGAAGAGGTCCCCTTTTATCTGCTGATCATGGCTGTTGGATTTTCCATTTCAATTCTCGCGGGGGCATGCATAGGCATATTCTCAAGGAATCAGATGACGGCAACATCCATTGTCATGCCGGTAATGATGGTCTTTGCTTTTTCTCCGATGCTGGCCATGTTTAATGAAAGCATAGAGAAAGTGGCCAGATTTATCTATACCCAGCAGCTTAAGAGAATTATGGATGACGTGACGTTTGCCGGGATAAAGGCGGACGGCATCTGTATTCTGGTCGTAAATGCAACGTTGATGATCATTTTATTCTTTATTGCATTCAGAAAAAAGGGATTGGAATAAATGAAGATTGAGATTGACATAGACGAAAAATATTCGGATACGGAAGTCGTGATCCGGGCAAATAAATTGGACAGCGACGTTGAAAAACTTATTGCCATGATGCGCATGGTGAACATGCAGATCGGCGTGCACAAAAACGATGAAACGTATCTGCTCGACGTGGAAAAGATATTGTACGTGGAGGCCGTGGATAGGAAGACGTTTGTGTACACGTCGGAAGAAACTTATGAATCAGATCTTAAGCTGTATGAGATGGAACAGGAACTTCTTGAACGCGAGTTCTTTCGGATCAGCAAACAGAGCATTGTGAACGTCAGGATGATCAAAAGCTTAAAATCCGACATAAACAGAAAGATCAGGATCACGCTAAAGAATGATGAACAGATCGTCGTGTCACGTTTGTATTCCGATGAACTTCGAAGAAAGCTGGGGCTTAAGTGATGGAAGAAAAGAAAACCATATTTAATTATATAAGTCAGGCATTTGCAACGTTTGGGATCATCGTGCTGATCTTTATTACGTTAAGTATCATAATAGGGGAAAGTACGAAAGGCTACTCCACTCTTTTTTCCATGGGGAAAAAGGGAATTTCAATACGGACGCTCGGTGAACTCCTGTTATTGGCGATAATGATCACGCTTGCGCAAGTTGTTTTTTTGACGGACAGGTGGATCATGAATATGACAATGATAATCAGAAATTTGCTATTCTTCACGGCAGTACTGATCGTGATCGTAATTATGATTTTTGCATTCAAGTGGTTCCCCATAGGAGACGTGACTGCGTGGATCGGATTTATCATATCTTATGCATTAAGCATAATCATCAGTACGCTGGTAACAAAGCTAAAGGAAAGAACGGAGAATTCAAAAATGCAGGAAGCTTTAGATAACTACAATAAAAAAAGCAGCTGATCCTTTTGGATCGGCTGTTTTTTTTGAATCAAAGCTTTCTGTAGATCATGTTATCACGGGTTAGGATATGCTCTGAGATCATGTCGCGGCGGATGGTGCAGAAATCGTCGTTAAAGTCGGCGATGATAAGATTGATCTCCCGTTCCGTGTAGTCGCGGCCCTTCTCGAAGGCTTTGGCGATCTCTTCGAGAACAATGAGCTCCTTCTTTCGCTGAGACGGAATGCTCTTTAGCTTTCCGTATTCAAAGAAGGCGTCGATCACTTTCTTGCGATACGCCTCGTCACGTTCGTCCTGAAGCGATTTTTCCTCAGACTTTTCCTTGAGTATGTCTAGAATTGAGACATTGAATACGTCGCCGTTGATGGCATACATGGTGTAATACTGCTCTTTGCGTGACTTGACCGCGCCTGCGTCCACAAGTTTTTTCAGGTGAAAGGAGATGGTGGCAGGTGTCAGGCTTAAACGCTCCGACAGGCGTTCCACGTACATGTCTTCTTCCATGAGGGACTTTAGAATCTGTATGCGTGATTTGTCTGCAAGGCATTTGAAAAGGCTGATGGCCTGTAATTCCGTCATGTCATACCTCCTTATTCTGAACCATTTCTGCGAATTTCGAGTTGATCTCTGATACGGCATCAAGTTTTGCTTCCTCAATCAAAATTCTTCGGGCATCATTGTGAAGCCGCGCTTGCTCGAGAGACGCCTTCCAAGGGCCGGTGATCTTATCGAAAGCTGCGGGAAATGCAGTTTCAACGGCATCCTTTGACTGCGCGGCAGCCGCATGATATACGGCTTTGCAGATGTCGTAAACGTTAAATTTTGCCTTTATTACGTTCGATTCATCGATGCGTCCTTCCTGTGCAAGACTTTTGATATCTGAAAGGACAATAGATTTTCTCTCATCAAGAAATGAGAAAAATAAGTTGTCAATCATTGCTTTTGACCTCCATTCATATTGGTTAGATAATTATCTAATTAGAAAATCCTACATAAAAAGATATTTGTCAACACAAATTTAAAATGGAAACCATTGACAAGAATGGTGCGCCATGCTAAAATGACACTGAGTCATTTTTATTTTGTGCACTGAAAAGGGAGAGAAAATGCCAAAGGTTTCGGAAGGATACTATGAAAAGAAAAAGCAGGAAATCATTGATGCGGCATACCGTGTCTGTGCAAGAAAACCCATCATGTCCATTGAGATGAAGGATGTGATCGCGGAGACGGGATTTTCGCATGGCGTGGTCTATCGGTATTATCAGGACCTGGATGACGTGCTGCGCGATCTTGTCGTAAGGATCAACCGCGAAAACGCCATGGGCGAAAAGCTTCATGCCATTATTGACGGAAAGAAAGCTACGGAGTGGAAGACCGTGATCCGGGAGATCTGTGACATGCTGGCGGATTACCTGAAGGGGGTCGGAGCGGACGTACTAAAGATTTCCCAATATTGTGACGTGCTGGCCATGAGCGATCCAGAAAGGGTAAAGGTGATAGCGGGTAAGATCGGAAAAGAGGAGGCCAGTCCGTTCCTGGAGCTTGTGCCGGTTCTGGCTGCTTACCTGACGGAGGTCATACAAAAGAATGCCTTAAAACCTAAACATTCCGTGGATGAGATCATTCAGTTTATCATTGCATCTTATCATGGAATCCAAACGGGATATGTTTTGTCAACCTGCTATGATGCCAGGCAATTAGAGGGGAAATATGATCCAAAGGTGATGTTTTCCTGTTTGGCGGATTCCGTGATCTTGATGCTAAGCAGACCATAATAAGGGCGTGTTACAAAGCAGGAAAGCAGGGAAAGTTGTTGCCTGTGACGATGTGTGAAAGGATAGAGATTAACATGAAATTTCATACTTTTGGAGATGAGAAGAATCAAGTCATGATTTTGTTGCACGGCATGCTAAATCCATGGCAGATATGGGAAGATGCCGCCGCGTATTTTTCGAAAGAGTATTACGTGGTCGTTCCGGAACTGGACGGGCATACGGAGACAGAGAAGAGCTCCTTTGTTTCCGTGGAGGAAGAGGCGGAGGCGATCAGGAAATACGTGATCGAAAACTTTGATGGAAAAATCAGCGCTTTGTGCGGCCTTTCCATGGGAGGAAGGATTGCGGCAATCCTTGCCGGAATGCCGGGGATTTCCGTGGATGCGCTCGTGCTTGACGGCGCGCCGCTGCAAAAACTTCCGGGCCTATTTCGGACGATGATCAAAAACAGCTACCGCATGGTCATAGAGAAGTCAAAGGGCCGGGATCCCAAGATCTTGGAAAGGGCAAAAAAGGAATTCCTGCCGGAGCGTTACCTGGAGGCTTATCTAAAGGTTGCGGATCACATGGACGAAGAGAACATTCCCAAAATCATCGACAGCGTGTTTCGTCCCTTTGAATTCAAGGCTTACGGTGATCAGGTGAGAATTTTGTTTTTGCATGGTACCAAGGGCAATGAAAAGGTATCCGCCAAGGCTGCAAAGTGCATGAAGGAGGCGAATCCGCAAACGGAGATCCGCTGCTTCCAAGGCTATGGCCATGCGCAGCTGGCAAGCTTCGAAATTGACAAATGGATCCAAGAAGTTGCGGCATTCCTAGGCCATGCCGAGGGATAACTCTACTTTTCGTAGGTACCATTATTTTAGGCGCTGGTTTACAATCTGTGCATGGAGGTGAGAGAACATGAACCAATATGTTACAGGCGCAGTAATCAAGGGGCTGCGTGAA
This sequence comes from Lachnospiraceae bacterium, assembly GCA_016288005.1. Taxonomy (GTDB): domain Bacteria; phylum Bacillota; class Clostridia; order Lachnospirales; family Lachnospiraceae; genus RUG11977. Next base: position 6,640 of record JAEEXY010000065.1, read on the forward strand.
AAGAACAAGATGACGCAGCTTCAGCTGGCGGAAAAGCTAGGCGTGAGCGACAAAACGATCTCGAAATGGGAGACGGCGAAAGGCTATCCGGACATTACCCTGCTGGAGCCAATTGCAGAGGCGTTTCGAATCTCGGTAACGGAGCTGATCTCGGGAAATACAATTTATAATGCGAACGTATCCGCAAATATGCTGCGATCGAAGTTTTACGTCTGTCCAGTTTGCGGAAACGTGATACATGGCATGGGAGAAGCAAGTATCCATTGTCATGGCATTCAGCTTTCGCCTTTAGAGGCGGAAGCCACGGATGAGCACCACGTGATCTTGATCGAGCGTATGGAGGATGAGTATTACGTGCAGATTGATCATAGCATGACGAAGGAGCATTACGTTTCTTTTGTAGCGGCAGTTTCCTCCGATGGGGTGCAGATGGTAAAGCTCTATCCAGAGGGAAGCGCCGAGGCGCGGTTTAAGATTCGGGGAGTTAAAAGGATCTTCTTTTACTGTAACCGAGATGGCTTGTTTACGATTGATCCTATAAAGGGCATTGATGACAAAGAGAGTGGATACGAGACGTATCAGGAACAAAGAGAGTTGGAGAAGGCAGCAGACATGCTGTTTGGATAGGAAAAAATTGGAAATGAAACTTAACTATCTGCTTTTTGTTCTTATTCTTTACTTAGCAATTTTGGACTTAAACATACCTCGTCTGCGGCGACAGGGGACATTTTAAGTATTTCCAACAGTTTTTTCATTTCTTCAGTCTCAACAAGGTCATACGGGCTTTTATAACCCAAACCCGGCCTTATTGTACTGTTAATGTGATTTGCGATCAGTGTCATGTCTTCCTGAGTGTATCCTTTAAAAGTCCTACCTTTTCATTCTTGTGGAGAGTGTGATAAGCTTCCTTGCGATTTGATTCTGGGTACGAGAGATCCCAGCCTTTCTGAAGAGGAATTTATGAAAACGGTGGATGATCGCGTAAAACGACTGACAAGCAAAAATGCTTGATTTTGCTTTGGTTTATACCTAAAATGAAATTTGTAGAGAAGTTGTATTTCAGTTTTTATAAGGAGCAAAAATGTTAAGACCGGAAGAAGTTATTCAACTTATATTGCCCAAAGAATACGTTCTCGAGCATGGCGTGTCTGAACAGGATCTGTCGGATGAATATTATATCGATGACAACAACGTATATCAGTATGGGCAGATGTTTGATAAGCCCATGGACGAGGGCGGTAAGCCGTTTTGCGGGATAGGATATGATCTGCGCGGGGAACTGTATTTGGGATACACTGAGTATAAGGACGGCTGGCAGCATGGATTTGAAGTAGGGTATTATGATTCAGGGAAGTTGAACTCTCTTTCTTATCTCAAGGAAAAAGAGGAGTATTACGGCTATGCCTGGCATGAAAACGGTATGTTACAAACGGCGTGGGAGAACCATCGTAAGGATATTCTCGGCTATGAACGTCGTAAGGAATACGATGAAACGGGCAGGCTAATAAAGCAGACGATAAAGTGTGAACTGCAGTGTATCTATGAATTTGATGCGCCCGATCCGAAGTATGAGGTGGAGTGGCACGAAAACGGTGAGTTCAAAAAGATCGTTAATCATTCGCCCCATCAGAGAGTGCTCTATGCCGGGATTATACTGGACGAGAACGGGTATCCGGTTGAAAGGATATTGAACCCGAATTATGCTTCGGAGACCGAGTCGCCCGAGCATTACGCGAACGTGTGGAACATAGGATGTTTTACAAACGAAGCCTATCGGTTTGAAGGCGAATACCTGATCCATTTGTATAGTACTGGCTGGCTGCCTTACTCGGGAAAACTGTGCCACCGCCATAAGGAAGGCTGGATCGTGAAGGTCACGGAATATGACAGAGGGCGCATCAAGGGCAAGCAGCAGACATACTACGAAAATGGGCAGCTGAAGGAAGAATACAACATAGAAAATGGCGTGGAATATGGCGACCATCTCTGGTGGTACGAGAACGGTGTTTTGAAGAAAGCGGTGATCCGGTCCTCGCGCCGGTGGGGGTCGAAGGTTATGCAGGTTGTATGTTTTGATGAAGCGGGAGACTTGAACACGTGGAACTAAAGATTGATCCTAATGGAATATGGTATCATGGCTCGAACATGGTGTTTTCAGAATTGAGAGAAGGCAGTACCATCACTCAGTGGAAAGAACTTGCAGAGGCGTTTTCTCATCAACCGGACCGATTGAGTTATGATGACAACGGAACAATTTATCATAACGGAACAGAAAAAGGATACCTATACGTTATAGATGAACCTATTACGGTTGGTATTGACGTTTATCAGCATCCAAGAACCGTTATGGATGAAAATGCAGAGTTTTTGACGAAAAGACCAATAAAAGTAAAAATGATATGTGAACTATAATTTGACAGGGTATTCATGTGTTTTAGAAAGACCACTCGTCAATTATCTCGGAATATAAATGGATACGGTGCAACCTGTTATTCAAATTTCAGCAGAAAAATACTCATACAAAAATATTCCCCTTCATCGGAAAATTTCAACCGATGAAGGGGACATTTTTTGTTATGATCAATTTTTCACGAAAGCATCCTTCTCGTCGCCAAACGATGCGAAGCATCAAATTTGACTAAAATTTTTTGGTAAATTTTTGGTAAATTTCGAGGTCTGCAAACGTGAAACCCACATAAATACTGACCTTTTTTAGTTCAAACTCTTCATCGTCGGGAACAGCAGCACATCCCTTATCGCGGGGCTGTTCGTCAGCAGCATGGTCAGTCTGTCGATTCCGTATCCGATACCGCCTGTAGGTGCCATACCGAGCTCGAGAGCATAGAGGAAATCCTCGTCGGTGTGGTTCGCTTCCTCGTCGCCGGCTGCTGCCAGGGCGTCCTGAGCCTTGAAACGCTCGCGCTGGTCGATTGGATCGTTGAGCTCGGAGTAGGCGTTGCACATCTCCCAGCCGTTGATGAAGAGCTCAAAACGCTCTACATAGTCAGGCTTGTCGGGCTTACGCTTGGTCAGGGGGCTGATCTCTACGGGATGGTCCATGATGAAGGTGGGCTGGAGCAGGTGCTCCTCGCAGAACTCCTCGAAGAAGAGGTTCAGAATGTCGCCCTTCTTGTGGCGGTCCTCAAACTCTACATGCTTCTCCTTCGCGATGGCCTTCGCTTCCTCGTCGGTCTTGATCTGATCGAAGTCAACGCCTGCGTACTTCTTAACGGCGTCGATCATGGTCAGTCTCTCGAAGGGCTTGCCGAAATCGAGCTCAACGTCGCCGTACATGAACTTCGTGGTGCCGAGAACCTGCTGTGCCACATGGCGGAACATATTCTCGGTGAGGTCCATCATTCCGTAGTAATCGGTGTATGCCTGGTAGAGTTCCATCAGGGTGAACTCGGGATTATGTCTGGTGTCGAGACCTTCGTTTCTGAATACGCGGCCGATCTCATAAACTCTCTCGAGTCCGCCAACGATCAGTCTCTTTAAGTACAGCTCAAGGGAAATGCGGAGCTTTAAGTCCTCGTCAAGAGCATTGAAATGTGTCTCGAAGGGACGTGCCGCGGCACCGCCGGCGTTCGATACGAGCATGGGGGTCTCGACCTCCATGAAGCCCTGTCCGTCGAGGTACTTACGAATCTCGCTGATGATCTTCGATCTCTTGATGAATGTATCCTTTGCATCGCCGTTCATGATCAGGTCGATGTAGCGCTGACGGTAACGCATGTCGGTATTGGTCAGACCGTGATACTTCTCGGGAAGGATCTGCAGGGACTTTGAAAGCAATGTGATACTCTCGGCGTGGATCGATATCTCGCCCATCTTGGTCCTGAATACATAGCCCTTTACGCCGATGATATCGCCCATGTCGAGCTTCTTGAACTCAGCGTAGGACTCCTCGCCGATAGCATCGCGGGCAACGTATACCTGGATGTTGCCGGGCTTGTCCTGAACGTTGCAGAAAGAAGCCTTACCCATAACGCGCTTGCTCATCATACGGCCGGCGATGCTTACATGGATCGGATTGGCGTCCATGATCGCGCGGCGCTCGTTGTAATCGGTATCAACAGCCTCTTTAGCGGCAGCCTCGTCCATTCCATCGGTATTTACCGCAGGACGGCCTGCCAGGAGCTTTGCCTCAAGAGCCTCATACTCGCTCTTGCAGTCGGTCGAATGATGTGTCTGGTCGTACTTGGTGATCTTGAAAGGATCCTTGCCGGCTTCCTGGAGTGCGGCAAGCTTCTCGCGGCGCACCTTTAAGAGCTGGTGGATATCGGGTTCCTGCTGCTGTGCGTTGTTCTTGTTGTTCTGTGTATTCTCTGCCATAATCTCTATTCCCCTTATTTTAACATACGGCATCGCTCACGCCTCTCTCATCGGGTGTAAAACGCTGCCGTAATAATGGTCATCTTACTTCGTTACCTGAAGGATCTTGAACTTTAAGAGTCCGTTCTGTGTCTCAACGGTGATCTTCTGGTTCTTCTTTTTGCCGATAAGCTCTTTGCCCACGGGGCTCTCGTTTGAGATCTTGTTCTGGAGGATATTTGCCTCGGAAGAACCTACGATCTTGTAGATGACTTCCTCGCCGAACTCCTCGTCGAAAAGCTTAACTGTGCTTCCTACGGTAATGATGTCTGCCTTGGCGTTCTCGTCCGCATCGGCTACCTCAGCGTTCTTTAACAGCTTGTCGATCTCCTCGATACGAGCCTCGATCTCGCGCTGCTCTTCTTTCGCCGCATCGTACTCTGCGTTCTCGGAAAGATCGCCCTGTTCGCGTGCCTCTTTGATCTTCTGCGCAACCTCTTTACGGCGGTTGACTTTCAGATCCTCGAGCTCATCCTCAAGGGCGCGCAGGCCCTCGTACGTCATAACGTTTTTCTTAACCTCTGCCTTCATTCCGTTCTCCTTAAATATTTCTTTAGCGGCGATCCGTTCAGACCGCCGCTTAAAAAAGTTCTGCTTTGTCGTTAAACTATATCATTTTCACTTCTTCTCGTCAACAACTTCTATCTTTTTGATCTCTTTTGTATTGATCTCAACAAGAATATCGCTGATGAACTTGTCCAGAGGCTGTGCTCCCTCGTCGCCCTTGAAGCGGCTCCTGACGGATACCAGGCCCTCTTCCTGCTCCTTCTGGCCGACTACCAGCATGTAAGGCAGTCTGTCGAGTCTCGCCTCGCGGATCTTGAAGCCGATCTTCTCGGAGCGTGCGTCTACAGTATTGCGGATGCCTGCTGCCTTGAGCTTCTTCGATACCTCGTTCGCATAGTCCTCGTACTTGTCGGAAATGGGAAGTACACGTACCTGCTCTGCGCACATCCATGTCGGGAACTGTCCTGCGTAATGCTCGATGAGCCATGCAAGCGTTCTCTCGAAGCATCCCATCGATGTTCTGTGGATGATCCAGGGCAGTGCCTTGTTGCCTTCCGCGTCGATGTAGTACATTCCGAACTTCTCCGCGCTGTTGCAGTCGAGCTGGATCGTAACCATCGTATCTTCCTTGCCGTATACGTTCTTGGCCTGGATATCGATCTTCGGTCCGTAGAACGCAGCCTCGTCGTCAGCCTCCGTGAACTGTATGCCGTTCTTTCTCATAACCTTGCGGAGGAACTCCTGTGTGCTCTCCCAGTACTCGGCGTCACCGACGTACTTGTTGTTCTTGTTCTCGGGATCCCACTTTGAAAGACGGTATGTTACATCGTTCTGCACACCGAGCGTCGTCATAACGTAGTTGGCGAGCTCAACGCAGCGTGTCAGCTCTTCCTCGGCCTGATCGGGACGAAGGATGATGTGGCCTTCCGTGATCGTGAACTGACGTACTCTCGTAAGTCCGTGCATCTCACCGGAATCCTCGTTTCTGAACAGTGTCGATGTCTCGCTCATTCTGTAAGGAAGATCGCGGTACGAACGCTGTTCATTCATGTATACATAGTACTGGAACGGGCATGTCATCGGACGAAGGGCCATAACTTCCTTGCCGTCCTTTGTACCTTCGCTCTCTTTGTTGAGAATGAACATGCCGTCCATATAGTGATCCCAGTGGCCGCTGATCTTGTACAGATCGGACTTTGCCATAAGGGGTGTTCTTGTACGTACATAGCCCCACTCGTTGTCCTCGAGGTCCTCGATCCAGCGCTGTAAGATCTGGATCATCTTTGTTCCCTTGGGTGTAAAGAGCGGAAGTCCCTGACCGATAACGTCAACTGTCGTGAACAGCTTCATCTCGCGGCCGAGTCTGTTGTGGTCGCGGAGCTTGATGTCCTCAAGGTGTGCCATGTAAGCGTCGAGATCTGCCTGCTTTGTAAATGCCGTAGCATAGATCCTCGTAAGCATCTTGTTGTGCTCGTCGCCTCTCCAGTAAGCGCCCGATGAAGAAATGAGCTTGATGCACTTAAGCTGCTTTGTGCTCATAAGATGAGGTCCCGCGCACAGGTCAACAAAGCCGCCCTGATCGTAGAAGCTGAGCTCTGCGTCCTCGGGAAGGTCCTCGATCAGCTGAACCTTATAGGGCTCGTCCTTCTCCTGCATGAACTTGATGGCCTCGGCTCTCGGAAGAGTAAATCTTGTAAGCTCGTGGCCTTCCTTGATGATCTTCTTGATCTCTGCCTCGATCTTGTCAAGGTCCTCTCTTGAGAAGGGAGGTGTATCGAAATCGTAGTAGAAGCCTTCGTCGATTGCGGGTCCGATCGCTACCTTTGCATCGGGATACAGGCGCTTAACAGCCTCTGCCATAACGTGGGATGCAGTATGGCGGTATGCCTTCTTGCCGGCCTCATCGTCGAATGTGAGGATGCTCAGCTTGCAGTCCCTGTCAATAACGGTACGCAGATCCTTAACTTCTCCGTCTACCTCGCCGACACATGCCACACGTGCCAGACCTTCGCTTAAATCCTTTGCGATGTCAATGATGGACATCGGGCTCGAATACTCTTTTACCGAGCCGTCTTTTAACGTAATCTTCATAATGTTTCCTCCGTTTATATTCATGTGCAATGTTTGTTTACGTTTCTCTGCATCAGCCGAGGCTGACGGGCTTTTCTTCGTTAAGGGGCTCTATAAAGCCCTTGATAGTTCGGATAGCCTCCTCCGTATCGCAGGTGACCTGATCGCCGTCGATCATGTTCTTCAGCGAAACCTTATTCGCAGCGATCTCGTCCTCTCCGAGGAAGATGCAGAACGGGATGCCGAGTTTGTCGGCGTATCCGATCTTGGCCTTGAACTTCTTCTGCTCAAGATATACCTGCGTGCGGATGCCTGCGCGCCTTAAAGCCGCGGAGATCTCAACCGCTTTGCCCATATCCTCGGTCATCGGGATAACGAGCACGTCCGCGGGGCTCTTAAGCTTGTCGTTTAAGTACTTGCTCTCGTTCAGGATGTAGAACAGTCTCGTAAGACCGATCGACATTCCGACTCCGGGCAGCTGCTTCGTGGTGTAGAAGCCCGCGAGATTGTCGTATCTTCCGCCCGAGCATACGCTTCCGATCTCGGGGTGCTTGGTGATCGTGGTTTCATAAACGGTGCCGGTGTAGTAATCAAGGCCTCTCGCTATGGTAAGGTCTATCGCGAAGTACTTATCCGGAACGCCGAAGTCGCCGATGTATTTAACCACCTGCTCGAGCTCCTCAACGCCGGTCCGAAGTATCGCGTCCTTTGCCTCGGGCGAGGTGTCGCCGGAAAGCATTGCCTTAAGCTTATCGAGGGTCTCGGCCTTGGTCCCCTTAAAGGTCAGGAGTCCGAGCAGTTCAGCGGCAACGCCTTCCTCCACTCCGAGCTCTGTAAGCTCGGCCTTTACATTGTCAAAGCCGATCTTGTCGAACTTGTCGATGATCCTCAGGACCTCTGCGGGATCGGCCTTCAGCTCGTATTTCGCGAACAGGCCGTTCAGCACCTTACGGTTATTGATCCTGATCGTGAAATCGTCGACGCCGAGCGCGTTGAATGTATTGTAAATGATGCTCGGGATCTCCGCATCGTTAACGATGCTCAACGATCCGTCGCCGATGATGTCGATGTCGGCCTGGTAGAACTCTCTGAACCTGCCCTTCTGCGCGCGCTCGCCGCGGTATGACTTACCGATCTGGTAGCGCTTGAAGGGGAAGGTGAGCACGCCCTGGTTCTTCGCAACATATTTCGCGAGCGGAACGGTCAGGTCGAATCTCATGGTGAGATCGGTGTCGCCTTTCTCAAATCTGTATATCTGCTTCTCTGTCTCGCCGCCGGCCTTAGCGAGGAGTATCTCGCTGTACTCAAGCACCGGGGTGTCGAGCGGGAAGAATCCGTATGAGCCGAATGTCTGCTCGAGCTTTGCTTTTACGCGCTCAAACATGATCTGCTCGTCGGGCAGGAGCTCCATAAAGCCCGAGAGCGTACGGGGTTGAACAATGTTCGCCATGTTGTTGCCTCCTTTTCTCTGTAAAGCGGTCACCTCGCAAACAGGTTTGCTCGGTGTCGCGTGCGCTCGGCACTCAGCACGCACTTCGTGCTCCTGCCGCCCGTAAAGACCCGCTCACAAGCCTTCGGCTTGCAGCGTGCCTTTTCCGTCCGGCACGGCTCCGCCGGCTGAGTGCTCTCGCTTTAACGCGCAAAAAAGTCCCTTTCGTAGCCTAAGCTCCGAAAGGGACGAATAAACAATATCCGCGGTTCCACCCTAATTGGTAAATACCCACTCTTAATGACTGTAACGTAGTCAACGGACCTGTTTGCAGGCCACTCGGGGGTGGTCTTCATATAACCTTCGCCGGCCCGCTCGCACCAAATGCGGACCTCTCTGGGGACTCGTGTCATACTACTCTTCCCGTCATCGTGTTGGCATTATTCTAGCACTTTTTGTCTGCCTGTCAAGGACATTTTCGCATTTATCCGCATATTATGCGGGTTTGTATGCCTCTGTCCGACAAATGTCCGTCTCAGACGAGATGTGCCCTGATCTCCGCGGGATCCATGGCGCTCAGCATGATCGGAGGGATGTCGAGCACGGTCTTGCAGCCGCAGACACCTTCTTTGTTCAGGCGGTACGCCGCTCTCGCGAACGCAACGAGCACCTGTGTGGTGAACTCGGGGTTCGAATCGAGCTTTAAGCTGTACTCGATCGTGTGCTTATTCTCATTGTTCCAGCCGGATACACCGCTGCGGATAACGAAGCCGCCGTGAGGCAGGCCCGCGTGGTCGCGCTTGAGCTCCTCCATGCTGATGAAATGTACCGTTGTATCGTAATCCGAGAAATAGTTGGGCATGGTCTTGATCTCGTTCTCGATGCGTGCGAGATCTGCGCCCTCCTCAGCCACTACAAAGCACTCTCTGGTGTGCTTCTGCCTCGTGGTAAGATCGGGGCAGGAACCGCTCCTTACGGCCTCGAGGGCTGCGGGAACGGGGATGGTATACTGTCTGGCGTCAACTACGCCCTTGATGCGCCTGATCGCGTCCGAATGGCCCTGGCTGACACCCTTGCCCCAGAACGTATAGTCCTTGCCCTCGGGAAGGATCACATTGCCGTAGAGACGCGCGAGCGAGAACATGCCGGGATCCCATCCGCAGGAGATGATGCCGATGTGACCGCTTTCCTTCGCCGCCTTGTCAACATTTTCAAAATGCTCGGGAATACGTGCGTGTGTGTCGAAGCTGTCGACTACATTAAAAAGCTTAACCGCCGCGGGTGTCTGCTCGGGCAGGTCCGTCGCGCTGCCGCCGCAGAGGATGAGAACGTCGATCTCGTCCTTATGTGCCGCAAGGTCGTTCGCGCTGTACACGCGTGCGCCCTCGGTCCTGATCTGTACTGCTGCCGGATCTCTCCTGGTGAAAACGGCTTTCAGCTCCATATCCGCGTTGTGCTTTACCGCACACTCAATACCGCGTCCTAAGTTGCCGTAGCCGAGTATTCCTAATCTGATCATCTTTACTCGTCTCCTTTTCTTACATTGTTTTCCGCTGCTTCGCCCGCGGCGTCCTCCATTGAGTGCTCATC
>JAEEXY010000066.1 GCA_016288005.1 Lachnospiraceae bacterium
TGAACATAAAGACTGCGAGCCGCGAAACACCCGTAGGGTCCTTAAGCGGAGGCAATCAGCAGAAAGTGATACTTGCCAGATGGCTGCTCACCCATCCCGATTATCTGATCCTCGACGAGCCGACCAGAGGCATTGACGTCGGGACCAAGCTCGAGATACAGAAGCTCGTGCTCAAACTCGCGGAGGACGGAGTCAGCGTGACCTTTATTTCCTCGGAGGTAGAGGAAATGCTGCGTACCTGCAGCCGCCTGATCGTCATGCGTGACAGGCACATCGTGGGCGAACTTAAGGGCCGCGACCTGAATCAGTCGCAGGTTATGAAAACTATAGCGGGAGGTGAGGCCTGATCATGAAGACTAAAACAGGAAAAAGCTTCGGCTCGGGACTCGGTCAGCTGACGATACCGCTGATCGCGATACTCCTGCTCGTACTGTTCAACCTCATAAGGGATCCCTCGTTCTTCGGTATCGAGATCGCGCACAATAACGACGGAAACATTGTTCTCGCCGGCAATCTGATCAGTATCATCAACGGCGCGAGCGAGCTGGCAGTGCTGGCTATGGGCATGACGCTCGTAACGGCGGCCTGCGGCGGACAGGACATAAGCGTCGGCGCAGCCGCGGCGATAGCGGGCAGCGTTTTCGTAAAGGTGCTCAAGTCCGCGTCATCGATAGGCGGAGGGACCGTGATAGCAGCGTTCCTTATGGCATGCGTTGTGGCTATGCTGTTCGGAACCTTTAACGGAATTCTGGTCGCGGTATTCAGGATACAGCCGATGATCGCGACTCTGATACTGTATACCTGCGGACGTTCGATCGCGTACTGGATCAACGGCGGCGCGACTCCTACGGTCAGCAGCCCGATCATTACCGCGATAGGCGGATTTATCCCCGGTATACCGATCCCGACACCCGTTATCATAGTTATAGCGGTAGCGATCCTGTTCAAGCTGGTATTCCATTTTACCTCGCTTGAACTGTTCACCCAGTCCGTCGGCATCAACGGCAGTGCGGCGCGCCTGAACGGCATCAATTCGACATTTATCAAATTACTGTCATTCATAATCCTCGGCATCTGCGTGGCGGTATCGGGAAGCATCGGCGTCAGCCGTCTCGGACTGATCAACCACGAGACCCTGCTGATCGATATCGAGATGGACACGATCCTTGCGGTAGCCATCGGCGGCAATAATCTCGGCGGCGGCCGGTTCAAGATCAGCGGCAGCATCATCGGCGCGTACGTTATCCAGATGCTGACGATCACGCTCTATGCGATGAAGGTTTCATCCACCGACGTTAAGGCGTACAAGGCGATCGTTATCATTCTGCTCGTAGTCATCGGCTCGCCCGTGATCAAGAGCCGTTTCGAAAAACTCATGTCGCGCTTTAAGAACGGCAGGTCGGAAGTATCGGCGAAAGGAGCGGGTGAATCATGAAGAAAGACAAAATGACTCGCAGAGAGCCCCTTACCGATACCCAGCTGCTGATGTCGATCACGATCGGTATATTCATGGTGATGTACATTCTCGCCATGATCCTGTTCGGCGGTGGATTTCTTCATGCCCAGCAGATATTTGACATGCTCAACGACAACGCCAGCCTGATCATCGTTTCCTGCGGTCTTACGATCGTCATGATCGGCGGCGGCATCGATATCAGCGTAGGCGCCGTGACCTCGCTCGTTGTAATGAGCTGCGTGCTGTACCTCAACAACGGCGGAAACATATTTGTTTCGATCCTGCTGGCTCTCGGCATCGGACTCGCGTTCGGCGCGGTTCACGGATTTTTGATCAGTTATCTCGAGATACAGCCCTTTATCGTTACGCTCGCGGGTATGTTCTTCGCGAGGGGCATGACCACGATCCTGTCGGTCAATCCGCAGAAGATCGCGCACGAGGGCTTCTTAAAGCTGATGGACGCGAAGCTTGAGATCGGCTGGCTCGGATATGTGGCGAAAAACGGAAACAAGGTTCCCGCACGTATCGAGTTCGGCGTTATCGTGGCGATCGTGTGCGTGGCAGTAATATTCGTAATGCTTAAATACATCCGCCTCGGGCGCAATTTCTACGCGATGGGCGGCAACCAGACGAGCGCACTAATGCTCGGCATCAATATCAAGCGCACGCGTTTCATGAGCTATCTGATCAGCGGCTTGCTGAGCGGCATTTCGGGTTATGTGTTCATGATGCATACGGGTGCCGGCAACGCGACCAACGCGGCGGGCATGGAAATGAACGCGATCGCGTCGTCGATCATAGGCGGCACGCTGCTGACAGGCGGTGTGGGCAACGTGATCGGAACCTTCTTCGGAGCGATGACGCTGACCACTATCAAGAAGATCGTTGTTTCGAGCGGTCTCAACGACCCCTGGTGGCAGAGCATCACCACGGGAGGCATGCTGTGCTTCTTCATCCTGCTGCAGAGCGTGGTGCTCGGCAGGAGAGCAGCCAAAAAGAAAGCCTGACATTATCATTTTTTTCATACTGTCCTACGTAACAGTCCGCAGACAGCCGGGGGAGGAAGGCTGCCTGCGGGCTGCTGCATTGTATCGAAAACTGTCGCATTATATCCCAAATATGTTATACTTGAAAAAACACCGATCGCGGAGGCTGCACGATGAAAAAGGAATTCGAACGTTTTGACATGAAAAAGCCGCCGGTGCGCACCAAATGGTATCTGCGCCCGCTGACCTGGCTGCTCAGCATGCCGGACGTCTGGAAACATAAAAATATACTGCGCAAAGAGGGTACAGAGGGGCTTAAGGCACCCTTTGTCCTGCTCTGCAACCACAACGCGTTCATGGATTTTAAGGTGGCTACAAAGGCCATCTTCCCGATGCGCGCGAATTATGTCGTGGCGATCGACGGCTTTATCGGCAGGGAACAGCTCCTGCGCGATGTGGGCTGCATCTGCAAGAGGAAATTCACGAACGATACGATGCTGGTCAGACAGCTGATGCGCACGGTCAAAAACGGAGATGTGGCCGTGATCTACCCCGAAGCGCGCTATTCGCTCTGCGGCACGACTGCGGTACTCCCGGAGTCTCTCGGGAAGCTGTGCAAGCTGCTCAAAGTCCCGGTGGCCGTGCTGATCTGTCACGGACATCATGTGAACTCGCCTTTCTGGAACTTGCATGACAGGGGAGTTAAGCCAACAGAGGCCGAGTATAAGCTGCTCTATACCGCGGAAGAGCTGGCATCCGCGCCGGTCGATGAGATTAACAAAAAGATCGTTGAGGCTTTTCGGTACGACGATTTCGCATGGCAGAAGGAAAAGGGCATCAGGATCACATACAAGGGCCGCGCCGAAGGCCTGCACAAGGTGCTCTATCAGTGTCCCGCATGCCGCGCCGAGTTTAAGATGAGATCGAAGGGAACGATCCTCTCCTGCGGCGCGTGCGGCAAGGAATGGGAAATGACCGAGCTCTCGGAGCTGCGAGCATTAAAGGGCGAGACCGAGTTCTCACATATACCCGACTGGTATGAGTGGGAGCGCGCGAATGTGCGCAGTGAGGTCGAAGCGGGCACTTATTCTTCGGGCATGCTGCCCGTGCATGTTGATACCCTGCCGAACGCAAAGAAGTTCATCCGTCTCGGCAGCGGTACGCTGGTGCATGACATGAACGGTTTTACGGTCCGCGGCACCGATGTAGACGGAGACCCGTTCGAGATGATCAAAAACGTGCCTTCGCTGTATTCCTGCCATATCGAATACGAGTATCTCGGCAAATACGGCGACTGTGTGGATCTTAATACCCTGGAGGATACCTGGTACATCTATCCCGAACCGGACAAATGCGAGTTCGCGGTGACCAAGATGGCGCTCGCCACCGAGGAGCTCTACGAGGCTTACCGCAGGAAGCAGGGAAACAAGACGGAAAACGTCGTGTAAGTAAGACAACAAACGAAAGAGGCAGCTTATGTATCATGACAGCAAGATATTGATCGGAAAGACTTCGGGCGAAGGGAAGCCCGTTTATATCTATCCTTCGATGGCGAACCGCCACGGTCTGATCGCAGGCGCTACCGGTACGGGTAAGACCGTTACGCTCAAAGTTATGGCGGAATCATTTTCCGATATGGGAGTTCCCGTATTTTTGGCCGACATAAAGGGCGATCTGGCCGGCATGGCTCTGCCCGGAGTGCCCGGGACCACCGTTGACGGCAGAATAGAGAAGATGAGCCTGAAGGAGCTCGGTTTTGAGTTCAAAGTTTATCCCGTAAATTACTGGGATGTGTACGGTGAGACGGGCATGCCCCTGCGGACTACGGTCACGGAGATGGGACCGCTCCTCCTGTCGCGTATCCTGGGGCTTAACGCCACTCAGACCGATATCATGAGCGTTGTCTTTAAGATAGCCGATGATGAAGGGCTGCTCCTGATCGATACGAAGGATCTGCGCTCGATGCTGCAGTACGTGGGCGAGAAAAGACAGGAGTATTCGCTTGTCTACGGCAATATCGCGCCCGCGAGCCTGGCCGCGATCATCAGATCGGTCGTCGCGCTCGAGGCTGACGGCGGAGACCGTTTTATAGGAGAGCCCGCGATAGACATCAATGACTGGCTACGCTGCGACGATGAGGGCCGCGGCATGATGCAGCTCCTCGACTGCAGGAGGCTGGCGCTCAGCCCGCGCATGTATTCGACATTCCTGCTGTGGCTGATGTCGGAGCTCTTTGAAGCGCTTCCCGAGGTCGGCGATGTCGAGAAACCGAAGCTCGTATTTTTCTTCGATGAGGCACATATGCTGTTTGAGTCGGCTTCGGATACGCTGCTCACAAAGATAGAACAGGTGGTAAAGCTCATCCGCTCAAAGGGCGTCGGCATCTATTTCATCACGCAGACTCCCGGCGATATCCCCGGCGGTGTGCTCTCACAGCTCGGGAACAAGGTCCAGCATGCGCTGCGCGCCTACACCCCGGCGGATCAGAAGGCCGTAAAGGCTGCCGCGCTTTCATACCGCGAGAACCCTGCGTTCAATACATATGATGTTCTGTCTGAGCTTGGAACGGGCGAGGCACTGGTCTCGGTACTCGATGAGGACGGTGTGCCCACAGTGGTGGAGCGCACCAAGATACTTCCGCCCGAGAGCCGCATGGGCACGATAGAGGAGGATATCAGGAGCGGTTTTGCGGGAGCTTCGGAGCTGCGCGATAAGTACGATGAGGCCGTAGACCGTGATTCCGCGTTTGAATTCCTGCAGCGCTACCGTATAGAGGCGGCTGAGGCAAAGCGGCGCGAGGCCGAGGAGCAGGCGGCCGCGAAACAGGCGGAAAAAGAGAAAAAGGCTGAGGAAAAGGCCGCCGCAGCCGCGGAAAAGCAAAAGAACGCGATGGCAAAGAAAGTTGCGAAATCAGCATCGGGAACCGTCGGCCGCGAGATCGGAAAAGCTGTCGGCGGGCTGTTCGGATCGTTCGGAAAACGACTCGGCGGAAACTTAGGAGCTGAGCTCGGAAGAGGCGTCGCGGGGACGCTGTTTAAGAGGTAGATGCTTTGGAAACATTAAGATTCGGGTTCAAATACTTCAAAAAAGATCTGTTTATTTCGATAATCGCCGAGCTGCTCAGTTTTGCCGGTATTTTTGCCGAGCTTTTGCTGCCCCTGCTTTCGGGGATGCTTATTGATTTCGTCATCAGGGATACGGTTCCCGATGAGCAGAGCGGGGGAATCTTTCATTTCCTGCTGACGGGCAGATTCGGAGAGGTTCATTCGAAGGAACTGTTCTTTTCGGTTGCCGCGCTCTTTATGCTGCTCGTGGCGGTGAGGCTCCTGCTCATATATATCAGAGACCTTATCCAGGAGAGAGTCGGCCTGAATCTCGAGACGGCTTTGAGGTATGCGTCCTACGACAAGCTCATGCAGCTGGATTCGGACACCATAAGCGCCTACAACTCCGGTGAACTCCTGCAGATACTGAACAGCGACACCATCATGTTCAAGGAACTGTTCTGCCACAGGATCCCTTATTTCGGGGATTCCGTTTTCATGCTCATCACTACGATCGTTCTGATCGCGTCCATCGACATTTCTTTCGTTATAATCCCGCTGATGCTCACTCCCATATTGATCCGCGCCGTGTTTATATTCAAGAAAAAGGCGCGTGAGAACTTTACCGTTATCAGGGCAAACAGCGCGGCCCTGAACCTCACGACACAGGAAAACATAGCGGGTGTGCGCATCGTCAGGTCCTTTGTGAACGAGGAACTCGAAAAGCGGAAATTCAACAAAGTAAATACGGCTTTCAGGGACACCAATATAAAGCAGGTATCCCTGACCGCCAATTTCGAAATGACCCTGAACATCATCAAGCAGATAGCCTATGTCGGCACTATCGCCATCGGAGCCTGGCTCGTCATACGCGGCGACCTGACAGTGGGCTATATACTGTCATCTTCGACCTATGTTGTCAGGCTCATGTCGGACATCAACAGCGTCAACAACAATATCGTGAACATGCAGCAGCAGACGGTCGCGGGACTCTCTCTCAAGCATTTTATGGAGAAAGAGAGCCTGACTCCCGACGACGGATGCCCCTGCCTGTACTCCGGAATGCCCAACATCGAGCTGAAAAATGTGACGCTCGACATAGACGGACAGAAGATACTGAACGATATCTCGCTTTCAATACCTTACGGCAAAAAGGTGGGCATCGTCGGCGAGACCGGCTCGGGCAAGAGCGTTCTGCTGAAGACGCTTTTGAGGATCAAGGAGCTGACTTCCGGCAGCATTACGATCGACGGCCACGATATCAAGGAATATAAGCTGGAGCGCTTACGGGATATGTTTGCCTGCGTATTCCAGGATGTCTTTCTTTTCTCGAACACCATCGAATCGAACATCGCTTTCTCAAAGCCCTACGCGGATCAGAAACTGGTCAAAGAAGCCGCTGTCCATGCCCAGGCCGAGAACTTTATCAATGAGCTGGAGGACCGCTATCAGACCATCATCGGTGAACGCGGCATCGGTATTTCGGGCGGACAGAAGCAGAGGATATCGATCGCCAGATGCTTCCTGAAAAACGCGCCGGTTTTCGTGCTCGATGACTCGACGAGCGCGCTGGACGTCAATACCGAAAAGGTGCTGTTAAACGAGATCTACGAGAAATTCTCAGAGAAGACCCTTATCATCACCGCGCACAGATTCTCATCCGTAAAGGACTGCGACGAGATACTGTATATGCGCGAGGGCAGGGTCGAGGAACGAGGAACCTTTGATGAACTCATGCGCCTGAACGGCAGTTTCGCGAGAGTGTACAGGATACAGATGGAGCAGAAAGAGGCTTGATATGGCAAAAAGAAATACATTCTTTCAGGATGAGAAGATCGAGAAAAAGATAGATCTGAAGCAGCTCCTGCGAACCGTCGGATATGTCCGCGAGTTCAGGAAAACGATAATCATGGTGGCGGTGCTCCTGTTCGTTTCCTCGATCACATCGCTGATCCCGCCGAGATTATTGAAGATAATCGTCGATAAGGTCGTCATAAACGAGGACTACAAACAGCTCGCGCTCATGTGCGGGAGCATGTTCTTCCTGGCGATAGTCGAGATAACCGTTACCTACATCCAGACCATCAATATGGGCAAGGTGGGCTTTAATACCATCTCGAAGATCAGGAACGACATCTTTGAGCATCTGCAGGAGCTGTCGTTCGACTACTATGACAGCAGGCCGGACGGCAAGATCGTCGTGAGGGTCACCGAGTATATCAACGGACTGGCGACCTTTTTCTCGAACTATGTGCTGATGTTCGCGGTGTACATCGTGAAGATCATAGTCGTGAGCATCTTCATGCTTTCGCTGAGCCCGACACTCACTCTGGTCGTTTTTGCGACCGTGATCCCGATGATGACTATCATATCGCTGCTCAAAAAGGTGCTCGGAAAGCGGTTTACGGCATTGAGGGCCAAGAATTCCAACAGATCCGCTTTTCTGGTCGAATCCATTATGGGCGAGCAGATCATCAAGAATTACAGCCGCATCGACAAGAACAAAGCGGTCTATGACGATATCCACCAAAAGAGCGTGAAGGAGTGGTGGGGCATTGTCAAGCTGTCCCGCCTCAATTCTCCCATAGTCATCAGCTTCTGGAACGCGGGAACCCTCGCGATCTTCGGCGTCGCCCTCTCGCTTATCCTTTCGGGAAGCGTCGGAGTGACCGCAGGCATCGTCATAACCTTTACCAGCTACATGTCCGCGTTCAGAGAGCCCATATCCCAGATCGCGAACATCATCCAGGAGCTGGCGCAGGTCAGCTCAAACCTCGAGCAGGTATTCGATACCATTGATTATCCGGTGGACATCTGCGACAAAAAAGACGCTGCGGAGCTTAAGGACGTTAAGGGAAGTGTCGATTTTGACAATGTTTCTTTCGAATATGAGGAAGGCCATCCGATACTGGAAAACTTCGACCTCCATGTGGAGCCCGGCAAGACCGTGGCACTGGTGGGCCATACCGGAGCGGGCAAAACGACAGTTATCAATATGCTCACGCGTTTCTACGACGTCAAGACCGGTTCTGTAAGGATAGACGGAATGGATGTAAGAGACGTCACACTGCGCTCCTTAAGGCATGAAGTGGGCGTTCTGATGCAGGATCCGTTTATCTTTAAGGGCACGATAATGGACAACATCCGCTACGGCAAGTGGGATGCGACCGACGAAGAGTGTATGGAGAGCGCGCGTTTCATCCATGCGGACAGATTCATCGAGCGTTTCCCCGACGGTTTCATGCACACTCTCGAGGAGCGGGGCGCGGATCTTTCTGCAGGCGAGAGGCAGCTGATCAGCTTTGCGAGGATAGTGCTCAAGAACCCTGCTGTCATCATCATGGATGAGGCCACGAGCGCGATAGATACCGATACCGAGATGATCATCAAGGAGGCACTCGACCGCCTGACCAAAGATAAGACCACTTTCATCGTCGCCCACCGGCTCTCAACCATCAAAAATGCCGATGAGATACTCTACATCGGCAATATGGGCATATTAGAGTCCGGAACACACGAGGAGCTCATGCAGAAAAAGGGATATTACTACGAGCTGACGAACATTTGAGCGGGGGCTGATAAAACTATAATCGCAATTGATTCAGGCACAGCGATAAGTTTAATACCATTTTCCGGAATAGCAGGTTTTTTTGCCTACTCCTTCCCTGTT
Organism: Lachnospiraceae bacterium; assembly: GCA_016288005.1. Taxonomy (GTDB): domain Bacteria; phylum Bacillota; class Clostridia; order Lachnospirales; family Lachnospiraceae; genus RUG11977. The sequence continues at coordinate 9,157 of JAEEXY010000066.1, forward strand.
CAATTCCCCTGCTTCAACCATCTTCCTCAGTGCACCTTCCACTGAGCTTAAACTGAGCGAGGGGCACAGTTCTATAATATCCTGCTTTGTGAATCTGCCGATCTTGCCCTGCGCGGCCATACGGACTGTATCCAGCGCGGAGCGTTTTACTTCCACCAGTGCGAAGCGATCTTCGAAATCCTTGTAGGCGGACAGTATAGTGCCCAGGAGGTATTTGATGAACGGAACAGGATCATCGGCGCCTTCGTGCCAGCCTGCCTGCGACATTGACAGAGACTCGTAATACAGGTCTTTGCTGTTTGCGATTTTTGCTTCCAGTGAAATGTATTTTCCAACATGGAAACCGCTCCTGTAGAGCAGGAGTGTGGTAAGCAGACGGCTCATACGCCCATTGCCGTCATTGAACGGGTGAATGCAGAGAAAGTCATGGATAAAGACCGGGATAGCTATGAGCGGTTCCAACTCCATGTTTCCTATTACACGGTTATATTCGCAGCATAGTTTATCCAGTGCCTCGGGAGTTTCGTATGGGGCGAGAGGCGTGAACAGCACTTCGGTGTGTCCGTCGGGATATGTAGCGCTGATATAATTCTGTACATTCTTTGTTCTGCCGGCCAGTGGATTGCTCATGTGACTGTACATGATCTTATGCAGCTGCAGGATGTAGTTCTGTGAGATCGGGATCGCATCGAAGCTTTCGTGAATGATATTGAGAACATCCCTGTAGCCTGCTATTTCCTGCTCGTTGCGGTTATGAGGCGTGGTCTTTTCTTCAACGAGTTGTCTGATGCGCGTATTTGTCGTAACAATTCCTTCGATCGCGTTCGACGACTCGGTACTTTGGATCTTTGCAATTTCGACCAATTTCTCCAATTCTTGCGGCTTTTGCTTTAAAAACAGTTCCTGTCGGCCCTCGTATCTGTATATGGCTGCGATCAGTCCCAAAAGCTCAGAATCCCATTTATTATCGTTGATCAAAGAGTAATTGAATTCACGCATTCCCTTATTACACCCCTCTTTCCCTTAAAATATAATTCGATTTGAGGGAAAAGTCAACATTAAAGGAGAAATGCCATTAAATAGTGCTTGATTTTAAGGGAAAATATAATCTTTTAAGGGTAAATCTCCATTCAGGCAGGATCAAAAAGACTCCCTGATCATGGCAAGGGATCTCTCGGCGATCGGGGTGAATGCCCTGTTTTTGTTCCGGATCAGATAGAGCTTTGTTTTCTTCGCGGGCTGAGGTTCTTGATCTCCATAGCAATTCCTTTCTATGATATTCCGTAACGGAATATCATGTTATTCGTTTTATTCATTAGCGCATTTTATGTCAACGCCGTATAATAGTGATAAAGGGTGTCAGAAAGGAGATGTGTGTGATGAAAGCAGGGCTTATAAAACTGGCGGTATTTCTGCTGGTGATTTTTGCGGCGGCAGGTGTGGGAATCAATGCCGTGAGCGCGGCGACTCCGGCGATCAGCGCGAAAAATATCCATATGAAAGTGGGGCAGACGTACCGGCTGAAGCTGAAAAATGCCAAAAAAGTCGTCTGGAAAACGTCGGACAAAAAGGTAGTGACCGTCACCGGAAAAGGAAAGCTTACCGCCAAAGGCGAAGGGACGGCTACGATCACCGCCCGATCAAAAGGCAAGAGTTATACGAGCACGGTGACTGTTTCGGCAGGAGTCAGCACATCGATCGTAATATATTTTTCTGCAACGGGAAACACGGAAGCCGCGGCTTTAAAGGTGAGAGAAGCGGCAGCCGCGGATATTGTAAGCCTCTTGCCCAAAAAGGCATATATAGCGGACGATCTTAACTATCACGAAGCGTCATGCAGAGCAAACAAAGAACAAAACAAGAAGTCTTATGTCGCATACAGTACTGTCATAAAAAACCTCGACCAGTACGATACGATATATCTCGGATATCCGATCTGGCATGGAAAAGAGCCGGGAGTTATCCGAAAGTTCCTGAAAAGCAGCGATCTGAAGGGAAAGACGATCATTCCGTTCTGCACTTCCGGAGGCAGCGGGATATCGGGGAGCATGGCGAATATCCGCAGTCTGGCCTCCGATGCGGAGGTTATGGACGGAAAAGACCTGACGTATGCATCGGATGATGAAATAAAGGCATGGACAGGCTCCTTTGCGAAAAACAAAGCGCCGGCTGGTACGGCGGAGAATGAGGCAGATACTATGATCATGAAGATCGGAAATACCGAGGTGGATGTTGTCTGGGAAGACAACGCATCCGTAAGCGCGCTGAAAGAACTGGCATCGTCGGGACTTACGATACAGATGTCCATGTACGGAGGCTTTGAGCAGGTAGGCTCGATCGGGCAGAGCATCGTCAGGGATGACAGGCAGACGACCACGTCGGCAGGAGACATCGTTCTGTATTCCGGAGATCGGCTGGTGGTATTTTACGGGTCGAACTCATGGGCATATACGAGTCTCGGAAAGATCGACCTGCCCAAGGATAAACTGACGGAGCTGCTCGGCAGCGGTGACGTAACGATAACACTTACAACTGATCGTGGACGTGCGAAATGATACATAAAGAGAACCTTATGCTTACTCAATCGTGTATGAGATCAAAACCGAATAAACCGGTATTTACAGAATGCCCCATAAAGCAGAACAGCTTTATGGGGCATTTTGATCCGGTATATGAATCCGCAGAAGTTCCGCTTGCGCTTGCAATTACGGTGATGATATAATGTTTTCGGAAAGCAGTAAGACATCTCTATTTTTCTTATTTCTTTTGCTCGTCCGTGCGTAAGGACGGCAGTCTGATTATCATGTTCCGCTGCTTAACCACTTCACTTTAAGCTGCAGGAATGATTGATCGGGTTCTTATGAGGAATTAAAAGCACAAATGGGGATCAAATAACGTGTAGGAGGAGGCAGATATGTTTAAGTTTTGGGGTGACGGTTCGGCCGAGGCGATGAGCCTGGTGGACAGGATACAGGTCAGGAGCACGGCGAATTTCAACTGGACTTTCATTTTCATCCTGGCTGTGGTTTTCTATGTTTACTGGACCGAGGCACATAAGAAAAACTACGATGTGATCTATGCGGGTTTTGCGCTGTACGGCGTGCACTGGCTCTACGAGATTTGCAACGCGATAATCGGGCATGTGACAGGGTATCCGCTGTGGTCGGTTTCGAACGAGTCCACGACGTTTATCCTTCTCGTCGGCGTGTGCTGGGAGCTGTCGATGATGTTCTCGCTGGCCGGTATCATATCGTTCAAGATGCTCCCGCAGGACCGTACTAAGAGATACTTCGCGAAAAACGGCAAAGCCGGCATCAGCTGCAAGCTGGTGGGTGCGATCGAGATGGCGCTGCTGTTCGCGCTGTTTGAGTCGTTTCTGGCAGGCACATCGAATCATTCGTTCATCTGGGTATATAAGTGGTGGGGCGTGCTGCCCGTATTCATCACCACGTACATCCCGTTCTTCCTCGCGAGCAACTATGTGCCCGACATGAAGCCGAAGAACCGGACGATCTTCCTGGCGACCGAATGGGGGCTGGTGGCGCTGCTGCTGGTGATCCTCATTCCTCTCGGAGTGATCTGATACTCATTTTCTAAACCAACCCTCGGGCTGTTTGTCCCGATTTGCCGGACGGGCAGCCCGGGGGATTTTTGCGATAATTGGCCGACAGCGGCCGGGAAGAGAGACGAATACTATGGTCAGAACTGTGGGAACTCCTCTTGATCTGAGGAACATACACGTTAACGATCCTTTCTGGAAAGGCGAGATGGAGCTGGTGCGCAGGGAAGTGATCCCCTACCAGTGGAACGCCATCAACGACAGGGTCGAAGGCGCGGAGCCGAGCTACGCGATGCGTAATTTTAAGATAGCCGGAAAGATCACTGCGGCCAGGAAGGAGCAGGGCGCGGCATATAAAGAGGTCATCTGGCCGACGAATATTTTCAGGCCGATCCCCGAAGACGCGGATCATATGGAGGACCGTTTCTACGGCTTTGTGTTCCAGGATACGGATTTCTCGAAATGGATCGAGGCCGTGGGCTATTCACTGCTGCAGCATCCCGATCCGGAGCTTGAGAGAACCGCGGATGAGGCCATAGACATAGTCTGCGCGGCGCAGCAGCCGAACGGGTACCTCGATACGTATTACATCATCAACGACATGTCGAAGGTGTTCACCAATCTCAAGGACTATCACGAGCTCTATTGCTTCGGACATCTGACCGAGGGCGCTGTGGCTTACTATCAGGCTACCGGCAAGGACAAGCTCCTGAACGCGGCCCGCCGTTTCGCAGATTTTGTATACTCTAAGTTCGGCAGGGAAGAGGGGCAGATCAAGGGATATCCCGGTCATGAGATCGCGGAGATGGCGCTCGTGCGTCTGTATGAGGTCACGGGCGAGGACAGATACCTCGAGCTCAGTAAGTATTTTATCGATGAGAGAGGACAGCACCCATATTACTTCGATAAGGAGCATCCCGATGAAGCCAAAAGGCACGGCGACGCGGAGTGGTACCATTATTATCAGGCGCACCGTCCCGTGCGGCAGCAGGATGAGGCGACCGGACACGCGGTAAGGGCGGTATATCTCTACTCCGGCATGGCGGATGTTGCGAGGCTGACCAGTGATGAGGAGCTCTATAAGGCATGCTTAAGGCTCTGGGACAGCATCGTTAACCGAAAGATGTACGTCACTGGCGGTATCGGCGCGACCAATCACGGCGAGGCATTCCTCTACGATTACGAACTGCCCAACGATCTGGCATATTCCGAGACCTGCGCAGCGATCGGACTCGTATTCTTTGCGCGCAGGATGCTGCAGATCGATGTCGACAGCAAATATGCCGATGTAATGGAGAGAGCCCTGTACAATACGGTCCTGTCCGGCATGGCACTCGACGGAAAGAGCTTTTTCTACGTTAATCCGCTCGAGGTGCGGCCCGAGGCCTGCCATAAGGACGAACGCAAATTCCACGTAAAGCCCGTAAGGCAGAAGTGGTTCGGATGTGCATGCTGCCCGCCCAATATCGCCAGGCTGGTCAGCTCGGTCGGGGCTTATGCGTACACCGAGAGCGATGATACACTCTTTACGCATCTGTATGTCGGCGGAACGATAGAAAAGGATTACAGCGGCACGAAGGTTGTCTGGGATGTGGATTCGGACCTGACCGGCAGCGGAAAGATAAAGATCACATGCAGGGAAGTATCGAAGGCTGACGGGGCTGCCCGTGATATGACACTGGCTCTTCGCGTACCCGACTGGTGCGAGTTCTACAACTTAAACTGCGGCCCGTATCCTCATGAGCTCAAAAAGGGCTATGAATATATCAGCGGCAGCTTTAAGCAGGGCGATGTTATCGAGATAGAGTTTAAAAAGAGCGTCCGCATACTCGAGTCTTCATCGGCGGTTGCCGAAGACCACGGCAAAGTGGCTGTTTCCTACGGACCTTTTGTATACTGCATCGAAGAGGCGGATAACGGCAGAGACCTGCATATGGTTTCGGTATGCACGGACGCTTCGAAGACAAGGCTCGGGAAGCTGACGATCGAAGGCAGCGAAGTCACGACTATCGTGTTGCCGGGAAAGCGTGAAAAGGCTAAGACCGGAGCGCTGTACCAGGCGTATACGAAGCCTGAGTACGACGACTGTGAGCTCACATTTATCCCTTACTACACATGGGCAAACCGCGGTGAGGGTGAGATGAGAGTCTGGGTAAACAGATAAAAGATCCCCCGACGGCAATTTAAAAACTGCCGCCGGGGGTATTGCAACATTTCGAAATGACTGATCACGGGCTGCGATCACTCGCTGTAAAGGATCGAGCCGTCGGAGTCGATGAGCTGTTCGTACGGGATATTGCCGTTATCGTCGCCCTGCGTGAACATAACGGACTTATAGCTGATCCCGAGGTCTGTCTCGGTGACTGTATAGAAAGCCAGCACGTCACCGGGCTTTAATTCATAGGTTTTGCCGATCGGTACGGTTACCTCATCCTGAGGGGTGCTGATATCGAGCTTCTGCCTGCCGATCTCGCTGCCGTTTAGCTCGGTCACGAGATAAGCTGCCGTCACGGCTACATCCGATGCCCTTGTGACCATGCGGAATTTCATGTCATCCTTGATCGTGACGGAACCGTTCTTTTCTTTGATCTCCCAGGGAGCCTTGCTCATATATACCTGAGGCAGGAAATCCTTCCATACGGGGCCTGTAGGGGTGCCCTGAAGCGTATCTATACGGGTCATGCCGTCGCTTATTATCTCCACGTAAGCATAATCGTAGATGCATTCGCCGAGACGTACGGTCATGGACGTCGTGTACTTTCCGTCGGCCTTTTCCATGCGGATCCTGTTATAACCGTAGTTTAAATATACTTCTGTATCGTTACGATACTCTTTCAGATTGACCTCGATATCGTATGTGAACGACAGGGTCTGTCTGTCGAGAGAACTCGCGATGAACTGAAAGTCGCGAACGAGAGAGCCGCTGTTTGCGATACTTTCTTCAATCTCATGGCTGTAGATTGAAATATCGCGTGAGATATCGTTCATCTTGGATCTGAGTTCGTTCAGTTCGTTGTTAACTATCGAGAACTGTACCAGTGAGAAGCCGTTCCATACGAGCAGCAGGATGATGAGTATCGAGAGCGCCGTCTCCGCGGGAGAGGTTATCCTTTTTTCGTTCGGAGCTTCTTCTCCGTTCATGACTCTCGAAACGTGTCTCCTGTATCTGAGATAATATACGAGCACCGCGATCAGTGCGGTCAGGCATGAGATGCCGAGAATTACTAATATAAAGATTGAAATGGTTGCCATGTTTTCCTCCTGGATTACTGCGGATTACCGCAGGTGATATTGACGCGGCTTAAGATGAGCCGCAGCTTTGTTCAAATCCCCAGAAAGCTCCTGAAAGACGAATAGTAGCTTCTGGTCACATCGATGACCGTTCCCTCCGACATCGTGATGATGAATTTCATCGAAAGAGAGGGGCGTATCTTTTTGATGTGTTTTTTCTGTACGATCACGGAATTGCTGACACGGGTGAAAAGACTCTTGTCCAGAAACTCCTCCAGCCTGTACATCCTTTCCTGAGTGCGGTACGAACCCTGCGTGGTGTGCACGTCCACATTGCGTCCGTAGCTCTCGATGTAAACGATGTCTGTGCAGGCGATCCTGACCCTGTCTCCCTTCGAGTCCTTGACCGTGAGGTAATTCCCTCCCGGGGATTCCGTTACACTGTATTCGGCGTCCTCGCTTATCTCTATTCCGTGGGCGGTAAGCTCACCGGATACATATTCCCGGTTGCTTTCTTTAACAGATAACCTCAGTTTCACTGGTATCTCCTTTCGCTTTGCTTCAGGCACTCGCAGGCTGCTTTCGAGGTTTTGCTTCTGCAAGACACATTCCTCTTTCGCAACACTGCTTGCCGTTCTTTTGTGATCGTGACTTCA
>JAEEXY010000067.1 GCA_016288005.1 Lachnospiraceae bacterium
CGTGGAGGGCGACTCCGCCGGCGGCAGCGCCAAGACCGCCCGAAACCGCGAGATCCAGGCCATCCTGCCGCTCCGGGGCAAGATCCTGAACGTGGAAAAGGCCCGGGAAGATAAGATCTACGCGAACGCGGAGATCAAGACCATGATCACCGCCTTCGGCACCGGAATCTTAAGCAACTTCGATATCGAAAAGCTCCGCTACGACAAGATCATCATCATGACGGATGCGGACGTGGACGGCGCGCATATCGGGACCCTGATGCTGACCTTCCTCTACCGCTTCATGCCGGAGCTGATCTATCAGGGACACGTCTATCTGGCGCAGCCGCCGCTGTACAAGGTCGAAAAGAACAAGAAGACCTGGTACACCTACAGCGAGGACGAGCAGAAGAGGCTTATGGCCGAGGTCGGCGCGGACGGCGCCCGCATCCAGCGCTACAAAGGCCTGGGCGAGATGGATGCTGAGCAGCTTTGGGAGACCACCATGGACCCGGCGAGACGGATCCTGCGCAAGGTCAGCATCGACGAAGAAACCGCCTCGCTGGTGGACGTCACCTTCAACATCCTGATGGGCGACAAGGTGGAACCGCGGCGCGAATTTATAGAAACCAACGCGAAATTCGTGAAGAATCTGGACGTGTAGGGGAGAGAGTATGGCGAAAAAGACGAAAAACGACAATATCGACAATACGATCTTCGATTTTGACCGTATCCATGACGTCGATCTGAAAAAGACCATGGAGGAGTTCTACATCGATTACGCGATGAGCGTTATCGTGGCGAGAGCTCTGCCGGACGTGCGCGACGGCTTAAAGCCGGTGCAGCGCCGCATCCTCTACTCCATGACCGAGCTGAACAACGGACCCGACAAGCCTCACAGAAAGAGCGCCCGTATCGTCGGTGATACGATGGGTAAATACCATCCTCACGGCGACAGCTCGATCTATGACGCGCTCGTGCATATGTCGGAGGACTATACCCTTTCGATACCGCTCGTGGACGGACACGGCAACTTCGGTTCGATCGACGGCGACCCTTCGGCTGCCATGCGTTACACCGAGGCCAGACTGTCCGAGGGCGGCATGACGCTGCTCGAGAACCTGGACAAGGACCTCGTTGATTTCATTCCCAATTTCGATGAGAGCGAGAAGGAGCCCACGGTGCTCCCCGCGATGATCCCGAATCTGCTGATCAACGGCACGACCGGTATCGCGGTCGGTATGGCGACCAACATTCCTCCGCACAATGCCGGAGAGGTCATCAATGCCTGCATCGCTTATCTCGACAATCCCGCCATCCCGCTCGACGAGCTGCTGCAGATCATGCCCGGCCCCGATTTTCCGACCGGCGGCGTGATCGTTAACGGTTCCGCTTTAAAGGACATTTACGAGACCGGTGAGGGCAGAATCAGGATCAGGGCAAAGACCGTGATCGAAAAAGGCGAATACGGACGCACCAATATCGTCATCACAGAGATACCTTTCACCGCGTCGGGCACCAAGACCAAGCTCGTTGAGGGCCTCGTGGGCCTCATGAGGGATAAGGTATTTGAGGAGATATACGATGTAAGGGACGAGTCCTCGAAGGAGGGCATCAGGATCGTGGTCGAGGTCAAAAAGGACCGCGACGCCGCGAACCTGCTCAACGGACTCTTTAAGAAATCGGGTCTGGAGGACACCTACTCCGTAAACCTGCTCGCCGTAAAGGAAAAGCAGCCGATCGTATTCAGCTTAAAGTCGATGCTCAGGGAGTTCGTAGAGTTCCAGGAGGAGCTCTACACGCGCGAGCACAGACACCTGCTCGAGAAAGCGAAGGCCAGACTCGAGATCGTTGAGGGCCTGCTGCGCGCAACCGACGTTATCGATCTGATCATAGAGGTACTGCGCGGATCGACATCCGTAAAACAGGCCAAGGAGTGCCTGATCCACGGCGATGTTACCGACATTAAGTTTAAGTCCGAAGCCTCGAGGATACAGGCCATGATGCTCAATTTCACCGAAGCGCAGGCCGACGCGATCCTCTCGATGCCTCTCTACAGGCTGATCGGACTCGAGATATTAAAGCTCCAGGACGAGAAAAAGACCCTGCTCGCAAATATTGCCAGATACGAGAACATACTCTCGAAAAAATCTGCGCTCCATGCAGTCATCAAGGGCAGATTAAAGGAATACGCCGAAAAGTTCGCGCGTCCGAGACGCACCGAGATCGCTGAGCTCGAGACCAGGAGCTATGTCGAAGAGGTTAAGATCGAGGACATTTATGTTCTAATAGATAAGTTCGGATATACCAAGACGATCGACGAGGTCACCTACGCGAAGACGCAGGCCGAGACGCTCGCCGAATTCCCTCATATAGTAAGGATGAAGAACAACGATGTGCTCTGCGTATTTACCGCAGAGGGCAATATGCTGCGCGTCAAGGCCGAAAAGCTGCCCCGCTGCAGGATAAAGGAAAAGGGCGTTCTCATCCACAACCTCTGCAAGATAGACCAGCAGGAGGCCATTTTCTACTGCTCGTTCGAGAGCATGTTCGATTCTATGCTGATGTTCGTGACCAAGGCAGGCTATATCAAGCTGACCTCGGGTATCGAATTCGACACCACGAGACTTATGATGGCGGCGACAAAGCTCGAGCCCAAGGATGAGGTCGTTGCGATCAGCATGCTTTCTGCGGCCGATATGCTCGCAGGAGACCGCCGCGTGATCATCGTAACGAAGAACGGCTACGGACTCGCGTTCCCGCTTGCCGAGGTTCCTGAGTTTAAAAAGACCGGACGCGGCGTAAAAGGCATCTCGATGGACAAGACCGACCATGTCATCTTCGCTGCCGCAGCCGCTGCGAACGATCCCGACCTTGTTCTTCCGAACAATAAGACACTTCCCGTAAAGAAGCTCCGCATGAAGCCGAGGGCATCGAAGGGAACGAAAATGTGACCTATTTTGCAAAAAGAATAAATTTGTTTACAAAAAGTTCACAATTAGGGGTTAAGTATTTTAAACGCGCATCCGATATACAGAGCAGAGATAGAAAAAAGTTAGCACACAAGTAAGATCAGTGTTTGATAAAACCTGTGACACGGATGTTACGGATAGGAGGCAAGTATGCGTATAGATGCTATGAATCAGGTTAGTCAGATTTATTCTGCTAACAGAACTAAGAAAGCAGCCAATAGCAACGCCCTGAGCTTTGCCGACACTCTTGAGTTGTCTCAGGCAGGCAAGGCCCTTCAGGTAGCAAAGGCAGCAGTTGCGGCGGCACCCGAGGTTCGCGAGGATCGTATCGCGCAGATCAAGGCAGCCATGGAGAACGGCACCTGGTCGGTAAGCGACAACGATCTTGCTGACAAGCTTCTTGATTCTTTCGACATTTGACAGTCGGACGGATCTTTTATCGGAGTATATTAATTTATGGCCGGTTTAATCGATGAATTAGTCAGTGTCATGTCCAAGGAGAATGACATATACAAGGAGCTTATACCGATAGTATCGGAGAAAACCCGTACTATCATTAAAAATGACCTCACAGCCCTTCAGGAAATCACGGACAGGGAGCAGCTCACGGTTGAGCGTATCAATTCCCTTGAACGTAAAAGGGAGGAGGTCATTAAAAATATCGGGATTGTTTTAAACAGGGATCCCGCGACCCTCGGCATGAAAAACCTCATCAAGATCATGGCAAAGCAGCCGGATCAGCAGAAGAGGCTCGCCGAGATACACGATGAGCTGAGCTCAACGTTAAAGACTCTGGTCACGATAAATGACCGAAACAAGCTGCTCATAGAGCAGTCCCTGGAAATGATCGAATTCGAACTGAATCTGATCCAAAGCTCAAGGATGAGCCCGCCGGGGAATAATTACACGCGCAATGCAGGTGAGGAAGCTATGCAGGGCACGGGAACAAGGATGTTCGACGCCAAGCAGTAGACTTTACGCCGGCCCCTTTTTTGTTCTTTATCAGGAGGTAGGAGTATGTCGCTGTTTAGCAGTTTATCTGTCGGAACATCCGGCTTAAGAATAGGACAAACAGGATTAAATGTAGTCGCGCACAATTTAGCCAATGTGGACACCGACGGATATGTACGTCAGCAGACTCTGCTGGGTGATCATATCTACAACAACATCGGTCAGAACGCTGTTGAAAAGCTTCAGATCGGTCTCGGCGTCAATGCACAAGAGGTTAGGCAGGTGCGCGATGTTTTTTTGGATAAAACGTACCGCAGGGAATACGGAAGACAGGGATATTACGAGGCACAGTACGATGCGGAGCAGGAGATCGAGAACCTGTTCGGCGAGCTGACGGGAGTCAAGTTCCAGGATGATCTGTCGAATTTCTGGGTATCGCTCCAGGAACTCGCAAAGGAGCCCGACAGCAGAGTGGCGCAGGCAACCCTCGTCGAGACCGGACTTACACTGGTTGAGCGTTCGGACAAGATCTACACCCAGCTCAAGGAATTCCAGCTCGACCTCAATACAAAGATCCGCACAAAGATCAACCGCATAAACGAGATAGGCGCCGAGATATTCGACCTCAACGCAAAGATCACATTCTACGAGGCGAGCAAGCAGGAGAACGCGAACGACCTTCGCGACCGCAGAAATCTCCTTCTCGACGAGCTCGGACAGCTCACAAAGATCGATTACAAGGAGCAGATAAACGGCAAGGTAAACGTCATCATCGAAGGCGTTTCGTTCGTTTCCGAGGACTATCTGGCACCGATGGGCTACATCACGATGGCCCAGTACAACGAAGTTCATAACATCGACACACCCCTCGATGAGTCGGCAGACATACTCCTGGCGGTTTGGCCCCACTTAGGGGACGCCGAGGTGTTCGACTGGTCGCAGGTTCCCAACATGTCGGCGGGTTCAGACATCGGCAGCCTCAAGGGTTCCATTCAGGCCAGAGGCTCTCATGTCGGCAAATACACAGATATCCCGCTCGAGCCCGACATCAGCGATTACATCGATGAGGAGTCCGGTGAGCTCGACGAAGAAGAATGGAAGCTTGCTCTCGACAATTATGAGATCGCGACCGAGGAATACAATCTCTACGTTGATTCGTCCATCGTCATGAGGACGCAGGCGCAGTTCGACCAGCTGATCCACGGCATCGTTACCACGATCAACAACAGGCTCTGCCCCGACAAAGAGGTTACGATCGCGGCCGGCACCACGGTCACCCGCAACGACGGCAGCGAGTACACCTTCGAGGAGGACACCGTGATCCGCGTATTCGACGAGGAGCACGCGCCGGTCGGTGTTGACGAAGAGGCGACACCCGGCATCGAGCTTTTCTCGAGAAAGACCACACCGAGATACATGGATGCGCAGGACATCACTCTCGCGGACGGCACCGTACTCGAAAACGCGAGGATCTATAACTGGGAGGATCCGAGCGATAACTACACACTTTACACTCTGGGTGAGATCGAGATCAACCCCGAGATCATCGCGAACAAATCAAAGCTTCCGATCATCAACAACAACGGAACCGGCGATTACGACATTTCGATGATCGAAGGCCTGCTCACCGACTGGCAGACACCGTTTGCCACACTTTCACCCAACACTCTGACCTATAACAACTTCGAAGCATATTACACGCAGTTCATCGGAGAGATCGCGACAAAGGGCGATGAATATCACACTCTTTCGTCAAACCAGGAGATCATGGTCAATTCCGTTCAGGACCAGCGTCTGGACGTGACCGGCGTTTCCTCCGACGATGAGCTCACCTACCTGATCAAATTCCAGCACGCGTACAATGCTTCGGCCAGATACATCAACGTTATCGACGACATGCTCGAGCATGTTATCGAAAGACTCGGACAGTAACCCGTCCGGGAGCTGCACTTTAGTTAGGAGGTAACAGATCATGCCTAATACCTTTTTCGGACTGACCATCGGTTCGACCGGACTCTTCGGAGCGAACATCGGGCTCAATACCACCGCGCATAACGTGGCCAATACCGAAACCGAGGGCTATACCCGTCAGGTAGTTAAGCAGCAGGCGGACACACCGCTGCGCGCGAACAATACCTACGGTATGATCGGCACGGGTCTGGCCATCACGGCCATCGAGCAGCAGCGCGATGTGTACTACGATGAGAAGTACCGCAGCAACAACGCGATGACCGGTTACTACACCGCACAGGATTATTACATGAAGTCCATAGAGAACTATTTCAACGAGATACAGCTCGAGGGCTTCAATACCACATTCAATAAAATGAGCGACGCGCTCCAGGAGCTCTCGAAAGACCCCGCGAACCTCACGGTGCGCACACAGATGAACAGCTACGCGCAGAGCTTCTGCGAGTACATCAATTCGATCCAGACGAGCTTAGAGCAGCTGCAGGACAATGTTAACTTCGAGATCCGCACGATGGTCGATTCGGTCAACTCCTACGCAAAACAGATCGCGGGACTCAATAAGCAGATCAATACCTTAGAGACCACCGGCGAGGCCGCGAACGACCTCCGCGACCGCAGAAACCTGCTCGTCGACGAGCTCTCGAACATCGTGGATATCACGGTCGTGGAGCAGAAGCTCGGAGTCGGCGCGACCGGCATCACGAGCTACACTATCAAGATCGGCGAGTCGACTCTCGTTGACACCTACGATTTCCACACGATGAACGTTGTTCCGAGACCCGAGAAGCATTATCAGGCCGACATTGACGGACTCTACGACATCGTATGGGACAGCGACCAGACCTACAACCCGCTCGTTAACGGCGGACGCCTGCAGGCTCTGTACGAGATGCGCGACGGCAACAACCAGCAGTATTTCCACGGACAGACCACCGCGAGCTACGGTGATGAGACGATCACCGTTACCGACACCAGCGTCAACAAGACAGAACAGCTCCACATCGCGCCGACCGGCATCATCCAGGTAGGCAACAGGGAGTACAAATATACCGGCTTCCAGGTAAGCGTCGATGAGGACGGCAAATACGTTTACGAGTTCTCTCTCGAGGACGGCCTCAAAAAGGACGTTGACGAGATCGAAGTCAATATCGGACAGAGCATCGAATACAAGGGCATTGCGTATTACATGCAGCAGCTCAACGAGTTCGCCCGCGTATACACCAAGGCATACAACGACATCCACAAACAGGGCGTTGACTTAAACAACCGCGCGGGACTTGATTATTTCAACAGCCGCGACAGGGTTTCCGGCGACAATTACGTGTTCGAGCAGTCCGAGGAGGACGCGGAGAACGGAATAATCATCAGCAGCAAGACCGGTCTGTATGCGGTCGAGGACCAGGAAGTAAACTACGGCAGCTACTATTTCGTTACCGCTTCGGGCCTTTGCGTTACCGATGAGATCTACCACGACCCGACCAAGATCGTAACCGCCAGCGACGTGATCGACGGTGAGTCGCAGAACGACATCGTGATGAAGCTCATCGCGTTAAAGTCCGATACCAAGATGTTCAAGCAGGGCACGCCTTCGGGCTTCATGCAGTCCCTCATCGCCGAGCTCGGCATCGACGCCGCCAAGGCAAAGAACTTCATGCAGAATCAGGAGGATATCCTCTCGACAGTCCAGAACCAGAGACTTTCCGTTTCCGGCGTAGACATCGACGAAGAGAGCATGAACCTCGTCAGATACCAGAACGCGTACAACCTGTCTGCAAAGATCATCTCCACGATGGACCAGTGCTACGATCGTCTTATAAATTATATGGGAGCTTAACCCTTTTGTTTTTGGAAAGGAGCCGCGCATGCGTATTACCAATAAAATGATGACCAACAACATGCTGTACAACATCAACAGCAACAAGTCATCTCTTTCCTCCCTTGAGGAGCAGTACTCGACAGGTCTGGCGATCCAGCGTCCCTCGGACGACCCGATCGTTGCCGTACGCGCGCTGAAGCTGCGTACCAACCTGAGCGAGCTCAACCAGTACTATGAGAAAAATATCCCCGACGCGATGTCCTGGATGGAGACCACCGAGAGCGCGCTGCGCACCACGAGCGAGATCATCACAAAGATCCACACCTACTGCGTACAGGGCGCGAACGACACCTTCAACGAGGATGACCGCAACAGCATCGCGATCAACTTAAAGGAGCTCAAGACCCAGATCTACCAGGAGGGCAACGCAAACTACGCGGGCAGATACCTGTTCACCGGATATAAGACCAACACGAGCCTCGTATTCGGCGAAGAGTCTCACGATATCAATTACACGATCACCGAGACGATAAAGAACGAGGACCTGCAGGTTACCAGAAGGATCATCGATACCTGCGATACCAATGAGCTCGACATGGACGACGTTGAGTCCTTCGATACCGAGACCAGACCCAGCGAGATCACGGTTTACCGTCTCCGCATGGCTTACGATAATCTCTACACCGTAGAGCAGGGCGGCGGACTCTCGCTCAAGATCCCGGAGAAGGACGCGGACGGCAATTATGTATATGATTCCGACGGAGAGCTTCAGTACACCGACGAGCTGACCGACGCAGACATGAACGTTCTGCCTTCGACAGACCCTTCCGCATACAACCCCGCAGAGGATGAGATCAACTATATTGAGGACACCGGCGAGATCATCCTCGGCAGCAAATACTATGAGATGTGGCGTGACGCCGATTTCCAGCTTACCTACCAGAAGCAGGATTTCCTGAAGAACGAGCTCCGTCCCGAGCACTATTTCGAGTGCACTACCAGGGACATGACGATCGAGGACGAGGACGAGCGCGAGGAAAAGTCGATCCATTACGAGGTTCAGGACCAGCCGATCTCCTTCGAGGTTACCTTCAACCAGAAGCTCAAGATCAACGTTCAGGGCAGGGAAGCGTTCGCGCATTCGCTCGGACGTACCGTTGACGATATAATCAAGGCGGTAAGCGACGTTCAGGCAGTACAGGACAAGATCGAGGATATTCAGAGAAAGCTGCAGGCCGACACTCTTTCAGAAGAGCAGGTTACCAAGCTGAACCAGATCCTCGACGTATTAAAGACCGAAAAGGACCTCAAGGACAATATCATGCGCGCGGCATATTCGAGAGGACTGACCAGCATGGAGCTCGAAGAGGACCGCGTAAATGTGGCGGTTGCCGATATCGGAACCCGTCATAACCGCTTAGAGCTTACCGAGAACCGTCTCTCGACGCAGCAGACCGAGTTCACGGATCTGCTCTCGCAGAACGAGGACGCGGACATAGTGGAGACCGTTGTTAATTACAACGCGATGAACACGATCTACAATGCGTCTCTTTCGGCAGCGGCCAAAGTAGTCAAGAACACGCTGCTGGATTTCCTGTAAAATAGTGCAGATTGAGTGCTTCCCCCTGACAGTGGGACGGATAGGGAAACAGCGCTCTTAAGAATATTTCATCATGGAGGATGAGGACATGAAAGTTAAGACTAGATACTATGGAGAGATCGATCTGGATGATTCAAAGGTGATCACCTTCGAGAAGGGCCTGTTCGGTTTCGAAGAGTACACGAAGTATGCGCTTATGTACGATTCGGAAACGGGTGAGAGCACTGCGATCAAGTGGCTGCAGAGTGTAGAGGAGCCCGGGCTGGCATTGCCCGTTATCATTCCTACTCTTGTTAAGCCCGACTACGATCCCATCGTGGAAGACGGTGTTCTGGATGTGCTTGGGGACTGGAACGAGAACAATATCAGCGTCCTCGTTACCATGACCGTACCTTCGGATCTGAAGGCCATGACCACCAATATGAAGGCTCCCATCATCATCAACACAGAGAGCATGAAGGGCATCCAGGTAGTAGCCGAGAATCCCGACTATGAGATCAAGTTTAAGATCTATGACATCCTCGAGGCAGCACGTGCCGGGAAGGAGGAAAACTGATGCTTGCATTATCACGTAAATCAAACGAAGCGATCATGATCGGCAATGATATCGAGATCAGTATCCTCGAGATCCGCGGCGATCAGGTCAAGATCGGCATCAACGCTCCCAAGAACGTGCCGATATTCCGTAAGGAGATATTCCTCCAGATCGAGGAAGAGAATAAAAAGGCCGTAGAGCAGGAGCAGTCGCCCGAGGCGATCAAGGAACTGTTCAAATTCTAATTGGTTATAGGATAGCCGGTGCGGGCTGCAACGGGACATTTTTTCCAAAACAAAACCGTTTTGATCGTTTTGGAAAAAATACCCTGCGCGCCCGCACCTTGTTATATACAACAGAAGAATAAGAGAGTGTTCCTTTCTTTTTGGCCTTCGGGCACACATTTGTAAAAAAGTTGGAAAAAGAGGTTAATAAATGTGAAGTTTCTGCCGATAAAGGGAATAGACACATAATGTCGGCTAAGGACAGCCGACAGTTTTAATCACAACAAGGAGGTTACTTATGGGAATGGATGCATTAAACAATGTAAGCTTTCAGCCGCAGAGCAAGCCGGTAGCTGAAGTACATGCCGCTCCTGCAGTGGATGTAAGTTCGGTTCCCGTAAACGCGGCGCCTGCACCCGCAGCGGAGCAGGGCAAATCACAGCAGCAGTCACAGTCTCAGCCTCAGCCTACCAAGGAGGAGATCCAGAAGGCTATCAACGCTGCGAACAAAAAGGCGTATTTCGGCCACACAAACGCACAGTTCTCGTATCATGAGGAGACCCACAGCATCGCGGTCAAGATCATGGATGCAGAGACCAGCGAGGTCATCAAGGAGATCCCTTCGGAGGAGACCCTCGAGATGATCAGTAAGATGTGGGAACTCGCAGGTATCATGGTAGACGAGAGAAGATAATTACAGTCTCCGTGCGAAGCAGCATCATCCGGCGCAGAGAAAACTGCGGTGGTTTTATTAAGTGTTGCCAAAACGGAACAGCCATAGAACGGAGGTAAGCCAATATGCCTATCAGAATGAGCGGAATGATATCGGGACTTGATACCGATGCCATCATAAAGGAAATGATGTCGGCGCAGTCGATGAAAAAGACTTCGCTCGAGCAGAGTCAGGAGAAGCTCTCCTGGAAAAAAGAAAAGTGGGAAGGCCTCAATACGAAGGTCTATGCCCTCTATACAGAGAAGCTTTCTTCATTAAAGCTGGAAGGCACCTATCTTGCGAAGACCGCGACTTCCTCTAACAGCGACAAGGCTACGGCTACCGCTTCGACCGCTTCGACGGGTTCATACGAGCTGACGGTCAGCGAGCTGGCATCGGCTCAGTTTGTTACCGGATCCGATATCGGCAGCAAGAAACTCACTGCGAGTTCAAAACTGACCGAGGCAGGCATGGTTGCGGGACAGACCCTTACAGTCAGGGTATATAAGTCAGACGCAGCCGAGGGCGAGGATCCTTACACCGAGACCAACATCGAGATTACAGATGAGATGACCATCAGGGATCTGAATTCGAAGCTACAGGAGGCTGGACTTAACGCCAACTATGATCAGGCGAGCGGACGTTTCTATATCAGCGCAAAGAACAGCGGCGAGGCAAACAAGTTCACTCTTGTTTCATCGCAGAGCGGCGAGACCGGTCTGGCGGCACTCGGACTCGGAGATATCGATGAGGCTCTGGCCACCGGCGGGCAGACCGCTGCGGATTCGACCACCATGGCTGTTGTTGCGGCAAAGGACGCGCAGCTGGTATTAAACGGCGCTACGATCAAATCGGCTACCAATACTATCTCGGCCAACGGTCTGTCGATCGAGCTGAAAGGCACCACAGCCGTAGGCGAGCGCATCACTCTTAACGTATCAGCCGATACCGACGGCGTATATAATAAGGTTAAGGACTTTGTCAAGTCCTACAACGAGCTCCTGAAAGAGATGTACGACAGCTACAATGCCGCATCGGCGCGCAAGTACGCTATGCTTACCGACGAAGAAAAGGAAGCGATGAGCGAAAAGCAGGTAGAGCTCTGGGAAGACAAGATCAAGGGTGCTCTCCTTCGTAATGACACCACACTGAACTCCCTGATGTCCATATTCAGATCGAGTATGCAGGGCACGGTAGAGGTTGACGGAAAGAGCTATTCACTCGCAAGCTTCGGTATCGTGACCGGAGCGTATACCGAGCACGGCCTGCTGCATATCAACGGTGATTCGGATGACGGTTCCTACGCGGATAAGGAAGACGCTCTGAAGAAGGCGATCGAGACAGATCCCGAGACCACGAGCAAGGCACTCAGCAAGCTGTTCTCCAACTTCTACGATTCACTCACAAAGCAGATGTCTGCTTCTTCGATAAGCAGCGCGCTCACACTCTATAACGATAAGCAGATCCAGTCGCAGATCGATTCGTATCAGACTCAGATCAAGAACTGGGAGGATAAGCTTGCGGCACTCGAGGATCGTTATTATAAGCAGTTCTCCACGATGGAGAGCTCGCTCGCTAACCTCCAGAGCAAGCAGAACCAGATGGCGGGACTGCTCGGCATGTCATGATCGATGACATAAAAAATTAACATTTTTATCTGTTAAGAAAACCGGAATCAGACCGATATATCATATATAAAATAGCAGGGGGTATCCTTTATGACTCAGAACATGACATTGGCGTATAAGAACAATTCCATTCAGACAGCATCTCCCGCAGAGCTTACCCTGATGCTCTACGACGGAGCGATCAAGTTCTGCAATATCGCACTTGGAGCCATTGAGAACGGCGACGTTCAGAAGGCAAACACCAATATCATCAAGGCAGAAAAGATTATTACCGAGTTCAGAGCCACACTCGATTTCAAGTATCCTGTTGCGAAGGATTTCGAATTGGTTTATGATTATATTTACCGTAGACTGGTAGAAGCGAACATCCACAAGGACGCAGAGGTGCTTACCGAAGCACTCTCGTACATCCGTGAGATGAGAGACACCTGGAAAGAAGTTATGAGACTGAACAGGGTGCAGAACGCAACGGGCCCAAAGATCCAGTACGTGAGGACACCTCAGACGCTGGCGATGGCTGAATAAGACTCATAAAACAAACTACGGGTCAGACCTTAAGGGGTCTGACCTTATTTTAAACAAAGACAGACATGCCGACCGGCGGCAGACAGGAGAGAGACTATGGCAGAGAATACAACTACATATATTAATATACTGATAGACACTCTCCGCAAAAAGGAAGAGATACTTAAAAACCTGCTCGCAAAGACTGAAGGCCAGGCAGAGCTGCTCGAGGCGGATGAGTTTGAGCCGGATGTGTTTGACGCGCTGATGGATGATAAGGATGCGCTGCTGGGCGATCTGAAAACCCTCGATGACGGATTCCTCGATCTGTACAGCAGAGTAGGTGCCGAACTGAAGAACAATACCGATGCGTATACGGATCAGGTAAAGACAGCGCAGGAGTTGGTGCGCAGACAGATGGAGCTCTCCACGGAGCTGACCAGCGCCGAGGAACGCAACAAGGCCAAGCTGTCGATACGCCTCTCGCAGGGCAGACAGAAGATCAAGGATTTCAAGGTCGGAGCCAAGACCGCGGCCGCATATTATAAGAATATGTCGGGCAAGCATCAGGACGGAGATTCCTACTTTTTCAACAGGGAAAAATAAGTTTCGAAAAAAATTTAAAAAAAGTTTGCCGGAGGGGTTAAGTAATCTGTTAACCCCTCCGATATATTATACAGGTAAAGCAAGTCACACTTAGTACCAAGCTTGCCGGAGGGTTACCCCGGCATAGATCGGAGCGATGGAGTACGGACCGGAGCACTGATCACCGAAACTAATAACTTACTTCACTTCCGGTGGCAAGGATGCCGCAGGAAAACACATTCAAGGAGGAAAAATTATGATAGTACAGCACAACATGTCAGCAGCTAATACCAACAGACAGTTAGGTATTACCAACAGCAACTTAAGCAAGTCAACTGAGAAGTTATCATCCGGTTACAGAATCAATCGCGCAGGCGATGATGCAGCTGGTCTTTCGATTTCCGAGAAGATGCGCGGACAGATCCGTGGCTTGGAGCAGGGTTCGACCAATGCTCAGGACGGTATCTCCCTCATCCAGACAGCAGAAGGTGCGCTGAACGAAGTTCACAGCATTATGCAGCGTATGAGAGAGCTGGCAGTACAGGGTGCTAACGACACCAACGTTACTGAAGACCGTACATCCATCTACTCCGAGATGGAGCAGCTGGCTAAGGAAATCAACCGTATCGCATGCACCACTGAGTTCAACACCATGAAGCTCTTCGCTTCCGGTGATCAGCTTTCGGCAATTGCAGATGATATGCCTGAGGATCTTTTCTCGGGTGAGACCGGTGAGGCAAAGTTCACGAACCAGATATCTCTTGCAAACCTTGATGAAGGCGTTAATGCTAACCTTCAGGTAGGCGCTAACTCGGCTCAGTCCATTAAGTTCAATATTGGTACTCTTGATACCAGTAAGCTCAACTATCCCGGTATCGCTGAAACTGGAGACTCTGAAGTTAATCTTGCAGAGTTCTCGGATGGACAGATTTCGGGTGGTACACTGAACAACATTAAGGAAAAGCTTGGTGAGACCGTTGATGGCAGCAACTTCGAGGATGTTCATAAGGCATTCACTGCAGCTATCACCGATATCGATGTAGCTACCAGTTATGTATCGAAGTCCAGATCTTACCTCGGTGCTATTCAGAACCGTCTTGAGCACACCATTGCTAACGCTGATAACACAGCTGAGAACTTACAGGCATCTGAGTCTCGTATCCGTGACGTTAACATGGCTAAGCAGATGGTTCAGTACTCGAAGGACAGCATCCTTCAGCAGGCTGGCCAGTCGATGCTCGCTCAGGCAAATCAGTCGACACAGGGCGTTCTTACCCTCCTCAGATAATTTGTCTAAAGCTGCTTAACGTCGCTAACAGACGACATAGTAACACAAATATTACAGGCGGAGCCGCAAGGCCCCGCCTGTTTTCATGTTCAGATTTTATTCCTTTTTTGATAAGACTAACCTCCGATTTTATTCCCTATTTGATAAAACCATGTTCCGATTTTATTCCTTTTTGTATTGACGGAAGGCGGAAATGCAAGAACTGCGGTCAAGTTTCTGTCCGAATACGGAAAATACGATGTGATCACATCGGGGAGCATGCTATGACGCGATACCTAAGCAGCTTGCGAAGGAACTGAACAGGTTACTCGGGTGCTGTAGCCTGAGGCTCAGTACATGAATTCCACCTGACTGTATATATACGCAAAATCGACCATACATTTGCCGCCCCAGATACTGACGGGGACACTATCCTCAAAGGAGTAGACCTGAGTGGCGAGCCCATGCTCAAAATCATATACCATGATCTGTTTTTCGTCCGGGAATACTATCCAGTACTCCCGGACGCCTGCGTTACGGTACTTTCGCATCTTGATCAGGACATCTGTTATGACATTGCCCGGGGATACGATCTCCACCACTAGATCCGGCGCGCCGACGATGCGAGCTTTGGTGATCTTTGATCTGTCACATACGACCAGTACATCGGGCATAACCATGGTCTTATTGTCACTGTCCAGCTGGACGTCGGTAGGAGCTAAAAAAGGGATACAGCTGCCGCCTTTTTTCATGATAAAGGTCTTGAAGGCATATGCTATCTCAGATGCGATACTCTGATGAATGGTCGTGGGCGCCGCCATGTCATAGAACCGGCCGTCGATCAGCTCAACTCTGGTACCTTCGGGGAGAGCGATATATTCATCTATCGTATGCTCGTATGTATCGGGGAACCGACCGGCAGGGAAAGGCTTACCGTATGCGGGGGAAGACTCCATGACCATGGAGGGACCGCCTGCCACTCCGTCCTGTAAGGCTTCGGCGTAGGCGAGTACGCGTGACAGTGCCAGTATCGTGGCACGCCGCGGTGCGGTCGTACTGCCGCCGAATATTTTCTGTACAGTGCCTAAAGGAACACCTGACTTCTCCGCGAGCATCTTATTGGAATAACCCAATTCCTTTTTCCGGATCTTCATCTCTTCGATAGTCATCGCAATACCTCACAGGATAATATATAAACCGCAATAGAACCAAATATAAACCGATTAATGCGTATATCATACCCTAAAGCGACTCAAAAAGCAATATTGTATCCGAAAACGGTTGAACAACGGATAAAAAAGCAGCACCGCTCCATAAAACGGTGCTGCTTGTATCATTGATCCGCGTTTGCGCTCTTTCTGCCTACGGGCAGCTTATCGGAGATCTGCTGCTTGGCCTGTCTGACCGTGGCGGGGATCTTTTCCCCGAGCTGCTTTGCCTGTGCGACGCCTGCGCTCACACCGGCCGAGATGCCTGCCGGGATGCGGCTGCCTGTCTCCTTGATCGTCCTGATCGCCTGAGGGATAAATGCGTCGGAGGCGGGATCGAGCATGCGGTCCTGACCCATAAAGAATATGGCTACGGTGCCGGGGCCAACGTGCGTACCTGTGCAGATGTCATAGTAACGGATGATCACATCCTTTACAGGACAGGCCGCGCGAACGAGCGATGCCACATACTCGGCGTCCTCGGGAGCATCGCAGTGAGCGATGGAGATCACCTGCTCCTCGGGAGCCACGATGCGTTTGATGGTC
>JAEEXY010000068.1 GCA_016288005.1 Lachnospiraceae bacterium
CGTAACCTCATGTTTTTCTAGGCTTTCGCAACTATGTTCAAGCCGAGTCACGGGGCCGCCGCCATTCGGCGTCCATGCCTCATGACGGCTAAAAATACATCCGTGTATTTTTGTCCCTGAGACGAGCGAAAGCCAAGAAAAACTATGACGTTACTCTATGTCGCAAAAAACTGTCCGGCAGGCATGCACTTTATTTACATACCATAGCGTGAAAAAGCCACGCCACGCCCGAGCCGCCGCCGCACACGAGGCGGGAGCGAATTGATTTATTTCTAAGAATGGCTTTATTACGATTTGTGCTTCTGATAGAATAAAAGCAGAATATATGGCAATTTAGAATTGTCGGAGGTATATATGAACGAAGTTCCTGAAATTCTGCTACAGGCACAAGAACTGCAAAAAGCCGGTGACTATGGTCTGTCAAAGAAGTTATACAGGCGTTTTTTTGAGGAGAATCCTGAACACCCATTACGTTTTAAAGCCTTGTTCGAAGTAGCGGATAATTGCTATCATGCAGCTGATTATTCCGATGCCGAACAGGGCTACCGTTTTTTTCTTTCGTATTGCCTTGAGCAGAATAATGTTTCGGAAGAAGAACATAAATGGATCGACGCTTATATGGCACTCTCATACAGCAGACTGGAGAATATTAAGCGGCTTCGACCTGATCTGGTTTTATGAATTTCTGCGCAGAAGAATAAGGTACTCGGCTGTACCGTCTTCGGGCTTTTTCTTTCCGGTCGCGGTAAAACCGTGTCTTTCGTAGAAGCGTATCGCCTTTTCATTTTTCTCCAGTGCCCACAGATGATCTGCATCATGCTCTTTTACGGCATATTCCAGTAACTGGGAGCCGATAGTGCCGTTTTGCAGTACGGGCTCAACGAACAGCCGCGCGATATAAGTTCCTTCGATCTTTATAAAGCCTTTTACCACCCCGTCATCGTATACATACAGACTGTCCAGGCCGGATTCATATTCTTTCATGAGGGCCGGAACCTGCAGCTCATCAAAGTAGTACTCATCAGATCTGAATATGGGGTAAAAGAACAGACGGTAGTTGAAGATTTGTATCTCAGCTATGCGTGACAGATCTTTGACGGTCGCTTTTCTTATCATGTTTTCATCACCTCGTTATAATGGGATATTAACAAGGAAAAAACAGAAAGAAAATTCTATTTTATATTTCAGTCTGAGGTGATAAATACAAGAAATAAATTATGCTGAAAGCGCTTTTTTACGGGCTTTGCAAAAGAAAAAGGACTCCAGCTTTCACTGGAGTCCTACGCAGCGCTACAAGGATTCGAACCTTGAAATGACGGAGTCAGAGTCCGTTGCCTTACCGTTTGGCGATAGCGCTAAATCAACCAACAGACGATATTATACTCCCTCAATTTCCAAAATGCAAGTACTTTTTTTCAGTTGATAAAACTTCTTTCAAATCGGTGTTTTCGACGCGATCTGCTTCATGTATTACCTGTACTGTCCTTGCCGAAATGAACAAACGCCAAAATCCCGATCGGCAGGAAATAGATGCACCAGATGATCAGTGCCAGGGCACCTCCTCCAATGGGGGCGGCATTGTAATGATCTCCGTCGCCCATATGCGCGAACATTCCGGTCATGGGCATAAATACGCAGGAAATAAAGAAAATACCGTGTAACATCATAAGTACCCTGAGCCACTTGTCTGCCTTTGTTTCGGGGTTCATTGATAATCCGATGAAGAATGTCGACAGCGCCATCATGCCGTATCCGAGCAGATCGTAATTAAACATAAGACTGCCTCTTCTGTAATCCAGCAGATTTTTGGCTACGTCGTCGAGCTTTTCGAGGTGCACGGTGGTAAGCTGCGAGTAGTACACGAGCATGATCAGCACGGCGTATACAGCGGCGGTTATCAGGCCGATATTCGCCGCGACCCTTCGGTCCTCGCTGCATTCATGACAGAGGCCTGCGGCCGTCATGATATATCCGATCGGCAGGAAAAGGCATACAAGGTATGAGCCGTATGTGAATCCGATGATGAGAAATATCATAAATAAGAAAACAGTTAAGGTGACGATGATCGCGCCGATCCTTGAAATAAGTCTGTTCATAAGGAAAAGCCTCTCTGATAAATATTAAATCCTGATTAATTATCCTAAATACTTCTTCGTAAACTCCACAAACTTTGTCGCGGTATCGCTCAGATGCGAATAATCCGGGAATGCTATGCCTATCATGCGGAATGCGGGCGGATAGAGCTGGCAGATCAGGACCTTGTGATTGGTGTTTTCCAGCATCAGCTCGGGCATGATGGCTATGCCCAGACCCTTTTCTACCATAGCGAGCATCGCGAAATCGTCCTCCACGCGGTAGCGGATATTCGGGACTATGCCGGCGGAGCGGAAGATGGTCTTTGCGTCGCGGTCCACCGTATCTATGAGGCTCACCACGGGCTCGGATACAAAGAGCGATGTGGGACAGGTGTAGTTTTTTTCAGCTTCGTTGTAGATGAGCTTGAATCTGTCGAAATCGTAGGGCAGCACGGCCAGCAGCCTGTCGTTGAACAGCGGCAGGGTCTTGCATTTAAAGTCGAGCGGAAGCCTTACGAAACCGAAATCCATCGGCTGCTCGGCGAAGCTTTTTTCTATGTTGTTATAGCCGCAGTCGATCAGCTCGATCCTTACATCGGGCTCTTCACTGCTGAAACTGCGGATGATGTCCGGCAGCCAGTTTACGGCCACACTGGTAAATGAGCCGATCTTCAGTATCTTGCCGGGGGTTTCGGCCTCGGTTCCGGTGAGCGAAGCGGCCAGAGAACGGACCTTATCGTCGGCCTCGAGGACCTCCTTCATGAGGGGGAGCAGCTGGGCGCCCTCCTCGGTGAGCTTGACGCCGGAACGGTTCCTGATGAGCAGTGTGAGTCCGAGCTCATCCTCGAGGGAATTGAGCAGCTGGGTGAGTCCCGACTGTGAGATGCCGAGCTCCGCTGCTGCGGCGGTAACGGAACCCTGCTCGGTTACTTTTATAAATGCGGAATATTTTCTTACAGACATGTCTTTGCTCCTTTCTAAAGGATATTTCCTTCAAAAATAGGATCATATAAGTTTTTCTTATTTATATAATAACATTATTTTATTTTTTTGCAATAAAGACTTGATTTTTGGAAGTAAAGCTCATATACTCAAAAAGAATTAGAAAAAATAATGTAAGTATAAGTATTACTTATATTGACGAAGGGAGATCAATATGAACAATTTCGCTGAAATACTGGCTTTTGTGCTCTATCTGATCGTCGTTGTTACGATCGGAGTCTTCTTTTATTTTAAGAGCCGTAAGAGCGACGGAGGAGACAAGATGTACTTCCTCGGCGGCAGGCAGATGAACGGATGGGTTGCCGCTCTCTCTGCCGGAGCATCCGATATGAGCGCCTGGGTGCTCATGGGACTGCCCGGATCGATCTACGCGTACGGCATGGGTCAGATCTGGATATCGATAGGACTGTTCATCGGTACACTCTGCGCATGGCTGTTCGTCGCGCCCGGGCTCAGACGTTTCTCGATGATAGCCGACGACTCGATCACGATCCCCCAGTATCTCACCCGCCGTTTCAAATCCGAGAGCAAAGCGCTCCAGATCATATGCGCGGTGATATTCGTCGTTGCCTACTGCATTTACGCGGCATCTAGCATCGTGGCATGCGGCAATCTGTTCAACACCGTATTCGGCATGGATACAAAGACCGCCATGATCGGCGCGACGATCATCATATTGGTATATACATTCTTCGGAGGCTTCAACGCGGTATGCTGGACCGACTTTATCCAGGGCATGCTGATGCTCATGGCGCTGATGACCGTTCCGATCGTTGTCACGATAATCATGGGACAGGCGGATTTTGCGCCTCTGGCACAGGTTGTTACCTCGGAAAACTACTATAATGTACTTTCCAGCGGAAAATTTGACTGGCAGAGTATTTCGGACATCTTAAGCGGACTCGGCTGGGGACTCGGATACATGGGCATGCCTCACATTCTGGTAAGATTCATGGCGATCCGTTCGGAAAAGGAAATGAAGAAATCGAGAGTCATCGGTACCTGCTGGACATTTGTTATCCTGGGCATGGCCTCCGTTGTGGCGCTGGTCGCTCACGAGTATCTCGGCACGTATCTGGATGTTGACAGCAGGAGCCTGGTATTCATAGTGCTCGTCCGCAGGATATTCCCCGCATTTATCGCGGGCGTGCTGCTCTCGGCCATCCTGGCGGCTTCGATGAGTACGGCGGACTCACAGCTCCTCGCGTCGTCCTCGGCATTCGCCTCCGATGTATATAAGCCCGTTTTCCGCAAGAAAGCCACGAATAAGGAAATGCTCTGGGCCGGCCGTATAGTTGTTATCATTATCTCGATAGTTGCGCTGCTGATCGCTATGAGCCCGAACTGCAAGGGCATCATGGATCTGGTAGAATGCGCATGGGCCGCGTTCGGCGCCGCGTTCGGACCGGCCATACTGCTGTCGCTCCACTGGAAGAGGCTTACCTATAAAGGTGCCGTTGCAGGTATCGTAACAGGTTTCGCGGTTGACGCATTATGGTATGTTTTCCTTTCGGATCTTACAAATATTTATGAGATCATTCCCGGCTTTATCTGCAGCTTTATTGTGGCCGTGATCGTCTCAAAGCTTGATAAAAAGCCGTCTTCAGAGATTCTGGAGATGTTTGAGAGAGCAAAAATGCCTGTCGAGAAGTAAACCGAAAAAATAAAAAAAGTTTACAAAAGCTCTGAAAATGTATCCGAAAAGTAACTCTTTTGGGGGATAATAGTTCCAGATATGGATGAAAGGAGCGATGCTGATGAGTATTTATGATCTCAGTTCCATCGGTATTTGTATTGATGAATACAACGCCGGTGAAATGAAAGGCAGAATTTTCAGCTCTTTACACAGTGAACCGGAAACCTTTAACAGCGTTATCACTCTGGTAAAAACGATCGATAAGATATTTGATGAGGGTGAGTATCCGCAGGCCACCATGAGATGCCGCGGATTCGGAAAGCGCGCAGCAGTTACAGAGAAGAAATCGGCGGAGGAGAATAGAGATATTTCCGATCCTACAAAGCTTTGTCCCGTAATGTCAAACGCGAGGGGAAAAAAGGCTACGTTCGGTGTAAGGGTTATGTTCAGACAGAATGCTTCCTGGCAGGGAACGCTTTGCTGGCTGGAGAAAAACAGGGAAGAGAATTTCCGAAGCGTACTCGAGATGATGATGCTTATTGACAGCGCATTCGAGGCGGAGACGGCGGCAGCGTCCGATTCTTCAGAGAATGCAAAGGTTGTCAATCGATAAGTAGAATATAATTGGTGCTTATTAAAGATGCCTGTCACCATTTTATGGTGACAGGCATCTTTTTATTATATCATGATCTAACTTTTGGATTACTTTCTTCCGCAGCAATGCTTGTATTTCTTGCCGCTTCCGCAGGGACAGGGATCGTTGGGGAAGATCTTTTTGCCTGTGCGAACGGTGCCCGAATTCTTCTGTTCCTTGTAGAGCTCCTTACGGCGCTCCTCGGTGATGAGATCGTTCCATGCGGGCAGGTTGTAGAGCCAGTCTGCCTTGGCGCCTACCATGTTGTAGTAGAGCTTTTCCTTGTCAAAGTCGAGGGAAACCTCGGTATCCTCGGTCATATCCTCAATGGGATTGGGCGTCTTTAAGGAATCGTTGATGCCGTCGAGGAAACCGACCATGACCTGCAGCTTGCAGCCGTACTTTTCCGCCAGTTCCTTTACCGTGCCCTTGACAACGGTGTCGGGGTCTGCGAGGAGCTTCTCATAGATGCCCTGCTCGATCGCAAAATAATTGGCCCAGAAGATCTGATTGTCTTTGGGGGACTTTTCTGTCTCATAGGCGAGGGTTCGCCAGTCTGAAAGTAAACTCATATCCGTAATCTCCGTTCTTGATCGTGTGAATGGACCGGCGCTGCGGTCCTCCACGTCATAATAGCATGTTTGTTTTCTTATGTCAAAACAGTTACCCAGCTCTTGCCCAGATCCTCGATCCCGGCCTTTCCCGAAGTGGCCTCGGTAGCGTAGGAGAGGAGCTTTCCGCGTTCCTCGTCACTCAACGAGAATGTCACGGAAACGCTGTCTGAAAAGACCGGCTCGTCCATGCTCAAATGCTCGGAAACCGCATAATACTGGACTTTTCCGTATGCGTTGTAGTCGAGAGTAAGTTTAATCCTGTTTAAATATTTGCAGGTAAGGATGACACTGTTTTTGATACCTTCCGCCGTGGCTGTCTGATAGGCGCGCACCAGTCCACCGGTACCTAAGAGTATGCCGCCGAAATATCTGGTGACGACAGCGCAGACATTCGAGAGACCGCTGCCTTTGAGTACCTCGAGCATCGGCATGCCGGCCGTGCGGGAAGGCTCACCGTCGTCGCTGCAGCGCTCGAGCGGTTTATCCGTGCCGATGATGTAGGCGGAGCAGTTATGCCTGGCATCCCAGTATTTCTTTTTCATTTCGGCTATGAAGGCGAGGGCTTCTTCCTCCGACGAGACGGGGCGAAGAGTGGCTATGAACCGTGATTTCTTCTCGGTGATCTCACCGGTGGCTTCCTGTTGTATGGTCTTATATTCTGTCATATGAATCTCCGTTCCGTAATAATTATATTATCCGCCGCTTTTCGCGTCAATCCGCGCTTTTTTAGGGCTTAACATTTCCGTAAAAGATATTTAATTTGTATTCGGGTGGCCGAAATGATATAATTGTACGGACAATGGAGGTTTATGGAGTATTATGAGTTCTGATACAGATTACAGCAGACGCGGCGTCGTTGAGAAACAGCACGCCATTAAGTCTGTACCGAAGAGACTGGCCAGCAAGCTCTGGATCATGATCTTCAGGGTATTTATCATAGCGATCGTCCTGGTGGGAGTGGTCGGAGTCATGGGCGCTTTCGGCGCGTTTAAGGGCATGATCGATTCCGCGCCGGAGGTTCATCTGGATGTTCTGAGCGATACGGGCTACAGCTCGACCGCTTATTTTACCGACGGCACCGTTTCCCAGGTTTTTGCCGGTATAGAGGCAAACCGCAGATACGCGGAGATCGAAGAGATACCGATACTTATCCAGCACTGTTTCGTAGCGCTCGAGGATGAGCGTTTCTATGAGCACAGCGGTATCGATGCGAGAGGTATCTTAAGAGCCGCGGTTTCGGTAGTTGAGGAGGGCGGTACCTTCGGATTCGGCGCGAGTACGATCACGCAGCAGCTCTTAAAGAACCAGGTTTTCTCGGGCGGCGGTGAGAAGAATAAGATCGACAAACTCACGCGTAAGGTACAGGAGCAGTTCCTGGCGGTGCAGCTCGAGACAGTGCTTACCAAGGATGAGATCCTCGAGTATTACCTGAACTTCGTCAACCTCGGCAACGGCGCCTACGGTGTAGCGAAGGCCGCGGAGAGCTATTTCGGAAAGGATATGTCGGAGCTGACGCTTTCCGAGGCCTCGGTTCTCGCGCCCATCGTTCTGTCACCCACCAACCGGAATCCCATCACGCACCCCGATATGAATGCCGAGAGACGCCAGTCATGTCTCGACAATATGCTGGAGATGGGCTGGTGCACGAAGGAGCAGTACGACGAGGCCATTGCCGATGACGTTTATACCAGGATCGCGGCCTACAATATGGAAAAAAAGGCCACATCCGCCACTACTTTCTCGTATTTCACTGATGAGCTGGTGGAGCAGGTCTGCGCGGATATGCAGGAAAAGCTCGGCTACTCGTACGATCAGGCGCAGCAGCAGCTCTATTACGGCGGCCTGACCATATATACGACTCAGGACCGTGAGGTTCAGGAGATTGTTGACCGTTACTATACCGATGAGGCTAATTTCCCTGAGTTCGGTTTCAGCTCTTCCGCAGGCTCCTGCTACGAGCTGACCTATGCGCTCTCCGTATATAAGGCGGACGGTACTGTCACACATTACCAGCGCCATCATTTTATCGATTATTTCAAGGATTTCGTTGATTCAAACGGCCTGTACTACCATGAGGACGGCACGAAGAAGGGCATCTCGGAGCTGACTCTTTCTCCCGACGATGTCTACGCAAAAATAGACGAGTTCCGTAATTCACTGGTCGATGAGGCGGCCGGAGACAAGTATGTCGAGAGCAAATACCTGACTCCCCAGCCTCAGTCGTCATTCTCGATCATCGATCAGAAAACGGGCCACGTGGTTGCCATCTGCGGCGGCCGCGGAGCAAAGACACAGAGCCTGACGCTGAACCGCGCATCGAACACGACGCGTTCCGTAGGATCTACGTTTAAGGTGCTCGCATCGTTCCTGCCCGCGCTCGACAGCGGCGGACTGACGCTGGCATCGGTGCAGGACGATACGCAGTATTTCTATCCCGGCACCACCAAAGAGGTCATCAACTGGTATTCGACAGGATTCAGGGGACTGCAGTCGATCCGTACGGGTATCTACAATTCACTGAATATCGTTGCGGTCAAGACTCTCGAGCAGATCGGCGCGTCTCTGGGATTTGAGTATCTCGAAAAGCTCGGATTCTCCACTCTCGTTAAATACGCGGTAAACGATGACGGCACCGTTTATTCCGATGTTAACTTAGCGATCGCCCTGGGCGGTCTGACCAAGGGTGTTACGAACGTTGAGCTCTGCGCTGCATACGCGTCGATCGCGAACGGCGGAGTTTACAACAAGCCCATGTATTACACCAAGATACTCGATCATGACGGCAATGTGCTGCTCACGAACGAGACCGAATCGACACAGGTCATGAAGACCTCGACCGCATGGCTGCTCACAGACGCCATGCACGATACCATCACAAAGGGTACCGGCTCGAGGCTCGGATTTAAGAATTACGAGATGCATGTAGCCGGCAAAACGGGTACCGCGTCAAAGAACAACGACCTCTGGTTCGTCGGATACACGCCTTATTATACGGCGGCGGTATGGACCGGCTTCGATAATAATTTCGACCAGTACAACAAGACCTATCAGCAGGAGATCTGGCGCAAGGTCATGGAGGAGATCCATACGACCAAGCAGCTGCCCGACGCGGACTGGGAAAAGCCCGATTCGATCGTTACTGCCGCGATATGCACAAAGTGCGGCAATCTGGCTGTCGCAGGACTCTGCGATCAGGCTGAGGGCGGAGACTGCGTAAAGACCGAGTACTTCGCGAAGGGTACCGTACCCACTCAGAAGTGTACCTGCCATGTGCGCGTGAATATCTGCAGGACTTCGGGCAAGACGGCTACGGAGAATTGTCCTTTGAGCGAGGTGGACAGCAAGGTTCTGCTGGTCAAGGACGAGATATTCATGTATAACTCCTCCAAGGCCAGAGGAGGCACCATGGAGCTCCTCGATCCTCCCGTGATCTGCGAAACCTGGGATACGCCTTACATCTATCATCCCGATGACATCTGCGATATACATCTGCCTGACGGCGCCTATATCGACGAAGAAGGCAATATCGTATATCCCGACGGAGGAGGAGAACCGGCGGATAACGGAGCTGCAGAGCCTGATACGGGCGAAGGCGAGTAAAAATACGGTACGTTATAAAAGGTGCCTGTCACCATAAAGAAAACTTTATGGTGACAGGCACCTTTTTCAATGGCGAAAGGCAAACAAAAAAGACCGCAAACAGGTTTTTATGCCTGCTTGCGGTCTGTGATCAAACGCTGATATCCGTTATCAGAACTTTCCTGCCTTTGCAGCCTCTTCGATCGAAACTGCGGTGGAAACTGTCATACCAACCATGGGGTTGTTGCCGGCTCCGATCAGACCCATCATCTCTACGTGAGCGGGAACTGAAGAAGAACCTGCGAACTGTGCGTCGCTGTGCATACGGCCCATGGTATCGGTCATACCGTAGGAAGCGGGACCTGCTGCCATATTATCGGGATGGAGTGTACGGCCTGTGCCGCCGCCCGAAGCTACGGAGAAGTACTTCTTGCCTGCCTCGAGGCGCTCCTTCTTGTAGGTACCTGCAACGGGATGCTGGAATCTGGTGGGGTTGGTCGAGTTACCGGTGATGGAAACGTCAACGTTCTCCTTCCACATGATGGCAACGCCTTCGCAAACGTCGTTTGCGCCGTAGCAGTTAACCTTTGCGCGAGGGCTGTTTGCGTCCTTGGAGTAGCACTTTCTCGAAACTTCCTTAACAGTGTTGGTGTAAGGATCGTACTCGGTCTCTACGAAAGTAAAGCCGTTGATACGGGAGATGATCTGTGCGGCGTCTTTTCCGAGACCGTTAAGGATAACACGGAGAGGCTTCTGGCGAACCTTGTTTGCCTTCTCTGCGATACCGATAGCGCCCTCAGCGGCTGCGAATGACTCGTGACCTGCAAGGAAAGCGAAGCACTCGGTGTCCTCTTCAAGGAGCATCTTGCCGAGGTTGCCGTGTCCGAGACCAACCTTACGTGTATCGGCAACGGAGCCGGGGATGCAGAAAGCCTGAAGGCCTTCGCCGATAGCTGCCGCTGCGTCAGCTGCCTTGCGGCAGCCCTTCTTGATGGCGATAGCCGCGCCAACGGTGTATGCCCACTTTGCGTTCTCGAAGCAGATGGGCTGGATGCCTTCGATGAGCTTGTAAACATCGATGCCGGCAGCCATAGTGATATCTTTACATTCTTCAATCGAAGAGATGCCGTACTGCTTTAACACAGCAAGGATCTGAGGCTCTCTTCTCTCATATGATTCAAATAATGCCATTTTAATTGTCCTCCTGTGCTTATTCTTTTCTGGGATCGATAAGGCGAACCGCGTCGGCTACTCTGCCGTACTGGCCCGATGCCTTCTCGATAGCTGTCTTGGCTTCTTCACCCTTCTTCAGGAAATCCATGAGCTTTCCGAAGTTAACGTACTTGTAGCCGATGATCTCATCGTTCTCGTCAAGCGCGAGCTGTGTGATGTAGCCGTCCGTGAGCTCAAGGTAACGGGGTCCCTTCTCGAGTGTACCGTAAGTGGTACCGATCATGGAACGGGTTCCCTTGCCGAGGTCCTCAAGACCTGCGCCGATCTGAAGGCCGTCCTCTGAGAATGCGCTCTGTGTTCTTCCGTAAACGATCTGAAGGAAGAGCTCTCTCATGGCTGTGTTGATCGCATCGCAAACAAGGTCTGTGTTCAGAGCCTCGAGAATGGTAAGACCGGGAAGGATCTCGGCTGCCATAGCTGCGGAATGAGTCATGCCGGAGCATCCGATGGTCTCTACAAGAGCCTCCTGGATAACGCCGTCTTTTACGTTGAGCGAGAGCTTACATGCTCCCTGCTGAGGTGCGCACCAGCCGATACCGTGGGTATAGCCGGAGATATCCTCAACCTTTTTCGCCTTAACCCACTTTGCTTCCTCGGGGATGGGCGCTGCGCCGTGATGTACCCCCTGTGTAACAGGGCACATGTTCTTAACTTCTGTTGAGTAGATCATATATTCCTCCTTATGTTTTTGTAACATATCCAAAAGCATATTGATTCTATCACAGAACTTTTGGGGATTCAAGAGAAAAGCCGAGCGAAAAGGCATTTATAAAAACAGTTTTTTTCTTGCCAATAAAACTTGGATTTGTTATTGTTTGATTAGTGATAACGGAAGATAAGGAGGACATTGAGGACAATGAGAACATTCGACGGATATCTTAAAGGCGTGAACCTCGGAGGCTGGCTGTCTCAGTGCGGAAACAATTATACGAAGGAACATTATGATACCTTCATTACCGAGAAGGATTTTGAGATCATAAAGGGCTGGGGACTCGACCATGTCCGCGTGCCCGTTGACGCGGAGGTCATCCAGAACGAGGACGGCAGCCTGCGCGAGGACGGACTCGCGTATCTCGACACCTGCATGGAGTGGTGCAAAAAGTACGGGCTTCACATGATCCTCGACCTGCACAAGGCCCACGGATATGTGTTCGACGATGAGAACAACTGCCAGTTCTTCTACCGCGAGAATCTGCAGGACATCTTTGTTGACCTGTGGTGCGCGCTTACCGACAGATACGGTAAAAATAAGGACTTTGTCTGCTTTGAGCTGCTGAACGAGGTTACTTCGAAGGAGTTTGCCGATCCCTGGAACAGGATCGCGACGAGGACGATAAAGGCGATCCGCGCAAAGGATAAGGATATCAGGATCGTGGTCGGCGGCATTTTCAACGACAGCATCTACGGACTAACGCTGCTCGACGTGCCGGTCGACGAGAATACGGTATTCACCTTCCATTGCTACAGCCCGCTCGTGTTCACCCATCAGGGCGCGCACTGGGTAAAGTCTATGCCGCTCGATCCCGAGAGTTACCGATTCAGGTATCCCGACACCTACCGTGCATACCGCGAGCGTTCCGCAGAGCTCTTCGGAGCGGATTTCTCCGGCGAGTTTGCGGAAGGCGCCGATGACGAACTGCTTGACAGCAGGTATTTCGAGAGGATGATCAAAACCGCCGTCGATATCGCGGAGGCGAATAATGTCCCGCTCTACTGCGGTGAGTACGGAGTCATCGATCTGGCCGAGCCCGCGGATCTGATCCGGTGGTATAAGGATATGAATTCGGCCCTTGTTAAATACAATATCGCGAGATCG
Organism: Lachnospiraceae bacterium; assembly: GCA_016288005.1. Taxonomy (GTDB): domain Bacteria; phylum Bacillota; class Clostridia; order Lachnospirales; family Lachnospiraceae; genus RUG11977. Next base: position 12,590 of record JAEEXY010000068.1, read on the forward strand.
GCGTGGTCGTACCGCGAGATGAATTTTGGACTCGAGGGAGCATGGCTGAACGGTGTCCGGGACGAGCTTCTGAAGGTTTTATGATATGCGAATGGAGGCAGGCAGGGAAAGCTGATGTATTACATTATTGAGAATACGCTGCGCGAGCTGCCGGGCGGCGATCCGCGCGGCGCAAAGAAAAGGCAGTATGTCGCGGTCCTCACTCCCCAGGAGTGGCAAGCCGGGCGAGAGGATTTCGAACTGGGCATAGATATGGACATCGACGCGTTTGATATCCATACCACAAAGGCCGAGGTGAACTACGATTCCGTCACGGGTACCTTTGCGATACCGGACAGAAAGAACATCTTCGGCGAATATCAGAAATTCGCTTTCGCGCTGGATGAGAAGGGCATAGTATTCATTGATCCCGGGGATACGGTATCGAAGCTGATCAAAAAGATCATCGACACGAAAAAATGGCGTTTCCCGAGCCTTGAGAGATTTATCTATGATTTCCTCGAAGCGATCATACACGAGGACCTGCCTCTGCTCGAGAAATATGAGCGCGAGCTCGATCTCATAGACAGGGACATCGACAACGATTCAGACCCCGATATCACCAGACTGAACGACATCCGGTGCGAGCTGCGCGACCTCAGGATCCATTACGACCATCTGATCGATCTCGCGCAGGAGCTCGAGGAGAATGAGAACAGCTTTTTCAAGTCCGAGAATATACGATTCTTCAGGCTTTTCTCCAACAGGGTATCGAGACTTTTCGATCTGGTCAATTCACTGCTCGACTATGCGGGCCAGATCCGCGATACATACGAGTCCCGCCTCGATGTCAGACAGAACCGCATCATGACCGTGCTCACGGTCGTGACCGCGATCTTCATGCCGCTGACGCTGATCGTCGGCTGGTACGGCATGAACTTCAAGTACATGCCCGAGCTCGACTCCGTATGGGGGTATCCCGCCGTCATCGTTATCAGCATCCTGATCGTGGTATTCTGCCTGATCTTCTTTAAGCGCAAAAAGTGGCTGTAGTATGCCGATACTACAGCTTTGCGGCAATATAATACATTGACCTTGCACAGCCTCCGGATTGTATAATTGATACAGAACGGAGGTTGTTTTTTATGGGGAAGCATTTTAAGAATTTTACGACCGTCACGTACATTCCGGCTAAGATCGCGGAAGATATGACACCCGAGCGGCTCGCTTCGGACTATGCCTTTATCGAGAAATACATCGGTCTCGACAAGGTCTATCTCGAGTCCCACAGAGGAGGCTGCGATGTCAAAAAAGAGCAGCTCCTGATGATCAGATCGTTCCTTGAGGAAAAGGGCGTGAAGGTTTCGGGCGCGATCACCACGACGATAGATGATTTTGAGGGCGCCGAGACCGGAAAGCGCAGACTTTTCAATACCTTCTGTTACACCGATCCCGCGATGCGCGCGCGGCTTAAGGAGATATCCGAGTTTGCGGCTTCGATGTTCAACGAGGTCATTCTTGACGATTTCTATTTCACGAACTGCACCTGCGAGCGGTGCGTCAAAGAAAAGGGCGACCGCGACTGGGTGACTTTCAGGCGGGAATTGATGACGGATGTTTCGAAGAATCTGATCGTCGGACCGGCAAAGGCCGTAAATCCGCGCGTGAAGATGATCATCAAATATCCGAACTGGAGGGAGTCCTTCCATTTTGACGGCTATCTGCCCGGAGTTCAGGGCGATATATTCGACGCGACATATATAGGAACGGAGACCAGGAGCCCTGCGTACGCGGACCAGCACCTGCCCGAGTACCTGAGCTATTCCCTTGTCAGGTTCATGGAGAACGCATGGCCCGGCAGATGCGGCGGAGGCTGGTTTGACACCTATCAGTGCTGGTCGGTCGACAGATACATGGAGCAGGCTTATCTGACGGCCTTTGCAAAGGCCGGGGAACTGATGCATTTCATGTGGAGCGACCTCGTGGACAATCCCTTTGTCTGCGCGCTGGGGCTGCAGCTCGGGAAAATAGACAGGATCATGGACGGAGTGGGGCTCCCTGAGGGTATCCCGACCTACATACCGCATGAGGCATGCGGGGAAAACCATCTCGAGATGCGTCTCGGGATGCTCGGACTCCCGATCGAGACCACGCCGGTATTCCCGGAGAATTCGGCAAGGATGCTGCTGACGGAGACTGCTGCGGGAGATCCCGATGTGATATCAAAGCTTAAGAGCTATGTGGAAAAAGGCGGAGACGCCGTGATCACGACCGGATTCCTGCGGGCGGCGGGAGAAGGACTAAGAGCCGCGGGACTTACAGAGGCTGTACTTACCGGCAGGAAATATAATGTCACGCGCTATGACATCACCGGCGATTATGCGGGGTATATCGACAACCGCGCGCCGATACTTTTCCCCGAGATCGTACACGGCAACAACGCGTCCTGGTCGCTCCTTAACGGCGGTGACGGCGACCTGCACACGAGCCTGGTGCTTCGCGGCACCTACGGCAGGGGACGGCTCTATATCATTTCCGTTCCCGAGAACGATGCCGATCTATACAGGGTTCCGGGCGCTGCTGCGGATGTTTACAGACGTGTCCTCGCAGGCGCGGGGACAGGCACGTATGCGAGCGGCAGGGACACTTCTCTGTTTACGTATGATGACGGATTGATGATCCTGTACAGATACGTCAAGGGGAACAATCATCCGACACGTGTTGTGCTGCATACGAGGCAGCAGGTACAGGCGCTTCGCGATACGGTGAACGGCAGGACGATACCGGCAAGACAGGTTGTCTTCCGCGAAGATTTTGAAACGGTTACCGAATATGTTGCCGAGGTTATCCTGCAGCCGGGCACTATAAACAGTTTCGTATGGGACGAACAGCAGCTTTGAACGGCGCTCAATGCGCAGAATGGGGGTTTGCAATGAAGAAAAGAGCATTATTTATCGGCGGGACGGGTACCATCAGCACCGCTGTCGTAAAGAGACTTGTAAACGAACTGGACTGGGAAGTCTGGGTAATGAACAGGGGCAACCGCAATAACGTGCTGCCCGAGGGCGTGCACCGGATAACGGTCGATGTGAACGATGAGGCGGCTGTTAAGGAAAAGCTCGGCGACATGACTTTTGACGCGGTATGTGAGTTCATCGGGTTCCATGTATCGCAGGTTGAGCGCGACTGGAGGCTTTTTGCGGGAAAAACAAAGCAGTACATCTATATCAGCTCAGCCTCGGCATACAACAAGCCCGCGGCCGGCTACATCATCACCGAAGGCACGACGCTGGCCAATCCTTACTGGCAGTATTCGCGCGACAAGATCACATGTGAAGAGTTCCTGATGAAGAAGTACAGGGAAGAGGGCTTCCCCGTAACTATCGTCCGTCCGAGCCATACTTACGACGAGCGCAATGTGCCGCTCGGAGTGCACGGGAAGAACGGTTTCTGGCAGGTGATAAAGAGAATGCGCGAGGGTAAGCCCGTCATCATCCAGGGCGACGGCTCGAGCCTCTGGACCCTTACATGGAACGCGGATTTCGCGATCGGATATACGGGACTGATGGGCAACAGGCACGCGATCGGCGAGGCCTTCCAGATCACTTCGGACGAAGCTCTGACCTGGGACCAGATTTATAATACGATAGCGGATGTACTCGGAGTCAAACTGAATGCATATCATGTTTCCACGGATTTCTTAAGAGCGGTCGGAGACAAGTGCGGCTATGAC
>JAEEXY010000013.1 GCA_016288005.1 Lachnospiraceae bacterium
AGGACTATATTGAACAGCTCAAGGTCAGTATGGCCAATGAGCGCTATATGCAGGAAAAAGAGCTGATGATGGAGGCACATCTTAAGGACGCACAGCTGCGGTATTTGCAGGCCCAGATCAACCCGCATTTTCTTTTTAACACGTTAAATGCAGGGGCCCAGCTTGCAATGATGGAAGGTGCTGACAGAACTTATGAATATGTTCAGACTGTGGCTGACTTTTTCAGATATAATGTAAAAAATCAAAAGGATGCTGTTACTTTAAGGGAAGAGGTTACTTTAGTTGACAATTACATCCACATTTTAAATGTGCGTTTTTCAGGGGATATCGGTTACGAAAAACAGGTGGATGAAAGACTTCTTGATCACAAAATGCCAAGTATGATCCTTCAGCCAATTGTAGAGAATGCTGTAAATCACGGTATAAGGGAAATGGCCGGGGATGGCAGGATTGTTCTTAGAGTTTACAGGCAGGATAAAGATGTTTGCATAAGTGTGAAGGATAACGGAAAAGGCATCAGTAATGAGACTATAGAAAAGATCCTTTCAGGGGATTATGTAAGCGATGAAAACGCCTATGACAACAACGGAATAGGCATGGACAATGTCATTTCCAGAGTGAGGATCTTTGCCGAGAGAGACGATGCCATCGAAATAATAAGCCTTGGTGAGAACAAGGGCTGCGAAGTTATAATACGGCTTCCCATGGAGGTGGAAAATGTATAGAGTTATGGTCGCTGATGACGAGGGGATCGTTATCGACTCCATGAAATTCATAATTGAAAAAGAGTTTGGCAACAGCTGTGAGGTGGAGTGTGCCAAGAGCGGAAGAAACGTCATAGAGCTGGCAGAGAACTTCAGGCCGGACATCGCGGTTATAGATATCCATATGCCGGGCATCAACGGTATCGACGCCATCAGGGAGATGAAGACCTTCTGCCACAACACCGTGTTCATAGTCATGTCTGCCTATGATAAGTTCGATTACGCGAAAGAAGCGATGAAGCTCGGCGCGATCGAATATATCACGAAGCCCATGGAACGCGGCAGGATCGTATCCGCCCTCAAAAAGGCGATGGTCATGGTCACCGAGGAGAAGAACCGGCGCTCGAACGACCTGATGATCAGGGAAAAGCTCGAGACCGTCATCCCGATACTCGAAAACGGCCTGATCTACAATATCCTGTTCCATGAGTATTTCGACGAGGACATAGACAATTACAAGACCATGCTCGGTCTCCACGCGGAGAACGCCTATATGATGGTGCTGGTATCGGGTGACGCGAAAGAGGGCAACCATATGACCAACGCCCTCGGCTCGAGCGTTAAGCTGCAGCAGAACTACAGGGAGATACGTGAGTATATCAAGCTGTATTTCAGCGGCATCGTGGGCTCGGTAATGAGCAACAAGATCGCGGTACTGGTGCCCTGCGACTACGAGGAGATGGAGTACGGAGAGCGAGTCAGGGTCATCACAAACGCTCGCGAGATGATACATAAGCTCAGCCATACCATGGACATCGCGTTCAGGGTAGGCATCGGAAAGGTCAACAGGCTGGCCAGGCAGGACAATTCCTACAGGGACGCGATCAACGCGCTGCTGATGACGACCAACACGGTCGCGCATGCCGACGATCTGCCGATAGGCTGCGATTTCGAGGGAGAATACCCGATCGATCTCGAACTGAGGCTCTTTGAGGAGATCGCGAAGGGGCGCACCGAGGCTGCGCTCAGTGTCGCGAGGGATTTCTTCGACTGGATCAAGACCAAGGACATCATGGATATCCGTCTGAAGATCCTCGAGTTCGTCATGCGCGCCGAGACCATAGCGTACGAAAAGGGACTTACCTATAAGATAGAGGACCGCCGCGATTATCTGCCGACGGTCATGCGCGCGAACGACGCGGAGAGCCTCTGGGAGTGGTTCAAGGACAGGCTGATATTCTCGGGCACGAGCATTTCCGAGAAAAAGACCGAGACGACCAACGATGTCGTGGAGGCGTCAAAAGCCTATATCGAGGCCAATTACACAAAGAACATCACGCTCGACGACCTGTCGATGGCGGTAAACATCAGCTCGTATTATCTGAGCCGCATATTCAAGGAAAACACGGGCGAGAATTTCATCGATTATCTGACCAGACTGCGCATAGAGCACGCGAAGGAGCTGCTTTCCACCACTCAGTACTCGATGAAGGAGATAGGCGTCATGTCCGGGTATTCGGACCCGAACTATTTCAGCAAGTCTTTCAAGAAAAACGTGGGTGTGACTCCCACGGAGTACAGGGAAGGCAAATGACCGGATAACGGAGGGGGAACAAGTGAAAAGACCGACAGCATTGGCTCTGGCCGCGATCGTGATGATTAGTGTCATGCTCGCGGGCTGCAAGCCGGGGGAAAAGACCGTTGAGAAAAACGACGGGGCTGAGGACGACCGCATAGAGATCGCGATGAGCTTCGACTCGTTCGTCATCGAGCGCTGGCAGCGCGACAGGGACGTTTTCGTTTCTACCGCAAAGGAGCTCGGCGCCACCGTTAATGTCCAGAACGCTAACGGCGACGTGGAAAAACAGAAGGAACAGATAGAGTATTTTATCAAAAAGGGCGTTGACGCCATCGTTATTGTCTGCATAGATTCCGACTCACTGAAGGAGACCGTTCAGAAGGCAAAGGATGAGGGGATAAAGATCATAGCCTACGACAGACTGGTCACCAACGCGAACGCGGATCTGTACATTACCTTTGACAACGAGATGGTCGGCACGATGATGGCCGAGGCTCTGGCAGCAAACGGGGCTGAGGGCGGGAACGTGCTGATGCTGCAGGGTTCGCCGCATGATAACAACGTTCCGGCCGTGGAAAAGGGATTTAAGGCAGTCTGCGCCGATAAGGGAATGAGCATTGCCGACGCCATTTTCTGCGACGGCTGGAGGGCAGAGATCGCGGGGGAGTACATCTATGAGAACGAGGATATCGTAAAGAGCGTTGACGGCATAATGTGCGGAAACGACAACCTCGCGGGACAGGTTATCAGGGCTCTGTCGGAGAAGAGACTGGCAGGAGAGATACCTGTGGTCGGGCAGGACGCGGACCTCGAGGCATGCCAGAGGATAGTCGAGGGCACCCAGGCGATGACCGTGTACAAGCCGGTCGAAAAGCTCGCGAAGCGTGCGGCTGAGTGCGCGATCGCGCTGGTAAAGGGCGAGAGCATATTCAGCGCCGATCTGTCCACGATAAACGACGGGACCTACGATATCAGGTATATAGGCCTGACACCGATAGCGGTCACAAAGGAAAACCTTGACGAGGTCATCATAGGCAGCGGCTTCCATCTGAAAGAGGATGTTTATCTGAACGTGCCGGAGGACTAATGGTAATTTTTTGCGTTTTGAATGCAGTGCATGACAAAAAAGTGCACTGCATTTCTTTTTTTCAAAAGCAAGTGGGTAAAATAATCAAGATTCGTCAAAATTAATTCCTACCGGGGTATGGTATGCTTTTTTTGCAACAATTAATCACCACTATTTCAGGAGGGCATTTTATGAAAAAGATTGTAGTTTTATTACTCGTTCTGGTCATGGGTCTTTCCACTCTGACCGCATGCGGTAAGAGCTCGGGCGGAACCAAGGTTGGCGTTTCGATGCCTACAAAGGATCTGCAGAGATGGAATCAGGACGGCGACAACATGAAGGCAAAGCTTGAAGCAGCAGGCTACACCGTTGATCTTCAGTACGCTTCGAACGACGTTCCCACTCAGGTTTCACAGATCGAGAACATGATCAGCTCGGGCTGCAAGGTTCTGGTTATCGCATCTATCGAAGGCGATTCGCTCGGAACTGTTCTTGAGCAGGCTAAGGAAAAGAACATCAAGGTTATCGCGTATGACCGTCTTATCATGAACTCTGACGCTGTTACCTACTACGCAACATTCGATAACAACATGGTAGGCGTTAAGCAGGGCGAGTACATTGAGTCACAGCTTAATCTGAAGAGCGGCGCAGGCCCCTTCAACATCGAGCTCATCACCGGTGACCCCGGCGACAACAACGCAAGATTCTTCTTCGGCGGCGCTATGTCGGTTCTTCAGAAGTACATCGACAACGGACAGCTCGTTGTAAGGTCCGGTCAGAAGGATTTCGATACAGTTGCTACACAGAGCTGGTCGACAGAGAACGCACAGAACAGATTCGACGCTATCATCGCTGCTTACTATGCAGACGGAACACAGCTTGACGCTGTTATGGCTTCGAACGACTCAACCGCTATGGGTGTTACCAACTCCCTTATCGCCAACTACGAAGGCAACCACAGCAACTGGCCCATCATCACCGGTCAGGACTGTGATAAGGCTAACGTTAAGAACATGCTCATCGGCAAGCAGTCTATGTCGATCTTCAAGGATACCCGTGACCTCGCAGCAAAGACCGTAGAGATGGTTGACGCTATCATGCAGGGCAAGGATGCTCCCGTTAACGATACCACGACTTACGACAACGGAAAGGGTATTGTTCCTTCATACCTTTGCGAGCCCGTATTCGCGGATGTTAACAACTACAAGAAGCTGCTCATCGACTCGGGCTACTACAAGGAGTCGGATATTCAGTAACCAATTAAAGACGGATGCGCAGGCGGGCTCGTCCCGCCTGTTGCGCGTCCGAGACACATAAAGATAGAAAGGGAGGATTAAAATTGGCTAAGATTCTTCTCGAGATGAAAAACATAACCAAAACCTTCCCCGGTGTGAAAGCACTCAGCAATGTTAATCTGCAGGTGGAAGAAGGCGAGATCCACGCTCTCGTAGGCGAGAACGGTGCCGGAAAATCCACATTGATGAATGTCTTAAGCGGAATATATCCTTACGGTACTTACGAGGGGGACATCGTCTACGACGGCGAGGTTTGTAAGTTCAACCATATCAAGGACAGCGAGTCAAAGGGAATCGTTATCATTCACCAGGAGCTCGCGCTGGTTCCTTATATGACTATCGGCGAGAACATGTTTCTCGGAAACGAGCGCGGAAGCAGATTCCGCATTAACTGGAACGAAACGAACGAGCTTGCGGCAAAGTACATGAAGATGGTAGGTCTTAACGAGCAGCCGCAGGTTCTGATTAAAGATATAGGCGTGGGCAAGCAGCAGCTGGTAGAGATCGCGAAGGCGATGGCCAAAAACGCGCGTCTGCTTATCCTGGATGAGCCCACCGCTTCACTTAACGAGGAGGATTCACACGCGCTGCTCAATCTGCTGATCAAATTCAAGCAGAACGGCCTGACCTCCATCATCATTTCACACAAGCTGAACGAGGTTTCATACGTTGCGGACAAGATCACGGTCATCCGCGACGGCTGCACGATCGAGACGCTGGACAAGAATGTCGATGATTTCTCCGAGACACGCATCATCAAGGGCATGGTAGGCCGTGAGATCGCGGACCGCTTCCCGAAGAGAGAGAAGCACATCGGAGACATCAAGCTCGAGGTTAAGAACTGGACGGCTTATCATCCGATCTACGCGGGACGCAAGGTTGTCGACAATGTCGATTTCAATGTGCGCAAGGGCGAGATAGTAGGCATATCCGGACTCATGGGCGCGGGCCGCACGGAGCTCGCGATGAGCATATTCGGAAAGAGCTACGGCGACAATATTTCGGGTCAGGTATTCATTGACGGCAGGGAAGTTCACATGAACACCGTCAAAGAGGCGATCGCCCACAAGCTGGCCTACGTTACCGAGGACAGAAAGGGCAACGGACTGATACTTTCCAACACGATAAAGATCAACACGACGCTGGCAAATCTCGACGGAGTCAGCTCGCACAAGATCATCGACAAGGACAAGGAGTTCGCCGCTGCCGATGAATACAAAGCAAAGCTCGCGATCAAGTGTCCTTCGGTAGAGCAGAACGTCGGCAATCTTTCCGGCGGAAACATGCAGAAGGTGCTTCTGGCGAAATGGATGTTCGCGAACCCGGATATCCTGATCCTCGATGAGCCCACAAGAGGTATCGATGTAGGCGCTAAATACGAGATCTACTGCATTATGAACCAGCTGGTGGCGGAAGGAAAATCGGTCATCATGATCTCTTCCGAGATGCCCGAGATACTGGGAATGTGCGACAGGATATATGTAATGAACGAAGGCAAAATGGTGGCCGAGCTCGATGCGTCCGAAGCATCGCAGGAAGCCATCATGTCACACATCATCAAAGCCGGTTAAGGAGAACTTAAAATGACAAATACAAAATTACTTGATTTTACTAAAAAATATACGATGATCATCGTACTGGTCCTGGTATTCGGACTGTTTGCCATTTTGACCGGAGGAAACATCCTTCTGCCGGCAAATATTTCCAACATCATTTCCCAGAACGCATACGTTTTCATCCTTGCGACAGGTATGCTGCTCTGTATCCTGACAGGCGGAAACATCGATCTTTCGGTCGGTTCGGTAGTATGCTTTGTCGGAGCCGTGGGAGCGAAGCTCATGGTTGAGCTCGGCGTTCCGATGATCCTCACGATCCTGATCATGCTGGTAGTAGGTACCGCGATCGGTGCTTTCCAGGCTTTCTGGATCGCTTATGTAAGAATACCTCCGTTCATCGTAACGCTGGCGGGCATGCTGGCGTTCAGAGGTCTGAGCAACGTAGTGCTGAACGGTCTTACCGTTTCGATCAAGGACTGCACTTCCTTCGTAAATCTGTTCGGCGGCGGCGCAAACTGCTATATCCCCGACGTTTTCCATTTCGACGGCATCAACGGACTCTGCCTGATCGTGGGAATCGTGCTGGCGATCGGATTTGTTGCGATACAGCTTAAGAGCAGACTTACCAAGATCAAGAAGGAGTACGAGGTTGAATCGGCTGTGGCTTTCTGGGTTAAGACCTTACTGATCGCGCTCGTTATCTTCGCGTTCGCGTTCAGACTGGCACAGCACAAGGGTATCCCGACCGTACTTATCTGGGTATTCCTCGTTATCATCATCTACGCTTACATTACTTCCAACACGACCGTCGGCCGTTCGTTCTACGCTGTCGGCGGCAACGAGAAGGCTACAAAGCTTTCCGGTATCAATACCAATAAGGTTTACTTCCTCGCATACACCAACATGGGTCTGCTTGCGGCACTCGCGGCAATGGTCACCATCGCGCGTCTGACCTCCGCACAGCCTACCTACGGGCAGAACTACGAGATGGACGCCATCGGCTCCTGCTTCATCGGCGGCGCTTCGGCTTACGGCGGAATCGGTACGGTTCCCGGCGTTATCGTCGGTGCGGTCCTCATGGGCGTTATCAACATGGGTATGTCCCTGATGGGTGTTGACGCCAACATGCAGAAGGTTGTAAAGGGTATGGTACTTCTTGCCGCGGTTATCTTCGATGTAGTATCGAAGCGCGGAAAGTGGTTCGCAAAAGGCTGATCACGCTGATTACTGTTTCTTCATAATTTTCAGGGTGCCTGTCACCATAAACTTTTGTTTATGGTGACAGGCACCCTGATTTTGTGGTATAACGGGATTAAGGGAAATTCTGAATAATATTCGGAGGCATGATGATATGATCGTGGCAGCTTCAGTCGATAATGCGATACGCAGTTTGTTCCAGATGATGGTGATCGTTGACGGTGAGACGGAACGGTATGAGATCGTCGATCATAACAGCGAGCTCGACAGCATATCCACGGGCTCGGAGGAGGATACAAAGCGCGGAGATTTCAGGACGCTGTGCAAAAACTTTAAAAAGCATATCCACCCTGCGGACAGAGAGGAGTTCAGAGAGTTTACCGACAGGGAGCATTACGCCGGGCGGCTGGGGACTCATGTTCATGTTTCCATGGAATGCAGGATCAGGCATTCGGACAGGAAATATTACTGGTCGGAGCTCGTTATGTGCAACACCGCGGAAGAGGACAGCACCGCGGGGTGCGATTTTGTTTTCATGGTCAGGGACATCAATGAAAGAAAGAGAGCCGAGCTCGCGCGCGAAGCCGAAGACCGTGCGATACTTAAAAAGCTCCAGGATAAATACGACAAACTTTTCGAGGAGAACATGACCGATCAGCAGACCGGCTGCTATAACCGCAAGGGCCTGAAGTACTACTCGGAGATCGTCATAGAGGACGCGAAGAAAAACGACAGGCATCTGTTTGTGTGTGTTGCGGACCTGAACGGACTGAAATACCTGAACGACACCTTCGGACATGCGGCCGGAGACGAGGCGATCGCCGTGGTATCGTCGGAGCTGAAAAACGCGGCTCCCACGGGCAGCAAAGCGGTCCGCATAGGCGGAGACGAATTCCTCCTGTTCGCATCGATCGATCCGGACAGCCCCGAGCCGGATGAATTTGCCGTAAAGCTGGACAGCGCGATCGAGGCGTACAACAAGTCACATTCCAATCCCTACAAGGTCGGCGCGAGCTACGGCTGGGTGCTGCTTCCCGCGAAAGAGGACATGACGGGACTGGACGAATATATAGAGATCGCGGATCAGAAAATGTACGAAATGCGCGTGATAAGAGACAAATACAGAAGAGAATAAAGTACTGCGGATAATGGCTGAGGAAGGATTGCAGAAATTACCGATTGCGGTATAATGCAATTAATGGGGAGGTTGAAAAACCTATGAAAAAGTGGAAGACCTGGCAGATCATTCTGTTTATAGCAATGTGCGTATGTATGAATGTTTGCGGAAGGCTTATAGCCGTTCGCTTTGATTGGCCTATCTGGGCCGATTCGTTCGGCACCGCTCTGTGCGCCTACATCGCGGGACCCGTGTGCGGCGCGATGGTCGGACTTTCGGGAAACCTGGCATACGGCGTGGTCAATAACCTTTCTGTCGCCTACTGCATCACAAGTATCGCGCTCGGCGTTATCGTGGGCATCGCGGCCAAGAAGAAGTGGTTTGCGCAGTTCTTCGGTTTCATGATGGCTGCGTCTCTTACCGTGCTTACGGCACTGGTCGTTTCGGTTCCCATCAATTTTATCTTTAACAAAGGCTTAACGGGAAACAAATGGGGCAACGGCGTTATAGCCTATTTTGTGACTAAAAAAGTGCCCTTCGTTCTCTGTGCCGTTATGGGACAGCTGGCCATCGAGTTTGCCGACAAAGTGCTTACGATCGCCGCTGTTTATATTGTTATTCTGATCAGACGCTGGTGGCGCAATGACCGCAGGGTAAAGGAGACCTTAAGCGGAGGATCCGCTGCGGCCGCAGTCATCATCATCTGTCTGTTTGCCGGCATTTCGAGCCCTTCGGCAGTTCATGCGGATACCGCGTATGTAACAGACACCACCGATTACAACGATTATGTCCAGAGCGTCTACAGCAGCAACAACGGACTGCCCTGCGGTGAGGCGAACGACATCGCCCAGACCAATGACGGTGTTCTCTGGATCGGTACTTACGCAGGCCTCTACCGCTATAACGGACGTGAGTTCCGCTGGATAGACAACTATGAGAGCGTTAAGAACGTCAACTGCCTGTATGTCGATGAGGAAGGCCGTCTGTGGATAGGAACTAACGACAATGGTCTGGCCATCGTGATACGTGAGGAGGTAGTAAACGTACTCGACCAGTCTGACGGTCTGCCCTCCAATTCCGTGCGCTGCATCACGCGCGCTTCCGACGGATACTATTATGTCGGGACCACCGGCAGCATGCAGATACTGGCAATGAATAACGGCCTCAAGGCTGTGAATACACTCGGGGACATCAACTATGCCGACAGCATTTCCGCGGACGAGCGCGGACATGTGGCGACCGTTGCGTCTGACGGCAGGCTGTTCCTGCTCAAAGAAGGAGAAATACAGGACTGCATTCAGCTTCCCGAGGGAGGCGAACTGTACAACTGCTGCGCATTCGCGCCCGGCGGGACACTGATGGTAGGTACCTCCACAAATCATATCTATTGCTTTGATGTGAACGGTGATAAGTTTAAGGAACTCAGCATGATCACCTGCGAGGATGTAGCAAGTATCAACAACCTCAATTATCTCAGCGATGGAACACTGTTCATCTCCACTGACAGCGGCATTTCCTATATGGATGTTAACGGCTATCACCGCCTGAATACAAATGAGTTCAACAATTCGATCGACAACATGCTCTTTGACTATCAGGGCAATCTGTGGTTCACGTCATCGAGACTGGGACTCCTGCGTCTGGCCAAGTCGCCGTTCAAGGATGTGTACGGCGCGGTAGGCATGGAGCGCAGGGTGGTCAATGCCATCGTTTTCTGGCAGGGCAACTATTACATCGGCACCGATAAGGGGCTCGATGTGGTGGACAAGGCCTGCAGATACAGGATAGAGAATACGCTTACCGAGGAGCTTGCGGGCAAGCGTATCCGATGCATGTATGTGGACAGCACCGGCCATCTGTGGGTATGCACCTATGGCAGCGGCCTGATGGAATATGCGCCGAACGGCGAATCGTGGGCATACAATGCGGAAAACGGCAGCTTCGGCAGCCGCGCAAGGCTCGTGACCGGGCTCTCGGACGGTACTATACTCGCGGCCGGAGATACGGGCATCAGTTTTATCCGCGATCATAAGATCGAAAAGACCGTCAAGAACGAGGACGGACTGATCAATTCGATGATCCTGACAGCCACCGAAAGAGGCGACGGAACGATACTTGCGGGTACCGACGGAGACGGCATCGCCGTACTGAAGAACGGTGAGGTCGTGGACATGATCACGCGTGAGGACGGCCTGAGCAGCGGTGTTATCCTGCGTACCGTAAAGGATCCCAAATCGGAAGGCGTGTTCATCGTTACGAGCAACAGCCTCTGCTATATGGAGCCGGGCGGAACGATCAGGGTACTCGACCAGTTCCCGTATTTCAACAACTATGACATCTGGGTAAAGGATGAGGATACCCTCTTCGTTATGTCGAGCGCCGGAATCTATGTGGTTGAGCGCGACGAGCTCGTTGCGGGCGTAGATATGGTATGGGAACTCCTCGATGCCAGAAGAGGTCTTGGTACATCCCTTACCGCCAACTCATGGAACTATTACAACGGCAATGGTGAGCTGTTCCTTCCGTGCGATACCGGAGCATATATAATCGATGTGGAAAAATACAACAGTGATGTGCGTTCGTACCGTATGCAGCTGGCATCGATACGCGTGGACGGCAAGCTCCAGCCTCTGCCCCGCACCGGCGCCATCACGATCGGACAGGGTGTCAGCCGTATAGAGCTGGCTCCCGAGATCCTGAACTATACCATACAGGAGCCCAATGTAGGTTACTATCTCGAACACTGTGATCCCACATGGATCATTGTTCCGCAGAACAGCCTGAACAACATCAGCTATTCGAATATTCCCGCGGGTTCTTACACTTTCAGCATCGCCATATTCGACAGTGCGGGTGAGCATATCCTCGAGAAACGCAGTTTTGAACTGGTCAAAGAAGGTGAATTCTACGAGAAAAGGGGCTTTAAGGTCTATATGCTCTTGCTGCTCTCGACTTTCCTTGTATGGTGCACCTGGTTCATTGTACAGAGACAGCTGAACAAGCAGGAGATCAAGCTGAACATGGCAAACGAGACAGTACTTGCGATAGCGAAGGCCGTCGATGCCAAGGATGTGCGAACTCATCAGCACTCCATGCGTGTTGCGGAATACTCCGAGCTGATAGCGGAAGAGATGAACTGCTTCAAGTGGTGGGAGCGCAGAAAGGCCCTCTCAAATCTGAAAAAAGCCGCGCAGCTGCATGATATCGGCAAGATCGGCATACCCGACGTAGTTCTGAACAAGGTCGGACGACTGACCGACGACGAATACGCGAAGATGAAATCGCATGTTGTGCGCGGAGCCGAGATACTCAAGGATTTCACGCTGGTGGAGCATGTTGAGGAGGGCGCCAGATTCCATCATGAGCGCTTTGACGGACGCGGCTATCCTGACGGACTCAAAGGCGAAGAGATACCGCTGTTCGCCAGGATCATAGGCGTGGCCGACGCTTTCGACGCCATGACTTCAAACCGTGTTTACCGTAATCATATGGACAGCGATTACGTTATGAACGAGATGAAGCGCGGCAGGGGCACGCAGTTCGACCCCGAAGCTCTCGATGCGTTCTTCCGCCTTGTGGATAAGCACGTTATCGATCTTGACCGTCTCTATGCCGAAAAACGTGCGGAGATCCAGATGGCTGTCGATCAGGAGGCTCAGGAAGAGCTGAAACGCCGTGTGGAAGAGGACAAAAAGATACAGGCTGACGAGATGAAGAGCGGCCCGGATGAAGCCGCAAAGACCGAAACGGCCGGGGATGCCGCAGCGACCGGGAAAGGAGATAAGGTATGAAGCGTGTATATATCACAACTGCGCTGACCTGTCTGGTCGTACTTTTCGCATTCATAGGTCTTTTCAGGGCACTGGATCTGTCGGGCGGACGGAGCAGCCTGAAGGTGGGTTTCATCTACGACAATGATGAGAGTACGCCGTATACCTATAATTTCTCGCTGGCCAAGGACGCGCTCGAAAAGAAATACGGAGACCGCGTGAAGATATTTACCAGCAGCAATGTGCTGGACGATGAGATGGAAGAACCGCTCAGGGAAATGGCTGAGAAAGGCTGCGACATCATATTTTTCAACGGTTACAGCGAACTGGTCGTAAAACTGGCCCCCGAATATCCGGATATCGAGTTCTGTCAGGCCTCTTACAGAGACATGAACGGCGTCGAAGTCCCTGACAACTACCACACATTCAAGGGCGAGGCCTATCAGGGCAGATACGTGAGCGGTATCGCGGCAGGACTTAAGATAGCCCAGCTGATCTCGGACGGTGTTATCACAAAGGATCAGGCCAATGTCGGATTTGTGGCCGCATTCCCCACATCCGAGGTTATCTCGGGATATACGGCCTTTATCCTGGGTGTGCGTTCCGTTGTTCCGGAAGCGACCATGCGTGTCTGCTACACTCATACATGGAGCAGCTACGCACAGGAAAAGAAAGCCGCAGAGAAAATGATAGCCAAAGGCTGCGTGATCATATCGCAGCACACCGATACGATAGGACCCGCCATAGCCTGCGAGGAGGCTCTGCAGGAGGGCAGACAGGTATATTTCGTCGGATATAACCAGAGTATGTCAGAGGTAGCACCGGGCTCGTCGCTTGTTACCTCGAGAGTATGCTGGGAGCCGTATGTGCTGGCGGCCGCGGAGGCTCTTTTCAAGAATAAGCCGATAGAGACAGTGGTTGCGGGACATATTCACGGACACGACGTTTCGGCCGGATTTGAGAGAGGCTGGGTGGAAATGCTGGACCTGAACGAGCAGGTTGCCGCGCCCCGCACCCAGACGGCCATGAACAACGCGATAGATCAGTTTAAGCGCGGAGGCGGAGATTTCGTATTCCGCGGCAATTATATCGGAGTCGATCCCGATGAGCCCACAAATACGATCAGTCTGAAGGGCGGCTACTCCGAGAACGCGAACACCTCGTATCCGCTGTTCGGGTACATACTGACGGATATCATAACGATAGAGGAATAAAAAAGAAGGGTGCCTGTTGGCACCCTGTTTTCATTTCTTTTTCTCAAGATCCTTCGCGTGAGCCTTGATCGCGTCAAAGGTCTTATCGCTGATATAATGCTCGACCCTGCAGGCATCCTCGGCGGCTGTCTCCGCGTCAACGCCCAGGTCGGTAAAAAGCTTTGTGAGCACGGTGTGGCGCTCGTAAATGCGCTGCGCCAAGATCTCGCCTGCCTTGGTAAGCTTTAAAGACCCGTCATCGTCCTTTTTGACGAGGCCCTCATCCTTTAAGAGTCCGATGGCACGGCTGACGGAAGGCTTAGAAAAACCCATGTGCTCGCCGACATCTATCGCGCGAACGGAACTCGACTCCTGTGACAGAACATAGATCGTCTCCAAATACATTTCTCCGGATTCCATCAGTGACATATCGTAACCCCCCTCAAGCAACATCTTATCATATTAGATTATACCATACAAATTACGAGTTGGGAAAAAATATTAAAAAAAAATAAAAAAGTGCTTGACAGGTTAGCTACGTCTAACTATAATGAGGAACGGTTAGAGCAGACTAACTTTTTTGTTTGCACCTGAGTTAGATACGGCTAACAAAACGAAAAAGGGAGGAATAACATGATGCCCCTTATTTATGCGGAAGCGGGACAGCCCCAGATCATCAAAAAGATCGGCGGGAGTCCGGAAGTTAAAAAGCACCTGGAAGATCTGGGCTTTAATGTAGGCGGCGAGGTAAGCGTAATGAACTCACTCGGCGAGAATCTGATCGTAAAGGTCAAAGAGAGCCGTGTGGCTGTCAGTGATGAACTTGCCAGAAAAATAATGGTCTGAGGAGGAGAAAACATTGAAAACACTGAGAGACGTAAAGATCGGACAGACGGTCAAGGTTGTTAAGCTTCATGGCGAAGGCGCGGTAAAGCGCAGGATCATGGACATGGGGATCACCAAGAATACGGAGATCTATGTCCGTAAGGTCGCACCCCTGGGAGATCCCATCGAGGTAACGGTCAGGAATTACGAGCTGTCTCTGCGTAAGGCTGACGCGGAGATGGTAGAGGTTGAATAATACGTTAGCATGAACTAACAAAAGATCAGTAAGCGAATGATAATTGAAAGGACATAAATAAGATGAACTTACGTATTGCACTTGCAGGAAACCCGAACAGCGGTAAAACGACCCTGTTCAATGCCCTGACCGGTTCGAATCAGTTTGTCGGCAACTGGCCCGGAGTAACCGTGGAGAAAAAGGAAGGTAAATTAAAAAAGCACGATGATATCACCATCACCGACCTTCCCGGAATCTATTCACTTTCTCCCTATACACTGGAGGAAGTTGTTGCCAGAAACTATCTGCTCGGCGAGCGTCCCGACGCGATCCTGAACATCGTTGACGGTACCAACCTTGAGAGAAACCTGTATCTTACCACACAGCTTACCGAGATCGGTATCCCGGTAGTCGTAGCGATCAACATGATCGATGTTGTCAGAAAGAACGGCGACAAGATCGACATCGCAGAGCTTTCCAGACAGCTCGGCTGTAAGGTTGTTGAGATCTCCGCCCTGAAGGAGACCGGCATCATGGAGGCAGCCGAGGCTGCCATCGACGCGGCAAAGAATACAAAGACGGTTCCCCAGCACACCTTCTCGGGTCCCGTTGAGCATGCGATCGCGCATATCGAGGAAGCGATCGTTCACGATATGCCTGAGGAGCAGCAGAGATGGTACGCCATCAAGATCTTCGAGCGTGACGACAAGGTGCTCTCTTCAATGAATATCCCTTCGGACAAGCTCGCGCATGTTGAAAAGGATATCGCAGCGGCAGAGAAGGAGCTCGACGATGACGCGGAGAGCATCATCACCAACGAGCGTTATGTATATATCGCAGAGGTCATCAAGGCCTGCTATAAGAAAAAGAAGGCGGGCGCCCTGACAACGTCCGATAAGATCGATAAGATCGTGACCAACAGATGGCTCGGACTTCCGATATTCGCAGTTGTTATGTTCCTGGTTTACTGGATCGCGATGGTCGGTGTCGGCGCATCGGCTACCGACTGGGCAAACGACGGACTGTTCGGTGACGGATGG
This sequence comes from Lachnospiraceae bacterium, assembly GCA_016288005.1. Classification (GTDB taxonomy): domain Bacteria; phylum Bacillota; class Clostridia; order Lachnospirales; family Lachnospiraceae; genus RUG11977. Next base: position 15,578 of record JAEEXY010000013.1, read on the forward strand.
CATCTGTTCGGTATCGGCGGCAGAGCGGCCGATGAGGCAGCAGAAGAGTACGGCGACGCTATGAGCGCTATCGGCGCATATCTTGAAGTAGACGCTGAAGACGAAGAGTTTGACGCCGATGCGGCTATCGCCGAACTGGAAGGCATCACCGGTCCCGCAACTTCCACCGTTGAGGTAGAGGATGAGGAAACGCTCGCGGTAGACGAGATGACGGTATACTACGATGCTGTTCCCGAGGACGCTGACGAAGGCGTTATCGGAATGTCCTTTAAGGATGCGGTCGCTTATGTTAAGGAGAACGGCTTTGAGGAGCCCGATCCCGCGGACTACGGCGTATGGGTACCCGGCGTGCCTGTTCTTATCGAGAGCCTTCTCGACAAGATCGGAACCGCAGACTGGCTCAAGAGCCTTATCCTGGACGGTATCGTAGCCGGCGTAGGCGCGGTACTCGGATTTGTTCCCCAGATGCTCGTACTGTTCCTGATGCTTGCGTTCCTTGAGGCTTGCGGCTACATGGCGCGTATCGCATTCGTGCTCGACCGTATCTTCAGACGTTTCGGTCTTTCGGGCAAGTCCTTCATTCCCATGCTGGTCGGCACCGGCTGCGGTATCCCCGGCATCATGGCATCACGTACCATCGAGAATGAGCGTGACCGCCGTATGACGATCATGACCACGACATTTATCCCCTGCGGCGCTAAGGTTCCCTTCATCGCGATGATCGCAGGCGCGATCTTCGGCGGCAGCGCATGGATCTCGACAGGCGCATATTTCATCGGTATGGCGGCGATCATCATCTCCGGCGTAATGCTTAAGAAGACAAAGATGTTCGCGGGAGATCCCGCTCCCTTCGTTATGGAGCTTCCCGCTTACCATATGCCGACACTCGGCAATGTACTCCGCTCCATGTGGGAGCGCGGCTGGTCCTTCATCAAGAAGGCAGGCACGATCATCCTTATCTCGCAGATCGTTGTATGGTTCCTTTCGGGCTTCGGCTTCGCGGAGGACGGCTTCAGGATGCTTGAGGAGGATGAGATCTCGATCTCGATCCTTGCAAAGGTCGGAAATGCCATTGCATGGCTGTTCACTCCTCTCGGATGGGGCAACTGGCAGGCAGCGGTCGCATCGTTTACAGGTCTCGTAGCTAAGGAGAACATCGTAGGTACGATGGGCGTTCTCTACGGAGGCGGAGAAGAGGGCCTCTATGCTACACTCGCAGGCGTATTCACCGGAGTTACCGGTATGTCGTTCCTGGTATTCAATCTTCTGTGCGCACCCTGCTTCGCTGCTATCGGTGCCATCAGACGTGAGATGAACAACGCGAAGTGGACCTGGTTCGCTATCCTTTATCAGTGCGGTTTCGCATATGTGATCGCTCTTATGATCAACCAGTTCGGCGGCCTTTTCACCGGCAATGCGAACGTACTCGGCCTGATCTTTGCGATCGCATTACTTGCGGTTATCGTTTACATGCTGTTCTTTAAGAAGTATACTGAAGCTGCAAAGCTTACAAAAGAAGTTAAGATCTGATAATATGTAGTTTATGATCCCCGGCAGCCGGAACTAAGGCTGCCGGGATAAGAGTGAGAAGCGGAGGATAATATGCTTGAGTTTTTATCCGAAAATCTCGGAACTATCATTGTTGCGGCGGTTTTGCTCGTTATCGTATTTTTTGTCGTAAGAAGCATGATCGTCTCGAAAAAGAAAGGAAAAACCACCTGCGGGTGCGGCTGCGCGAACTGCGCGATGAACGGCACCTGCCATAAAAAATGAAAGATTTAACCCTGAAGTTAAGTCTTTTATTTTTTAAATGTACAGTTAGACAAGGCTAACTGCCTGAAAAGGGGTTTAAAAGGATATATGGTACTGACTGCTACTAATAATTCTACCGAGGATTATCTGAAAAATATTTTGATCCTGCATACCAGAAACGGCTGCGTAAGGGCTGTCGACCTGGCTGCGGAACTGGGAGTGACGAAACCCAGCGTCAGCGCGGCAATGAAGAGACTCCGCGCGAAAAAGCTGGTATTCATAAACGAAAACGGTCATATATGCCTCACCGAGGCCGGCAGGGCCATTGCCGAAGAGATCAACAGCAAACATGAGCTGATCAAGCATTTTCTCATGAACATAGGCGTAAATGAAAAAACTGCGGCAAAAGAAGCATGCAGCATCGAGCATGCCATAGGTGAAGAAACATATGCCCGTTTGGGGGAATTCTGCAGCAAAACTATGCTCGGTCTTAAATAAGACGGGATCATCAACAGGAGGTAAAAATGAAAGCTGATTACAAAAACTGGATGCCGAAGGGCATGGTACTCACAACAGCGTGCGGAGCGGGGATCGCGCTGATACTCTATATCGTATTCGGGATCGCTCCGGTGCTGCAGGAAGGGACTTTAAAAACGGTCCTCGGCATCGTATTTCTTGTACTTACGATCGTACTGGCGCTGGTTGCCTTGTGGATGTTCCTGATGTACAGGGCATTTTCGTACAACGGAAAGAGGCAGATGTCAAAGCAGATCATTGAAGGCATCGCGGCATATGTGAAGATTCCCGACGGAGGAAAAGGACTCGATGTGGGATGCGGAAGCGGAGCCCTCGCGATAGCCTGCGCCAAAAGAAATCCGAAGGCAGAGATGGTCGGTATCGACCGCTGGGGCAAGGAATATGCTTCTTTTTCAAAACAGCTCTGCGAGAACAATTCAAAGGCTGAAGGAGTCAGCAATACTTCGTTCATGCAAGGCGACGCCTGCAAGCTGCCCTTTGAGAACGAGACCTTCGACGCGGTGACCAGTAATTACGTGTATCACAATATCCCGAGCAGAGACAGGCAGGGCATTCTTCTCGAAACCCTGCGCACGCTTAAAAAGGGCGGCACTTTCGCCATACATGACATCATGTCCAAAGCCAGATACGGGGATATGCAGGCATTTGCGAAGAAACTGAAGGACATGGGCTATTCCGAAGTACAGCTCATCGACACCACGAACGGAAAGTTCATGACCCGGTTCGAGGCCCTCTGGATGGAGCTTTCGGGCTCGACGCTGCTCGTAGGAAAGAAATGAAGATTAAGGATTGAATTTTTAATGAAAATACATGAGTTTGGAAAGGAAAACTTACAGGTCATAGTGCTGGTACATCCTTCGATCGTTATGTGGGATTACTTTGAATACGTTATCCCGTTGATGGAGAAAAAATATCATCTGGTCATTCCGGCCATTCCGGGATACGATCCTGAGGTGAAGGGTGATTTTTCGAGTGTTGAAGAGATATCGGCAGAATTGGAAGACTGGCTTATTGGGAATGATCTTCGGGATGTGGCTTGCATCTACGGATGTTCCATGGGCGGAAGCATTGTCGTGAGAATCCTGGCGGATAACAGGCTGAATATCCGGAGTGCCGTTATCGACGGCGGGATCACGCCGTACCAATTCCCTTGGATCATTACGAGATTTATAGCGATAAAGGACTTTTTGCTGATATATACAGGCAAGATCGGCGGAGCGAAGCTCCTGGAAAAGGCGTTTTCTACGGATGAGCTGTCAGAAGAGGATGTTCAATATGCCGCTAAGGTATTAAAGATGATCAGTGCGAAGACCATCTGGAGGACATTTGAGTCCTGCAACAATTATTCTATGCCGGGAGATATCAGGACAGACTGCAAACACATTGAATACTGGATTGCGGAGAAGGAAGTTAAAGATCGCAGAGGTGATGTGGCTTACATAAAGGAAAACTTTCCGGACACAAAATTCAGAAAGATCAAAGCTGTCGGACACGGAGGATTGGCACCTTTTAACCCGGAAAAATTTGCAAGAGGAATAGATCGGGCCGTTAAGGAAGCTATGCCGGGCTTACCAGACATGTGAATTTTATCAGGCGTTCCGATCTTTCGGACGGACCTGCCTGCTATGATGAGGTGATAAGGAAGTGAAAGGAATTCAGTTTGATCCGGTAAAGGATGGTTTTTACGGAACATGGTACGAGAACCCGAAAGGATCCGATTGTGCCATGATCGGATTGTTTGGGGATGATCCAAATGATTATATGGCCAAATGCGGCGCAAAATGGCTTCATAAACAGGGCGTGAACTGCATGGCGATGTCTCCCGGCAAGAAGGATTACAGTCATGTAAACTGCCCGCTTGAGAGGATAGAAACTGCCATTAACTGGTTAAAAGGACACGGTAATAAAAAGATCGGCATCATGGGAATGTCCACGGCCGGGATGCATTCTCTGGTGGCTGCGTCGTTTTTTTCCGATATTACCCTGACATTCGGTATCACGGCAAGTGATTTTGTTTGGCAGGGATTTGAACAGGGGAAAAAGGACGGATGCAAGGAGTGGCCGGTTCCGAACGCTTCAACCCTTTCGTGGAATGGCGAGCCTCTCCCGTATATGCCTTTTGTATATAAGCATCCCGAGTACTGGCAAAAAATTCAGGAAGAGACGAAGGGGTCGGGAGATTTTATCCGCTCTTCAAATCTGTTTATTGATTCGGAAAAAGCACGACCTCATACCGAAGAGGAAATGATAAAGATCGAAAACATAAACGGGAAACTGATCCTGATCGGTGCGGACGATGACGGCTTGTGGGAAGCGGGCAAATATGTGCGGCGCATGGACGAGCGCTTAAAGAGCAGACCGCATAAATGTGAGTATGAGGCGGTTGCTTACAAATACGGTACGCACTTTGTATTGCCTGAAGGATTATTGAGAATTGCGATGCCGGTCGGGTTAAAGTTCATACTGCGTTTTATGTTTAAGTCTGCGAAGGAACACCCGAATGAGTGCGAGGAAACCAGAAGGGATATTGACAGAAGGCTTTCGAAGGCACTAAAAGAGTGGAAAACTTAAGCGAAGGAGAATCGGACCATGCAGACTGATTACAGTAAACCTGATTGGGAAAGAATAGCACATTTATTTAAACTAGGGATCATTTCATCTCTTCTGGCGCTTATAGGCGGCGATATGCTGCTGGGATGGGGAACCGCCGATATGTCACTGACAGGCATGGCCCGGTATTTCTCCAGATATAGCGCGGTTTCGGATACAAGGATCTTCTGGGCGGCCACGCTGGGGATGATAGGGATCGCGATAGAGACATTGTGCTTCTTCGGAGTATACCGCGTCATTGCTGCGAGGTCCGATAAATATGCACATGCTTTCAGGGCGGGACTGATCGGGATGATGTTATTCGGACCGTTTTGCCACGTTATGTGCTGCGCGGTGATATATCATCATAACGCTGTGACAGGAATAGACCCGGATATAGCGATAGATGAGGCCCTGCAGTTCGCAAAACTATTTCTTCTGCCTGTTACGGTTATCTTTTTCATATTCTTTATGATCATGAATATAGTCCAGATAACGGCATTCGCAAAAGGGAAAACCCCTTATCCGAGATGGTGTGCGGTGTTTACGATGCTGACCGGAATTATTGATATAGTGATCTTGAAAGCGGTCGGCAATCATGCGTGGGCTTGTGCACTGTCAACCGGATGGCTAAGCTTCGGCAGCATGATCACATTTTCGGGGCTCTTACTGAATATCCCCCAGAGAAAGGGGTAAACGAACATGAGATTTCTGGCGCGGAGAGGAAGAAGCATGAGGACTTTGGTTTTCGGAGTGGGAGTAATAGGAGCGTATCTGGCGCATGCTCTGTGCAAGGGCGGTAATAAAGTATGCATACTCGCCAGGGAAGAGCGTGCCGCGTCTCTGAACAGGAACGGTCTGGTCATATATCATCATCTGCAGCATAAGACCACAAAAGACAGGGTCGAAGCCGTGACGGATATTGCCGGGCGCGAATTCGACGCAGCCTTTGTAGTTATGCCTTATCACAAACTTGAAAAGGCGCTGCCTCAGATCTGTGAGATCAAGACAAAAGTGCTGATCCTCGTCGGAAACGATCTGTCGCCGGCAAAGATCCAAGATCATATAAAGAGAAAAGCTCCCGATATAAAGCGCATAATGTTCGGCTTCCAGGTTTCGGGAGGGAAAAAAGAAGCGGACCGTTTTGTATGCGAGCGTTTCGGCGGAAGCTGGATGGATATCGGCATGCTGCACGGCGAGACTTCTCCGAAACTGAAAACGTACATCGAGAGGATGTTTACAGGAACCGGCTATAAGATAAACTGGCAAGGCGATATGGAAGATTACCTGATCTGCCATCCTGCGGCGATCCTTCCGATAGGTTATCTCTCGTATATCTGCGGCGGAGATCTGAGAAAGTCGACCAGGGAACAGCGTAAAATGATGTTTGACGCATCAGCCGAGGCGTATGCGTTTTTACGGGCCAAGGGCGTAACGGTCTATCCGACAGGCGATGACAGGTTTTACGGAAAAGGACCGAAGGGCCTGTTGATGAAATTCCTGTATTTCATCATGGCAAAGTCAGCCATAGGAGACCTCGTTGCATGCGAGCATTGCAGGAACGCCGTGTCGGAAATGGAGCAGATAGACAGTTTCTATGAAAAACTGATGGAAGGCTATCCCAAAGATAAACTCAAGGTCTGGAACAGGCTTCGCTCTATGATGCCGACATGGGATGAATTACACGAAAGGTACGGGAATTGACATTATGCTTTTAACGATATTTCTTACGGTCATATTTTGTGCGGCAATAACGCTGATGATGTTTGCTGCGGTGGCATTTATTCAGGACAAGAAGTTCTTTTCCTCGGCGCCGAAAGAAGCGCAGGAAGCGTTGCTCCCCAGGAATAAGGAACTCTTCTATGGAGCGCGGACGATCGGATGGACACTAATGGTTTTCAGTTTTCTCATGATCATCGGCGTCGGAGTGATCTCGATCTGGGACGGCTTCAGGAGCGGTTTTTCTTTTTGGCAGTTCTTTTTCAGATTTGTATTCATCTTCTCGGTTTATAAGATCTACGATATGATCTGCTTTGATTACTTTTTGCTTATGAAGTTCCGGTTTTTCCAGTTCTATTTCCCGGAAGTGGAAAGTGTGTATTCGAACAGAAAGTATGGATATAACATCAAGAGCCAGCTGATAAAACTGCTGGTTATCTTTCCTGCCGCATCGGCTCTTGCGGCATGGATCTGCTCACAATTCTGAGATCAAAGAGAAAGAGCAGTTGAATTAATTATTGTGGAGGAGTAAAAATGCAGTTCGAAGAAATGGGAAATATGTCGGGAAAGACACTGATGCTGCTGCCCGGAACCTGCTGTGACTGGCAGACAAACTTTGGGACAGTGATTCCTTTTCTCTCGGAGAAATATCACCTGATCTGTGTGAATTATGACGGATTTGACGGAAGTGACGCGATATTCCCTGACATGATAACAGTCACTGAGAAGATCGAGAAATATATTCTTGAAAAACACGACGGACGTATCGACGGAGCGATCGGATCGTCGCTGGGTTCCAGTTTTGTCGGACAGCTGATCATGAGGAAGAAGATCCACATGGATCATGGCATTTTTGGCAGCCCCGACCTCGACCAAAGCGGAAAGGTTTCGGCCAAACTTCAATCCATGCTGGTGGTTCCGCTTCTTACAAGTTTTACCAAGGGTGAGAAGAAGCGAAACAAGACCAAGGAGAAGCTTAAGAGTATCTTCCTTATGGACGATGATGCAGCGGAGAAATTCGTGAACTGTTTCTCCAAATTCAGCCCCGAATCTATCAAGAACGAGTACTATACCGACCTGCTCACACATCTTGAAGACGATATTCAGGTCGAGCACACGAAAGCGCATTTTATCTACGCCAATAAGATGGGCGAGAAATATCTGAAGCGTTATAAAAAGTATTTTCATGATCCTGACATACGCGAATTTAACATGCAGCACGAACAATGGCTGTTTGGCGGAGCGGAATTTGCCGCGCCGGTCTTGAAGGCGATAGATGAGTTTATGGAAATGCCGGTGTAAGGAAAGGGGCTGATTGCCATGATGAAATACAAAGGAGCATTTATAAAGCTGTTTCCGCCCATGCTTAAGAAGTACATGATCGAGCAGTATGGGAAGGAAGTAACCCGTAAAGCCTTTAAAGGAGCCCCCGCTATATACAGGGAGATGCTTGCGGATTGCGATGACATCGGGGCGGATAATCCGATGGCCAAGAATATCTATATGTGCTTTGTTTTTCTTGCTATCTGGAAAGCTGCAGACGGAGCTGTTGATCCGGATGGTCTTCGGGTTGTGATCCGAAAATGGATGAAGAGCAAACTGGTCGGAAAGCTGATGGGCGGCAAAGATCTGAATAAGCCCGAGGATATGGAAAGCGCCAAAAGAAGATTTCATGCCATGCAGGCTTGGGCGGATGCACATCCTGAGTACAGGGATAAGACATGGGATTTTAATTTTGATGAGACTAAGCATAGGGATGGAAGCTATTATCACTTTACCAGATGTCCTATCGAAGCTTTTGCGAGAAAGAACGGATATCTGGAAATACTTCCCGTCTGTTGTGACATAGATTATCTGACTACGGAATTATCGCACGGAGTGCTTCACAGAGAGCAGACTTTGGCTACCGGCGGTGAAATGTGTGATTATTGGATCGTTCCGGACAGGCTTAAAGATCCAAAGTGATGAAGTATCACAGAAGATCAGAGAAGAAAACGGCATAGTTACAGCCGCAGATGCTATAGAGAATTATTTTTCGGAGAAAGACGCAGGCGGAAGAAAATGATGCTTATTGTAAAAGTTATTATCGAGGGACTCGGACTCGGATTTCTGTTGTATCTTATGTGCGCCATAGGTATCAGAAACGGCGCAATTGGCATGGTTCACCTCTATAGCAGCGAGGTGCAAAAACGTGTGATCGAAAACGGGCTTACCACGGCAGAAGAGATAAAAAGAAGGAGCATTCTTTTTAAGGCTTTGTGTATCCCTGGGTATTTCATTTATGTCCTTGTATGCGCTTATGCGATCAACGGCGCGAGAGGTTTTATAAGCGGTTTCTGGCAGATGTTTGCAATTCTTTCTATCATGAATATCATTGACAGGCTCCTTGTGGACGGATATTGGGTAGGCCATACGGATGCATGGAATATACCCGGGACTGAGGATTTGAAGCCTTATATCACGGCCAGGGATAAGATGAAAAAATGGATCATGGGCACAGCCGGAATGGCGGTCATATCTGCCGCGCTTTCCGGGATCATGTGCCTGATCTTAAAGTGATCGTTCTCGAAGGAATAACAGTAAGGAGAGCGTAAGATGAACAGACTTATAAAAACAACGTGCGCTATTGCCGCTGAGGAAATAGGTGCGGATAAGGCAGACAGGATCGCAGGCAACGCGATGCGTTTTTATAATGTATTGTTTTGCCTTTTAAAACGGTGCATAGTTAGCGAGTGCTAACTGTTTAAAACATTAAACAAGGGAGGAAGGAAATGTTTAAAAAAGTCGCTCCGTATATCGGAGAGTACAAAAAATACACTGTCTGGGCGGCCATACTGATGTCACTCGGTATCCTGGCCAATGTTACGCCTTATTATTTTCTATACCAGATAATCGCGCCTTTGACCAGGGGCGAGAAGATAGAGCTGTCCTATGTGCTGGTAAGGGTTGCGGCTGTGGCTGTATGCGAGATCATATTCTCGTTCAGTTATGTTCAGGGACTGACCTTTTCACATGTCAGCGCATACAACACATTAAAGAACCTGCGTATTTCACTGCAGGGGAAGCTTGAAAAGCAGCCGCTGGGCAATATCAGGGAACTCGGTACCGGACGGATCAAGAAGGTATTTACCGACGATATCGATCAGGTGGAGTTGCTGCTCGCGCATGCCATTCCCGAGGGGATCGCCAATATCGCCATACCCGTTGTCATCATTGTCATGATGTTCGTGACGAGCTGGAGGCTGGGGCTTTTGTCTCTGGTGCCGCTCGTGGTCGGAATGCTCGCAATGGGCATGATGATGAAATCCGGCTTTTCAAAGATGAACGCTTACTACGAATCGGCGGCCAGGATGAACAATACGATCATCGAGTATGTCAACGGCATGGAGGTCGTAAAGGTATTCAACAAGGACGGCGATTCATATAAGCGGTTCGGTGATGTGGTAAGGAGCTACAGGGACTTTACCATTGACTGGTATAAGGTGTGCTGGCCGTGGATGGCGATCTACACGAGCGTACTTCCGTGCCTGGTGCTCCTGATGCTGCCCTTCGGGTCACTTATGGTGCTGGGCGGCACGATCACGCTCGATAAGATGATCCTGGTGTTCTGCATGTCCTTTGCGGTGGGACCGTCATTCCTGAAAGCGCTGAATTTCGCCGGCAAATTCCCTCAGTTGAACTATAAGATCGCGGAGCTGGAAAAAATGATGGATCATCCTCCGCTGAAAGAGGGAACATCGGGCTTTAGCGGCAGCAGCCTCGATGTTGAGTTTAAGGATGTGCATTTCGGATACGCGGACACCGAGGTCCTGCACGGGGTGGATCTTTCGTTGAAGCAGGGGACCACGACCGCGCTCGTCGGGGAATCGGGCAGCGGAAAATCGACGCTCGCGAAGCTCCTCGTACACTATTATGACCTGAATTCCGGAAGTATTACCATAGGCGGTCAGGATATCACAGATATGTCTCTAAAGGCGCTGAACGACAAGGTTGCTTTTGTATCCCAGGAGCAGTTCCTGTTCAATACGTCTCTTTATGAGAATATCCTCATAGGAAATCCCACTGCAACAAGGACTGAGGTCCTCGAGGCGGCGGAGCGGGCTCAGTGCATGGAATTCATCAACAGATTCCCGGACGGGCTCGAAACGCAGGCGGGTGACGGAGGAAAGCAGCTTTCGGGCGGTGAGCGGCAGCGGATATCCCTGGCCAGGGCGATACTGAAAAACGCGCCCATCATCGTTCTCGACGAAGCGACGGCCTTTATGGATCCCGAGAATGAAGAGAAGATGAACGCAGCGATCGATGAGATAATGAAGGATAAGACAGTGCTCGTTATCGCGCACAGGCTCTCGACCATTAAAAATGCGGATAAGATATGCGTGATGAAGGAAGGCGAATGCATTGCCGCGGATACTCATGACAGGCTTCTCGAAACCTGCAGTGATTACAGAAAGCTGTGGGAAGCATCCATTTCGGCAAGCACATGGAAGATAAAGGAGGCGGGGGACAATGCTTAAGATACTGCACAGGCTGGTCGGCATGACCGGAAAGTATAAGGGCCGTATTCGCGCCTCATACATAACTGCATTCTTTAAGGGGCTGATGCTGAAGGCTCCGCTGGTTTTATGCTTCATCTGCATAAGTCTGTTTATGAGTCATGAAATGGACGGAACAAAAGCCCTGTATCTCGGGATTGCCGTTCTGGCAAGCGTTATCCTCGAAGCGGTCTTCGAACATGTCTCAAATGTACTGCAGTCGGCAACGGGATACATGGTATTTGCGGACATGCGCTTAAGACTCGGAGATCATTTGAGAAGACTTCCGATGGGTTATTTTACTGAAGGCAATATCGGAAAGATAAGCTCCGTGCTGGCGACGGACATGGTCTTTATCGAAGAGAACTGCATGGGCGTGCTCTCCGAACTGGTGACCTTCATGATATCGCAGGGGCTCATGACCGTGATGATGTTCGTTATGGATATCAGGCTCGGACTGCTGTCCCTGTTGGTGGTCGGCGCATTTATCCTGGTCGGCAATCTGATGCTGAAGACAACGCTTGAACATTCGGTCAAAAAGCAGGAGAACAGTGAGACTCTCACGGAGGAAGTTCTTGATTTTGCGGAAGGTATCGGGATCATCAAGTCTTATAACCTGCTCGGGGAGAAGTCGAAGAAGCTTTCCGGCGAATTCGAAAAGAGCTGCAGGGAAAGCATTGCTTTTGAAGTGGATTACGGCCCCTGGGCACGTGCGCTTTATCTGACCTTCGGTATAGGGACCGCGTTGGTGCTTGCTCTTTGCGGATACCTTTTCGGTACCGGCGCGATCACGGACGTATATATGGTCGGTATGGCGCTGTTCCTGTTCGATATGTTCGTGTCGATCAAGAGCTATTACAGCCAGATGGCCCGCCTTACTGTCACAAATGCCAGCCTCGACAGGATAGAAGAGGTGTTCGCAGCTGAGGAACTTCCGGATGAAGGAAAGCAGGAATTTGGGGGCAACACCGGAGAAAAGTCGGGTGCAGCCGAGATCGAGTACGATAATGTAAGTTTCGGATACACGGACAAAGATGTTCTGAATAATGTTTCGTTCAGTATCAGGCAGGGCGAAATGACCGCGCTTGTAGGACCTTCCGGAGGCGGAAAATCTACGATCGCTTCGCTGCTGGCAAGATTCTGGGACGTCAGGGACGGCAGTATACGAGTGAAGGGGAAAGACATACGTGATGTGTCTCTCGGAAGCCTTATGGACCAACTGAGCATGGTATTCCAAAGGGTATATCTGTTTCAGGATACCGTCTATAACAACATAGCCATAGGCCGGCCCGATGCGACCCGGGAAGAGGTCGAAGAGGCTGCGAAAAAGGCCAGATGCTATGATTTTATCATGGAACTGCCCGACGGGTTTGATACCGTGATAGGCGAGGGCGGTGCGTCCCTTTCGGGCGGAGAGCAGCAGAGGATATCGATCGCCAGGTGCATACTTAAGGATTCGCCAATCGTGATCCTCGATGAAGCGACAGCCAGCGTGGACGCGGATAACGAGAGAGCCATTCAGGAGGCGATCTCCGAACTGTGCCGCAATAAGACGCTTCTGGTCATTGCGCACAGGCTGAAGACCATAAAAGACGCGGACCAGATATTGGTAGTATCCGGCGGCCGCATCATCGAGAGAGGAGACCACGCGGCACTCATGAACATGGGCGGAACGTATGCGCATATGGTCTCGCTGCAGACCGCGCAGTGAAAAATATTCCCGGCTATTGACAGGCCGGGATATTTTGTATATTATAGTTAGCAGATGCTAACCGGACGCATTTATGAAGGGAGGGCGTTTTTATGAGCGTTGTGATATTGGGCGGTAACGAGTGCATGGAACGGAACTACTGCGAGCTCTGTAAGAAATTCGGGTACAGCGCGAAGGTGTTCTGCAAACCCTGCACGAATATGAAGAGCAGGGTGGGATCGCCGGATCTGGTGGTTCTTTTTACAAATACCGTTTCGCATAAGATAGTGCGTGCGGTCGTTGACAATCTGGACAAAGCGATAACGGTCGTCAGGTCGCACAGCAGTTCAATGGCTTCGCTGCAGAAGATACTCGATGAAAATACCGCCGCGTGCTGATTTTTTTTTGAAAACGGGAGTTAGGTGAAGCTAACTCCCGTTTTTTGTGTTATAATGTTTTAAACGGAGGACGTATCATCATGAAGACAGTGATCATCGGTTTACTCATACCTTTTATCGGAACTGCGCTCGGCGCGGCATGTGTATTCTTTTTGCAAAAGGAACTGAAACTCAACGTTCAGCGCGCGCTGACCGGCTTTGCCGCGGGCGTGATGGTCGCGGCCTCTATCTGGAGCCTTATCGTTCCGGCGATAGAACAGTCGTCGGATAAGGGCAGATTTGCCTTTCTTCCGGCATTTATCGGATTCTGGGCGGGCATACTCTTCCTGCTCATTCTGGACCATATAATCCCGCATCTGCACGCAAGCTCGAACGAGACCGAGGGACCCAAGAGCAAACTCACGAGGACCATCATGCTGGTCCTGGCGGTCACGCTGCACAATATCCCTGAGGGTATGGCCGTAGGCGTTGTGTACGCGGGACTGGTGAGCGGATCCGCGAGCATTACGGCGGGCGGCGCGCTGGCACTGGCACTGGGTATTGCCATACAGAACTTCCCCGAGGGCGCGATCATTTCGATGCCGCTCTTCGCGGAGGGAAAGAGCAAGCCCAAGTCATTTGTGCTGGGAGTATTGTCGGGCGCGGTAGAGCCGGTATTCGGCGGGCTGACGGTGCTCATCGCGGGACTGGTAGTTCCGGCCATGCCGTATCTGCTCTCATTCGCGGCAGGCGCGATGCTTTACGTGGTCGTTGAGGAGCTGGTGCCCGAGATGTCTCAGGGAGAACATTCACATATAGGAGTTATAGCATTTGCGATAGGTTTCAGCCTGATGATGGCGCTCGATGTGGCGCTCGGCTGAGCAGGGAGGAATCAAATATGAAGTTTAACAGGAAGCAGGCCGGTGTACTGTTACTGGCCTGCTTAGTCTGCATTTTGGGGATTGCGGGCTGCAGGAAAAATGATGTAAGGGATCCGCAGGTGATCTCATCGGAAACAACACCCACCACAGCGGCAAGCACGCCGACACCGACGCCGATGCCGACACCGACGCCGACTCCGGAGCCGTGGGAGCTATACGAGCGGATCGGGGAAACAAACGCATACCGTGTGCCGGTCGAAGAGATAAAGCCCGGTCTGCAGATCGTTGAAAGCAGTATGGCCGGAGATTATGCCCTTTTACATATGTGGGGGCCGGAATGGTCGCAGTATCTGCTGCTCCGTCCCGCGCTCTCGGGCGAGGCGGCTGCTTTTGAGACCGATATGCAGGTCAGGTCGATGTACGTTCTCGCGGACGGCACGGTCTTTCTTGAGGACGGCTGGGACGGTGCGATACATATTTACGACCGCACATTTACCGAGACCGGTACGATAGTGCCGGACGAAAATACACACCCTCTGTTGATGGCAGTTACCGAAGACGGGCATATATGGAGATCCGATGATGAGCACAGCAGCCTGATCTTCAGCGACAGGAACGGCGGGAATGCGCAGATATTCGAAACTGTTGAGGGACGCAGCGTATATCAGGATCTGGGCGGCAGTGACGGGAAACGGTATTTTCTGGCGATGAATCAGGGGGAAGGATATACTTCCGATGTGATCCTGTGCGCGGATGAGGCGTCGGGGACCGTGACGGAGCCGGACGAGGAGATCATCAATGTTACGATGGCGGAGAAGGCCTCGTATCTGCCGGTGACGGGGAAAACACTGTACGATCTTTCGAACGAGACCTGGTATCTGCATCTGCTCGCGGGCAGCGGGCACCGTATCGCCCTGCCTCACCGCTACCAGTACGAGATCATCGATTCTCTGTACAGGGATTCTCTGTGCGTGAGCGGATATATCTGGGGCAGCAGCGGAGAGCTGACATCGTGGATAAAGCCGAGCGGCTGTGCCGTGTATGATATTGCGAACGGGACCATGCTCGGGGAGCTCACATCGACAGACCTGGCTGCGTATAAGAGCGTGCGCGCGCTGGGGCGGCAGGATAACGGTATGGTGCTGGTCGCTGCGGGCAATCCCAATGATGACGGGTTTCAGAATGAAGAACTGCTGATATGGAACATTGGGGCGCAGGAGCCTGCGCCGGTCACGGGTTTCTTTGACCTTACCGAAGAGGATCCCGCCGACTGTCTCTCGCGGCTGATAGAGGACTACCGCGAGAAATACGGGATAGTTTATGAGCCGAGTGAGATGAAGACCATACCCGGCGATGAAAAATACATTACCCTGCAGCGCATGGATTTCTTTAACAGGCTCGCGCGCGGCATAGCGCAGAACCCGGAAGAGTTTCCTCGCGGCGAGGACGGGACGGCACTGCATCTTGAGAATGTCAACGGACATGAGCGCGGGCACGCGCAGTTTGAACCGCATATCTTTTCCGACATGAGCAGGGATTTCTACGGGGAAGAGCAGGAGCAGTCATTTTACAATATGGTCGATGCCATACGCGCCGGCGAAGACACGTTTGACAGCAGCGAGAGGATACTCTACAACTGGTCTGTCGCACGTTTTTCCACATGGTATTATCCCGTGTCGACGGCGTGCATAGAGACTTCCTACAGTTTTTACGACAAAGAGCAGTGGAAGAACGGCAAGGGCCTGATCCGTTATACGGTCACGCCCGAGGAGGCGGCCGGCCTGATACGTGAGTTTGAGCAGCTGATATGCGATACGCTGGACGACTGCATCGCCGATGATTACACGGATTTCGAGAAGGCGCTGGCGCTGTACGAGTATATCACGGAAAACTGGACATACGATCACGAGATGTATGAGCATATAAATGAGTACGAGTGGACGAGCAAGGGCTCGATATACAGGTGCCTCAAGGAACGCCTGGGTATCTGCTGGGAGATCGCGGGCCTGTACGAATATCTGCTGCTGCAGTGCGGGATCGGCGCCGAGGACGCGGAAGGCACCAATACGGTGCTCGATGAGCTGCATGCGTGGGCATACATTACGCTCGGCGAAGAGGGATACAATGTCGACCCCACATGGGGCCTGTCCGACGGACGCGCGCCGGAGCTGCGGTATTTCTGCTTCACCGATAAGGAACGCGAGGAGCGCGACAATTTCCCGTTCGACACATGCTTCATACTCGGAACGGATGAGATGATGCGCCCGGAGCAGGGTATATTCGCGAACGATGAGACATACGCGGAGCTGTGGCCCGGGTATTATATCGGCCTCGACCGCACGGCGAAAAAGGTCATCTACGAGGACGTGGACGGCATACTGCACGGGTTTGCGTATGAAGGCTGATCAGGAGAGAGTTTATGATAAAGACCGTTTTATGGGATGTGGACGGGACGCTGTTAGACTTTAACGCGGCTGAGCGGGCGGCGATCCGTACACTGTTTGCCGAATTCGGGCTCGGAGAGTGCAGCGAAGAGATGCTGGCCCGCTATTCGAAGATAAATATAAGTTTCTGGGAGAGACTCGAGCGCAACGAGATCACAAAGCCGGAGGTCCTGCGCGGCAGGTTCGAGCAGTTCTTCGGCGAGTACGGGATCGATGTGAGCCTGGCGGTGCCTTTTAACGAGAGATATCAGATGACGCTCGGGGACACCATAGTTTTTCTCGATAACAGCGCAGAGATAGTTAAATCCCTCATGGGCAAAGTAAGGCAGTACGTTGTCTCGAACGGAACTGTGGCCGCCCAGACGAAAAAGCTCGACAGATCGAAGCTCGGCGAGATGATGGACGGCATATTCCTGTCGGAAAAGCTGGGCGTGGAGAAGCCGAACAGGGCATTTTTCGACAGGGTATTCGATGCGATCGGCCCCTGCAATCCCGCTGAAGTGCTGATCGTCGGGGATTCGCTCACCAGCGATATCCGCGGCGGCATGAACGCCGGGATCAAAACCTGCTGGTACAACCCTGCGGGAAAGCCCGTACCCGGGGGGTACCGGATCGACTATGTGATAGGCGATCTGGGGGAGATATATGAAATCGTGGAATAATAGGTGACTAACACCAAAACGGTCGGAGGGGAACTATGAATTATTCGGATATCATATGTACTGCAAGATCCGTGCATGATGCGGGCAGCGGTTACGTTCAGGCAAACGCGACGGGGCTTAGGTTCGATATTTTTCCGGCTGCAGATAATGCTGAAAATGGGAACGGCTCTTTCTGCACGAATGTGAAGGTGCGGATCACGAATGCTTCAGCGGCGGATTTTTCCGGGGTGATCCATATTAAGCTTATGAGCGGCGAAAGCGAGCCAAAGGTTTTTATGCCCGGATATATGTATAATACAAATACGGCGGACAAGCCTTCTTCGGGCAGAAAAGCATTCCCCAGACTGAAAAAGGCTCCCGCCGGCATGCCTGAATCAGACTTTTTCATGACTAGGAGCGACAGGCTGGCAGCGCCGGTGAGCCTTATATACGGTTCGGGCAGGGTTAGTGGCATAGCGGCTCCTCCGTACTGGGTATCGGAGAACGGAACGCCCATGCCCGTATCGTTCGAAAACGGGAAAAAGAACCCTGCGGCTGCCGAATTTCTGCAATACGGCGGCTTCACCTGCAATATCAATGATAACGGGCGGGTAAGCGTCGGTTATACGCTGGGATATGAAAACGCACCCTGGCTCTTTGTCCAGACCGCAGCCGTATATGACAGGGCGGAACTCAGTGAGGAGAATTCTTTCCGAATTGCGGCAGGAGAGTCGGTTGAGTTCCCCATGATCATCTACGACTATGAGGGAGAGGACGAGAGAGCGATCTACACGGCGCTGCGGCATACATACAATGTTTTTCACGAAACGCCGAGAAGTATTGACGGAATGGATCCGGAGAGGGCATTGACGCTGCTGGGCGGCGCGATACGGGACAATGCGTGGCTTGAACAGGAAAAGATGTATTCGGGCTTTGTATATGACAGAGAACAGGGTCCGAAATATAACAAGATCGGGTCCCTGACATGGACTAACGGCCTGTCTGTGGCTGTTCCGATGCTGCTGGCGGCCAACAGACTGAACGATGACAGGGCAAGAGCTCAGAGCCTCGCATTTTTGGAAAATGTCATCAAAAACAGCTATAATCCCCGTTCCCACCTGCTGTACGAGGCTGTGGAAGACGGGAAATGGTCTGTACGCGGCTGGTGGTACAACGGTATGCACAGCGGAGGTCACAGCGCTTATCTGAACGGACAGGCCGTGTACTATATCATCCTGGCTTATATCGGAGAAAAGAGTGCGCGCAATGCGGTACATGATGACTGGCTGGACTTTGTCGCTCCGGTCATCGCCAAGATGAACGCCGAGATGAATTCGGACTGCGAATATCCTTTTGCGATGTCGGAATATACCGGCGCAGGTATCGAATACGATTCGATGGGCGGAGCGTGGTGCCTTGCGGCAACGGCGCTGTACGAATCGGTAAAGAAAGATACAGGATACCTTGAGAAGCTCAAAGCGAGCGAACGGCACTATTACGAAGCGTTCGTAAAGAGGTGCGAATGCTACGGAGGTCCGCTCGATACCGACAAGGCGGTAGATGATGAGGGAATACTGGCCTATATCCGCGCGGTCAGGCTGCTGCACGAGCTGACGGGGGAAGACAGTTATCTTGAGCATCTGCGGGATGCGCTCTACTACGAGTGCAGTTTTAAATTGTGCTACAATACCCCTGTTTCCGTTCCGCCGCTCAGCAGCGTTCACTGGTCTTCCTGCGGAGGCAGCATTACGTCTGTGGCCAATCCGCATATTCATCCGATGTCGAGTACGATTATTCCCGAAATGAGGTATTATGCGGATGCAACGGGTGATGAGTATATCGGATCCCGCCTTGAAGATACGGTTAAATGGAGTCTGCAGACCTTTAATACATATCCGAAGGAATACGGATATGGCGGCCCCGGATGGATGTCGGAAAGATTCTGCTTCTGTCAGGGATTGCTTACCGAGAAATATCCCGACGGTTCTCCCGCAAGTACATGGTTCGCGCTGATGCCGTGGGCGGCGGGCAGCATAATCGAGGGACTGGCTGGAGTGCAGTGAATAATTGAAAAGGTGCCTGTCACCATGACGAAACTCATGGTGACAGGCACTTTTTGGTTGGCATCTTTTTACATTACTTCGCCTCTACGGTTCCGATCTTGCCGAAGAGTTTCTTGTAGCTCTTGAGCTTTGACGAAGGAACCGTGAATGTGATCCCGTCGCCTGCCGAACCGGCCTTGGTCCATACGGAGGTTCCGATATTGGCAGATTTGAGCTTCTTGCTCTTGATGATCACTTTTTCGAGTCCTGTGGCCTTATAGAAGGCCTTGTTGCCGATGGAAGTGATATATTTGCCTATCGTTACCTTCTTGAGCGTTTTATGGCCTTTAAACGCGTTGGCGGCTATGCTCGTTACCTTGTAGGTGATTCCGTCGATCTTAACCTTGGAGTAAACGGTGTGCTTAGCTTTCTTTTTGATCGGAGACAAGTACTCGAGGACGCCGACCTTGCCGTTGACGTCACCGCCTTCGATGATCTTGTATTTCGCGTTGTACTTTGAAGAAGTAAGCTTACTTCCGGCCTCGGTAAACTCCGCAACATCGGTGTATGCCAGGATGAACGGCGAGCATGAGCTAAACTGCACGGAGGCCTTCATGGTCTTGGTGCTTACGTTGACCGGCAGTACTTCGGTCTTGCCGTCAGCCTTCGGATGGATCATGAAGAATATCCTGCGAACGAGCGGATCGGTATTCTTTAACGCCTTGTCGATCTTGAACCTGACAGTCATCATTGCGGAACCGAGATCATGGATCTCGACCGGCTTATTGCTGCCAATCTTCAGTGAAACCGTGAAATCATAAACTTTAACGATATTGATCGCGGGCTTGCCCGTCTCGCCTGCTTCGTCGGCGGGAGCAGAGAGGTTTCCTGAGAATACCGCTTCGAGCTCTTCGGAGACTTCGATATCCTTATCCGCCGCGTCGGGATCGGTCATCATGGCCTCTAAGGTTTCGGTGTTTTCCTCGCAGGTCTTTTCTTCAGCGGAGGAGAGGTCTGAGGTTGATACCGAGAGAATGAGCTCAACCGGCTCGCTCTGGATCGCTGCCTGCTGTTCATCGGTGAGCACCGCATCAAGCAGGGCCGCGCCGTTCTCGTCTTCGGGATTCGGAACTACGGACATCTCAGTCGGCTCTTCGCCGATCTCACCTGCGTCAAATACTGCATTGACGCTGTCGCTGCCTTCCTCCGCGATTATTTTGTCGAATGCGGGCTCGGGAGTGGGGGCGGCGGTTGCTGCAGGTGCCTCGGTGGGCTCGGGAGTGGTCTCGGCGGGAGTGTAGCTGCTGCCGGAATCATCGGAAGGCGTGTAGCTGCTGCCAACGGTGGCTGTGGTCGTGGCCCAGGAACCGCCTTCGTAGTCTGCGACGGAGATGGTGTAAGTCGCTCCGGCCGTGAAGGATACGTTTTCGAGCGATGCTGAGAAATCACCGTTTGAATCGACTGCAAAGCTCTGCAGAGTGATCACCTCGTTAGAGGCATCTTTTATTCTTACCATGACCGCTTTTGCACTGGTATGTCCGGAAACAACTGCGGAAGAAGTTGTTAATGTACATGAAATGTCAGTAACTAAATTATTCTTTGCACTGACCGGAACAGCCGCCGGAATGATCAGACATAAGGTCAGCAGTATAGCTAGTATTGTTTTTTTCATCATAAGTCCCCCTTGGGTTACTGTTTTTTGTTTTATCTGGCTATATGGCATCATGTGTATTTAATACCAGGAAATCTTGCCGTCCCAGTATATTCCCTGACCGGAACCGATCTGAGCACCGCCAAAGCTGTCGTCGTTATTCCAGCCGGCATTGAGAACACTGGCGTGGAAACCGCCGAAGTCTGCCCTTAATTCATCGCCGATCCATATGTTATCCTTGAATGTTGTGGCATGTGTAAACCCAATCAGGAATATTGTAGTTGCGACCGAATCGTTTGTGGCTGCGAGTCTGCCGTTAAAGCCTCTGTTACCTTTTCCACTGGCACCTCTTCCGGCGCTGCCGATGGGATCGTCATTATCAGCGGTGATAACGCGATGTGTTCCGTCATCAAAGGTCAAGTAGAGTGAGAGATCGGAGGTGTTTTCTGTAGGATCGTTTGAAGGAGTGTAATAAATACCATATACTACAATCTGCTCACCTGCATAATAGTCATACTTTAACAGGGTCTTCTCATTTGTGCTGTCAGAGCCTAATTCAATAGTATCAGGACGGTCACTGGCCTCATGTTTACTTCCGGAAAGATACCCATACTGTATTACGAGTCCCACACGGTTGATGGTCAATTTCTCGGTTCGTGTGGCGCTGCCATCCGAATATGTGATATTTATCGGGATGGAAGAATAGAAATTCGAGTCAAAGGTGATCTTAATATCACTTAAATTGTCAGCATTAATATGCACGCCTGCTTCAAACGATGCATCCGCAAGCTCGACAGCGGTGATCTCGCGTACGGAGATTCCTGTTTCCGGCGCCAGAGGTTTAAGATGCAGGATATTATGACCTATATATACATTGGCTCTGGGGTCACCGTTACTGCGTGTGTTCCAGACGGAATCTGTACTATAGCCGTTGAGATTAAGTCCGCCATATCTTTTTGTTTCGCCTTCGCCTGTCAGTATTACATAGGTTTCCGACTCGATCATGACTCGAACTAACGTGCCATAATTAACAGGATCAGTATTCGAACTTGCACCGCGTTCCTGATCCGCATTCAGCCAACGGGAGTTGAAGCTGAATGTGAAAATATTGTCCATGTTTGAAACTGCTGTATCACCACCCATGCCTCCGGCTACAATCTTCTTCGGGTCGATGGATGATACAAGAACGAGAATTGCTGAATCTCCACCGCCATCGAAACGAACTTCGTCTGCACGGCTGCGGATATAGAAGGTACTTCCGGTGCCGTTATCCTTGTTAAAGTCTGTACAGATAAGGAAATCTTCCAAATTAGGCAGAGTATAAACAGGGATATTGCTTACTACTGGATCACCGTTTTCAATGTCATGCCCCCAATTGACCGTGTAATTGTTTACTGGTATTATAACATCATTTCCGTTTTTGTCTTTTGCACTAATGGTGCCTGGATTTCCATCAATGGTTATACGAGATACAAGTTCATTTATGTTTGCAACATTATCTTTTATTTCGTTCCCATTTTCATCAACGCATACATGCCCGCTTTGATCAAAGAGTAAAGCATCAAGCCCAAAACTCTCGTGCATAGATACCCAGATAAAGCGATTGTATAGCTCGGTGGCAAGGTAGCGTTTAATCGTCGCTTCATCTGCACCTGCATAGGCGTACAGATAATTATTAACGGTATCTATTATGTCAGACACGCCGGCATTAGGGTAATTCAAAGAAATAGTTATTGCACTATTTAAATTGAAGGTACGTTCAAGTTCCATGCCTGAAGCTGAAATACCGTCATGTTGAATGTCAAATTCGCGTTCCCTGGGAGCCCAGCATGCCATGATCTTGTTTGAATTTGCAGCAGGACTAAAGGTTATCTTAAGATCTACGGTAGTTGTATTCTGGGCAATATTATCTAATGAGATTACGTAGTTTGCCGTATCACCTTCGTATCCGGTGGGGGTCGTTACTGCATTTACATAAGATCCGGTAGAATCTCTATACTGAACAGCTATGCTTTCATGGTTCGGATCGAAACCGCCAACGTATAAATAGAATGCAGGCACGGTAGTGTCATAGGGGCATATCCATTTTGAAGCAGTGCTGTCATATCTGAATTCAAAATCTGCATAATTGTTGGTCCTGGGATCAGCATAGAAGTGCGAAGATACATCATCAGCATTTGGTCCAGAGTAGAGTGAAAGTCCTGTTACTCTGGATCCGCGACATACTCGCATATAGTGGTCCTCGCCCGAGCCTGTGACAGTGCCGCCCTCATCAACTTTAAGTGAACCTTCTACCAACAGATAACCGCGGTCTTCAACGTAGATATGACCACCTGAGAGGACATGAATGTCGTTATAACCCATCCAATTACCATCGATAATCTGATGTCCTTCTTCATCTAACACCGGCCTGTTTTGGTTATCATACTTCGGAATTCCGGCAAGCGTGAAATTGCCGCTAACGGTAAGGTCGTAGGAACGACTCCAAATCTGGCGATCGGGATCAACAAAATAAGGTGTTCCTTCAGCTTCATAATGTGCTTGGAGTCCTGTTACTGTTATAGCACCTTGTGATACGGCGTACGAAGTAAACCTGGACTCGGTTGAAGATAAAGTAAAGTCAGCGTAAATGAGGCTGCTGTCTCCGGACAGCTTAAACTCTCCCACATCAACATTACCTGCTGTTATAGCAGCATTATCAGCAATAATAAGTTTATCTCTATCCTCTTCGATAAGCGCATAATTTCCGCCGATTATAAATTTTCCGATCAGATCTTTACCCGCTACTGTTGCGTCACCTGAAACCAGTTCAAGTTCGGTTGGACCATTATTTGTGTTGTGACCATAGATTTTCCAAACTGTTGCCGTGTCATCTGCATGAACCTGTATCCTTATACCGTTCATACTCGGAATTACCAATGCGAAAACAAGCAGCATAACCCAGAAGGTCTTAAAATATCTGCTCCTTATTCCCTTTCCAGAATTATTATTCATGTGTTTTCCTCCTCGTTTTTTATATTATCGGCAGGTTATAACGCTCGGGAACCTGCCCGGGATTGGTTATTGTATATCTTTCGGATCGATGTATCCCGTGCCCAAACACATTGAGCACACACCCTTTTTGTGCGCGCCCTGTTCCGTGCACATTCCGCATGGAGTGACGCCCGTTCCTTCGCAGGCGGGGCAGGTATCGGTATAATGACCGCCGCAGACGTTGCAAAGGAATTTTCCCTGACCCTGACAGGCGGGACACCAGTTGGGATTGTCGATCTCTTTTTCAAAGGTTTCGGTGCGGTATTCGACTTTGTCACCGGGGTGGTGGCAGTAGATCTCGCATGAGCCGTCACCTTCATGACCTGTGCCGTTGCATTCGTTGCAATGCTTTTTGCCTGTTCCGTCGCAGCGCCCACAGTTTACCCACTCTTTTGTTTTGTCAGAAATGCCTCCGCCTTTTCCGCCGCACTCGGTACAGAATGTCCGGCCCTCGCCGCCGCACATGTGGCAGGGATTAAAGTATTGGCCGGTACCGTTGCAGAGCGGGCAGGGCGCGTCGCGTTTGTCCCTTGGATAGCCGCATCTGGTGCAGTATTCCACTTCCTCCGTTACGGTAGCAACGATGAACTGCTCGGATTCGGTATTGCCGCCGCAGCTGTAGCAGGTTATATAGCCTTCGTCGCAAAATTCGCAGAATGTTGCGCCTTTTCCGAAGCACAGCTCGCAGGGGCCGCAGGTATCGCAGTAAATGCATTTGCCTGAGCCGAGGCAGTCGGGGCAGAGGACCTTTCCGTGCTGTTTAAGCTCGGCCGCCACGACGTTAACGGACATGTCATGCTGTGCGGCAGTAACGTTTACGGTTTCCAGAGTCTTTTCAAGGAGTGCGCCGCTGTCGGCACTTTCGTCGAGAATTGCGATATCTACTTTTACTTCCTTGCCCGCAGTCAGGTATTCCCGGTCTATCGCGGCTTCGATGACGAGTTTGGTGCACTCATCGATGGAATTGCCGGAAAAACTGATGTCGGAATACGCTTTCTGCGCGTCATCGTTCAGGCAGTCGGCGTAGATGACTATATTGTTCTCATCTACATAGAGTGCCAGCTCAGGGTTTATCGTAAGATATACCACTGCGGCGCTCTGACGGGCCAATGCCTGCTTGTCGACTTCACCGGAGAGCTTAAGCGGCGGTCCGGTAGGGGTCGGCCGTGTGCCGGATAGATCTGCTGTCGTATCGCCGTCGGGATTCGAAGCTGTTTCCGAACCTACAGCGGACTGCTGTGTTTGGGTCTCGTTATCCTGTGCATTTTTTGAACAAGCCGTAAATGCGGTGCAGAGCAGCAGGATAACAGCCAATATAGATATGGTTTTCCTGATATGTTTTCTGATTATCATTACCTCCCTTTTATAAGGAAATGAAGGAACAGATATCAATTGCTCCCGGAAGTTGCATTTGATGTACAGACTTCACGAAAACAAAATATATCTGTAGCCTTTTGTAAATTGTAACATTTATATCGTCAAAACCATAGTCAGCATATGTACAGTTTTGAGTTTAAACGTGTTTGATTATGGATGGGGTGACTGATTTGAGTACTAACCGGGTTGCGGGAGGACTGGATTTGGTATAAATTTGGAGAGTAAACAGACGGGTTTTGTTGTTTGGAGGCATGATGAAGGCTTTTATCTCAAAAAACAGGAATTTCATATTTTGCTGTGTGATCATAGCGGCGGTATATCTTCTGGATTCGCTGTTATTTTTTTCGCAGTTTTATTTAATGTATGATTTCTACAGCGAAAAGACTATCAATGCCGTATCTACCGGATGGGCATATCTGGCGCAGGGCACGGGACTGGTACTTTTCATGCTCCTGTACAAAACCCGCAGCCGCCTGTCTGCCCGCAGAGTGTTCCAGGTATTGCTGTTTCTTATAGAAGTTCCGGTGATCATCGCGTCGATCCTGATACCCGGCAGGATATTGCTGATGTTTATGATCGTTATCCTTAATATAATAATAGGACTGCACACGGGGTTTACCTTTACCCTGGCTGCGGCGCACGCGCCCACATCACGGCTGGGACTCTGCTACGGTCTGGCTTACGCGGTCGGCGCTTTCGGTACCTGGCTGATATCCGAGATCAGCGGAGGACTGATGACATCCTATCGTATTATTTTTGCGGACAGCCTCTTGATAGCGCTTATCGTGGTCATTATACTCATGTACAGGGACGCGTTTGAAAACGGACGGGATGGGGAAAATGCCGATACAGAGGCCCCTCAGACAGCGGACGGGATATCACCGGATACTGCGAGGGGAAGAAAGATACTGATCTTACTGTGCCTGGTCATAGCGATAATGGCGCCTATCTCGAGCATAGGTACCAATAATAACCTGTATGTCGAATACAGCCGTGAGTTCATCCTGCTGGCGCAGCGCAGCTTTTACGCGGTGGGACTGATAGCCGCGGGCCTGATCTTTGACAAAAACCGTATGATCGGCGGGATCTGTACTATAGTAAGTCTCATATATCCGATCGTGCTGATCATGGTATATCAGGAGAGCGGGCTGGTAATGCCTGTCATCGGAATGTCATATGTTATACTGGGATTCTTTGCCGTATACCGTGCAGCGTCATTGATGACACTGGCGGCGGACAGCAAAAAACTGCAGCTGGCACCGCTCGGACTGGCCGTAGCGCGTATCTGCGAGGCTGTTTCCGTGCTGGCGATCATTGAGATCGGGTGCGATGAGCTGGCGTCAGTGATACTGGTGAGCGTCCTGTTCATACCGCTCGTAATACTGTTTTTCCTGATGGTAAAAGAGCAATATACCCCTCCCGCGGCTGCGGCCGGGGCGCCGAGGGAACTCAGCGCCGATGAACGACGCGCGGCTTTCGCGGAGCAATACGGACTGACACGACGCGAAGAAGAGATAGCCACGTTCCTGTCGGAGGGACGCTCGAACGGTGAGATAGCGGACCTGCTCCAGCTTTCGGAAAATACGGTGCGATTTCATGTATCCAATATATTAAAGAAGACCGGGATGAAGGACAGAAATGAGGTAAGCAGGGCCTACAGACAGTGATCCGATCACGGGAGGTATTGTTTATGGTTGCGGTAGTTACGGGCGCCAGCTCGGGTTTCGGGTATGAAGTTTGCGCACAGCTGATCGAAAAGGGCTATACGGTCTACGGCATCAGCAGGAGGGAGCATGCGCCGGACGGAGTGAGGGCACTGTGCGCCGATGTTTCGGACGAGAACGCCATACGATCCGCGATCGCTGAGGCAGCACGGCGTGAGGGACGGATCGATCTGCTGATCGCCAACGCCGGCATGGGCATATCAGGTCCGGTAGAGTTTACCCCCAAAGAGTCTTCATGGCGTATCATCGACGTCAATTTCTTCGGACAGGTCTACGCAGCGCAGGCCGTCCTTCCTTATATGCGCGCGCAGAAAAGCGGCACGATCGTTTTTGTGAGTTCTGTCGGCGCTCCTATCGCGCTGCCTTATCAGGCTTTCTATTCCGCGAGCAAATCTGCGGTCAATTCTATAGCCCTCGCGCTTCGAAACGAAGTGCGTGAATTCGGCATACACGTTACGGCAGTCATGCCGGGAGACGCCAGCACCGGATTCACGGACGCGCGGGTCAAAAATCATGACAATTCTATGTATCCCGGGTGCGACCGCGCCGTCAGTTCCATGGAGAAGGACGAGCGGAACGGCATCCCTGCGTCGCGCGTGGCCTCTGTGATCGTTCGCGCGGCCGGCAAAAAGAACCCCGCGCCTCTCTACGTAGCGGGCTTCAAATACCGTCTGCTTCTGTTCCTTTATAACATTCTGCCCGCGAGGATCGCAGTGTGGCTCGTAGGGAAATTTTATACCTGAACATGTAAATTTTTTACTTTGTGCAAATTGTACATTTTTGGGGATGAATAATTATTGACATTGGGCGAAAGTACAATTATACTCGAATTGTAAGGTAAAACGATTTACCCGACCGCCTTTTTTGTGCATTTTTGTGCAGGGCCCGCCGGAGCGGTCGTTTTGACTTACATATAGCCCAAAAAGGGCTGCAAAAATTTTTTGCGAAGGGAGCATATGAAAAAATGAAAAATGGTTTCAAAAGGGGAATCACGATTTTCCTGGCATTAGTCATGATCGTAGGACTCATGGCATGCGGGAAAAAGGGCGACGATGCCGGTAACGGCGGCACCACAAGCAGTGATGGGGGCTCAAAGTCAGGCGGCTATGTAAAGCTCGTGTTATGGGGTAACGGCAGTGCCGATACCGCAGACTGCGAAGCGGTTGCCGAGGCTGTAAGCAAGATCACCCGTGAGAAGATCGGCTGCGAGATCCAGCTTGTCCGCGGACAGGATGCTGAGCAGATCCAGCTTGCACTTACAACAGGTGAGCCTATCGACCTTCTCTGCTACAACAACATCAGCGGTCAGTTCAATACCGTAGTTAACAACAACTGGGCATATCCTCTCGATGAGCTGCTTGACAAGTTCGGACAGGGCGCAAAGGCTTTCATCAACCCCAACGACCTTGATGCCTGCAGATACAACGGAGTTCTCTATGCACTTCCTAACCAGAAGGATACTTCCCGTGCAGCAGGTTTTGCTATGCGTAAGGATATCTGCGATGCACTCGGCATCACAGTTCCCGAGTATGGCACATATGATCAGATGCATGACATCCTTGTAAAGGTTCATGCAGCTTATCCCGATATGTATCCCCTCGTTCCCACATGGGCAAACGGCGGAATGCAGACCACACTTCCCGCAGATCCTCTCGGCGACAGCCTTGGTGTTCTTGAGGATTGCCGTGAATCGAGCACTACAGTTGTAAACCAGGCCGAGACAAAGTCTTTCCAGGATCTTTGCTACATGATGTGGCAGTGGAATCAGGAAGGCCTGATCATGCCTGATGCAACAACAACCACAGAGAACGCTCTTCTTTCTTCCAACGGCTTCGCTATGTACGAGAACTGGAAGCCCGGTAAGGAGCTCGAGGTTTACAAGGGCAATGGTAAGGAAGTTTACTTCATGAAGATACATGGCCCTATCAAGCACACAGCTATCCCTAACGGTAACTCATGGATCATTCCTTACTGCTCGAAGCATCCTGAGGAAGCTATGAAGATGTGGAATCTTATGTACACCGATCCCGAGATCTCCAACCTTCTTATCAACGGTATCGAGGGCAAGCACTGGGTATATGCAAATGATGCACACACCATGATCAAGTCCCCTGAAGGCGTTGACCCCAACGCTTCCGGTTACTCGTCTATGGACTGGGCTTGGCCTAACCAGCAGATCACTCCAGTTTGGGAAGGCGCTGAGGATCCCGATCTTTGGAAGAAGCTTAACGAGTTCAACAACAGCGGCGTAGCAAGTCCTGCAATGGGCTTCATTTGGGACAGCAGCTCTGTTATGAACCAGGTAACCGCTTGCAACAACGTTGCATCTGAGTACAGAACCGCTCTTTCTTGGGGCGCTATCGATCCCGCAGAGAATCTTCCTAAGTACATTCAGGCTCTTAAGGATGCCGGCATCGACGATATCATCGCCGAGAAGCAGAAGCAGCTGAATGAATTCCTTGCGAAGAAGAAATAATTCTGTTTAACAAAAAAATATAAACACTATCGTGCAGGTGCCAAAACTATGCTTTTGACACCTGCACATATTGATAGCGTTAGAAGCGGAGGGGCGCAGGTGTGAAGAAGTTTGCAAAAAAGATGAAGCATTTTTGGCCGCTGTATATAATGTTTTTACCCGGCGCAGTATATCTTTTCATCAATTGCTATATTCCGATGTTCGGAATACAGATAGCCTTCAGAAATTATAAGGCAAATATGGGTGTATACGGCAGCCCTTGGTGCGGATTGGATAACTTTAAGTTCCTCACCCGTACCAAAGACGCCTGGATCATGATCAGAAACACCGTGCTTTATAATCTTGTATTTATAACATTAGGCACGATTCTGGCTGTGGCAACAGCGATCATCCTTAATGATATACGTTCTAAAAAGGGAAAACAATTATATCAGACGATCATTCTGATCCCTTTCCTGATCTCGATGGTTATCGTCAGCTATCTTGCTTTTGCTTTCCTGAGCACCAGTAACGGATATATCAACAATACACTGGTCAAGCTGTTCGGAATAACGGCTATAGACTGGTATAATAATCCAAAATATTGGCCTGTCATACTAGTGCTGATAAATATCTGGAAAAACCTGGGATATAATATGATCCTATATTATGCTACCATCTGCGGTATCGACGGAACGCTGTATGAAGCGGCGGTCGTGGATGGAGCAAGCCGCTGGCAGAGAGTAAAGTATGTTACGCTGCCCGGCCTCAAATCAACTATCATCGTACTGACACTTATGGCACTCGGCGGAATCTTCCGCTCGGATTTTGGTCTTTTCTATCAGGTTCCTCAGAACTCCGGTCCGCTTATCAGCGTGACCCAGACTATCGACACCTACGTATACCGCGGTCTGATGCAGAACAACAATATCGGTATGTCCTCGGCTGCAGGTCTCTATCAGTCGGTTGTCGGGTTTGTGCTGGTATTTACCGCTAACTGGGTAGTTAGAAAGATTGACAACGAAAGTTCGCTGTTTTAAGGGGAGGGGAAAACATGATACAAAAAGACAAAGGATTTCAGATCTTCGCAAATGCACTGATGATCTTCCTGGTCATCTGTGTACTTGCACCGTTCTTCCTTATGCTCATGTCATCGCTTACGGATGAACAGTCATTGATCGCAAACGGATACAGTTTCTTCCCTAAGAAATTCAGCCTTTATGCTTATAGATATCTGCTGGTTCAGTCCGGCTCCGTTGGACGAGGCTATTTCATATCGGTTATGATCACGGTGATCGGAACCATTGCAAACCTGTTCTGTACCATTTTATATGCATACCCGCTTTCGAGAAAGAATCTTCCCGGAAGAACATTCTTCGCGTTTTATCTGTTCTTCACGATGCTCTTCTCCGGCGGTCTTGTTCCCGCATATCTGATGTGGACACAGACATTCCATATCCGAAATACATGGATCGCATTGCTGGTTCCCGGACTTCTGATGAGTTCGTTTAACGTAATCATGATGCGTACATACTTCACGACGAACATTCCGGATGAAGTTATCGAAGCGGCCAGGATTGACGGCGCCAGCGAGTTCAAGATCGTTTATAAGGTAGTATTCCCTATGGCGGTGCCGATCACCGCGACCATTGCACTTCTGGTAGGACTTGCTTACTGGAACGACTGGATGAACGGTCTGTACTATATCAACGATGATAAGATGTACAGTATTCAGGTACTGCTCATGAAGATCCAGCGAAATCTGGATCAGCTGCGACAACAGGCTCAAAACGGCAGCGGAAATGTCAACCTGGCGGAGCTGCCATCTACTTCGGTTCGAATGGCACTGACGGTTCTGGGTATTCTGCCCGTTATGATCATATATCCGTTCCTGCAGAGATATTTCGTAAAAGGAATTACGATCGGTGCTGTAAAGGGATAATAACCATAAGTTGCATATATGCGCCTCCCGCTGTCACGGGGGGCGTTTGCATTATACGCCTTTGTAATGGTATATTGTATTTATTGGGAAGCTATATTTATGGGAGCGGGATATGATCACTATCACAAAACAACAGGCAGCACGGTTTATCCTGGCCGTGCAGGGACTGATCGGCCCGTATCGGTTTACGGGGAAAATAGGAGCGTATGATTACGTGCGCCGGGCAGGATGCATACAGTTCGATCCGGTCGACGTCTGCGGCAAAAATGCCGAGCTGACACTGCAGTCGAGGGTCAAAGGCTTTACGAAATCAATGCTTGGGGAACTGCTTTATGAGGACCGTAAACTGGTAGACTACGTAGATAAGGAACTGTCCATATGGCCGGCGGAGGACTGGCCGTATTTTGCGGTTTTCAGGGAGCGCGGACGGCAGCTGGGAGATACTTTTGAGGGCCTGCAGGAACTGAAGGAAGAGGCTCTGTCCTATATCAGAGAGAACGGCCCGGTCTGCAGCGATACACTGCCGATCGAAGGCGAGATATACTGGCATTCTTCGATGCACTGGAGCGGCAACTGGCATAAAAAGTCCCCTGCGGCGAGATCTGTCCTGGAACAGCTGTATACCGAGGGGGAGCTGGTCATCCATCATAAAAACGGCAGCCGAAAGTATTACGATCTGGCGGAGAGATACCTGCCAGCCGGTATTTTAAAGGCCGATGATCCGTGCAAAGATGAGTTCGAGCGGATATCCTGGCGTGTGCTGCGCAGGATCGGCGCGGTAGGTCTCCTGTGGGACAAGAGCAGCGCAGCGTTTTTGGGCATCGATCTGAAAGCTGATATGAGGAAACAGGTGCTGGCAAAACTGCTGGCGGATAATAAGATCGCAGCGGCTGCGGTAGAGGGGATAAAGGTACCTTTTTACTATCGGACTGAAGATGAAGAACTCATGAGGGAGATCCTGGACGGAAGCGCTGATCTGAAGCCGAGGATGTCGTTTATCGCGCCTCTCGATCCGCTTATGTGGGATAAGGCGCTGATCCAGGCACTGTGGGGGTTCACTTATTCGTGGGAGATATATACTCCTGCGGTCAAGAGAAAGTACGGCTATTATACGCTGCCGATCATATACGGAGACCGGTTTGTCGGGCGGATAGAGGCAGTTCCGGACCGCAAAGAAGGCATTCTGCGCGTAAAAGGCCTGTGGTGGGAGCAGGGGGTCAGACAGACGAAAGCGCTCAGATCGGCGCTGGAGCGGGCCCTCAGAGATTTTGCCAAATTCAATGACTGCAAGGCTGTGAACCTGCCGGATTAAGGTATATTGAAAATAATGACTTTTCCAAGGAGATGAGAAAATGGCTAAACGACGTTCGGTTGATCCCATATATTCCATGTGCGTTCAGCCGTCTTTTATCATAGGCACAAACAATGAGGACGGCACGGCTAACTTCGCGCCTATCACATGGGCCAGCGCGACGCATGAGGAGGGCGACGGATATCTGTTCGTTATCAGTATGTCCGGGACCAAGATGACTAAGAAAAATGTCCTGAGGACCGGCATTTTCAGCGCCAATCTTGTCAGCACGGATATGCTGCCGCTCATGGATTATTTCGGATCGAAGCATGCCGGGGACGGCGCCAAGAATGATATTCCCTACGAGGTTGTCCGCGGGGAGGTTTTGGATGTTCCCGTTTTGAACGAAAGCCGCTGGGTATACGAATGCGAGGTCGCAAAAACCGTCGAGACCGGGGATTCGAGTACATTTTTCTGCAGGATACGCAATATACAGATGGATGAAAATCTTGTATGCGAAGATATATTTGATGTTGACCTAAAAGTGCTCGACCCGGTCATTTATTCCGGCAGATATTACAGTCTTGGGGAAATGCTCGGAAGGATCGGCGATCTTGCGGAAAGGAAAAGATAAAGAGAAAAAGGATTTGGGATTCGAACAGTGAGGGTATCAATGATCGATCATAGGGTAAAAGCGCAGCTTGCACTTGAGTTTAACTGCAGGCCTGAGGATTTTGAACGTGATGAAAATGTCATCACAAAAAACTGTCTGCATGATGACAGAAGAAAGTTTTCAGATGATCCGTTTTTCCTTCAGATGGCAACATTTGGGCGGAATGCCGTGATCTCAGCCGATGAAGAGCTGCATCTGTGGCTTAATGAATGGGTAAAAGGAAAACGTGGATTCTGGCTTTTTGAACAGCATAATTTCTATGAGCTCGAGCGTGAACTCAGGAAGCACGGGTTTAAAATGGCGCTTACTCATCATATGTTCCTGCCTGAAAAGGATACTTCCGATCTCAAAACGGATATGAAGATCAGATGGCTGGAGCAGGAGGATATTCATCCTTTTTACGGAAAGGAAGAGTTCTCAAATGCGCTGTGCGACAGGTTCAGGCCGGAAAGACCCGACGTGCTCGCGGTGATCGCACTTGACGGGGAGAAGGTAATGGGAATGGCCGGCTGCTCTGCGGATACGCCCCTTATGTGGCAGATCGGAATAGACGTGCTGCCCGAATACAGAGGCCGCGGGATCGGGAAAACACTGGTCACTATGCTCAAGAATGAAGTAATACGAAGAGGTGCGATACCCTATTACGGAACGAGTCTTTCCAATATCTTTTCATGGAAGATCGCGTTGGAAAGCGGATTTGCACCCGCATGGATCGAGACGGAATCAAGACCTTGCGATGATAATGAATTTGCGAAATGACAGCTTCATGAAGAGAAAAAATGGGGAATGACGAGAGACGGGCTTTGCAGTAGGTTTTAAGAAAGAAGGGATGGTTTCATGGAAAAATATATCGAAGGAAATAAAGCGGCATGGGAAGAGGCGTTTGATAACAGAGACGCATCATGGGGCGCTGATATAACAGAACGTATACGGAAGGAAGACTACCCGTTTTTTGAAAAAGAAATGGTTGAAGTTTTGCGAAACATCGACACGGAAGGAAAGACCGTCGGCCAGTTCTGCTGCAATAACGGCCGTGAACTGCTTTCGCTGGTGAAAAGCGGAAAGGCGGCACAGGGGATCGGCTTTGATATTGCCGAAAACCAGGTTGCCTTTGCAAACGAAAAGGCAGAAGAACTGAACCTGCCGTGCATATTTGAAGCGGTAAATGTCTATGATATTGATGAGCGTTATGAAAAAAAGTTTGATATTGTTATCATTACCATAGGCGCACTGTGCTGGTTCGAAGATCTGAACAGGTTTTTTGCAATCGTGGCAAAATGCATGAAGCCCGGAGCCGTGATCGTACTTAACGAACAGCATCCGTGCACGAATATGCTTGCCTCGGAAGGTGATGCGGAATTTGATCCGGAACACAGGAAGGAATGTCATTTTTCATACTTCGAGCATAAATGGACCGGAAACAGCGGCATGTATTATATGACGAAGAAGAGCTACCATTCGAAGACATTTACCGATTTTACTCATTCGATGTCAGAAATAATCTCAGGAATGTGTAATAACGGAATTGTTATTACCGGGCTTTGGGAGTTTGATTACGATATAAGCGGCGGGTTCGCTGCGATAGATCATAGTGGTTTCCCACTCTCTATGATCCTGAAGGGGATGAAATGACGGTTGAAGCGGGAAGACTCCTGCTTGAGCTTAACTGAAGTAAGCTGACAAGAGAATATACCGAGATCAGCGAGGAATATAAACCTCTTGTAAATGATATATATGCTGGTGATGGAGGCAAAAAGCATTCGGAATATAGCATAAAAATAAATTCAAGCTGCAGAGGAGAGAGTACATGGATTTGAATAAGACGATATCAAAAGCAGGTTCAGCAATCGTAACGGTGACAGTATTTTTGTTTGCGTTATTTCTGATAATCAATTTACCTATGGGCTACTTCTTTGTCTGCCTGATTTTGCCGATAGGTTTTATCATGATGACAGCAGGTCTTCAAAATGAGTGTGAAGGTGACCGCAAAATCGCCGCGAATATTGGTTTGATCCTTGCAGCGGTGTATGCCACATTTATCATGCTCGTCTACTTTGCACAGTTGACTACGGTAAAGAATGAGCTGCTGAACGAACAGGCGGCAAAACTGTTGGTATTCGGCAAGTTCGGGCTTATCTTCAACTACGACCTGCTCGGTTACGGGGTAATGGCACTTTCGACCTTCTTCACGGGGCTTTCGATGAAGCCGGAAAACAGGACGGATAAGTGGCTCAGAGCGTTGTTGATGATACACGGAGTGTTCTACTTCAGCTGCACGTTTATGCCGATTACGGGAATGTTCGCAAGGATGTCCTCCGGGGGCGACGGAATCGGCGGAAGGCTTGCTCTGGTTGTTTGGTGTGTATATTTTCTGCCCATCGGAATACTTTCATTTCTTCATTTTCATTTTAGAAATCCTTAATAGCTTGTAAAGGATCATAATAATGGCGTACGAAAATCCGGGCATAGTTCAAGATACTGCTAAAAAAATGATTGAAACATGCTGAGAGCACTTTGTGCGATGCAGAGTGCCTTTTTTGATAGGAGTTTGGAAGAAACGGTACTATAATCTGTTTAGAGTTTTGAAGAAACGGAACAAAACTGTTTTGAGGAGATAATATGTTCAAAAGAAAAGCTTTAGAACGGGAGAAAAATACGTGGTGGTGAACACAAAAAAATATTTAATGTGAGACTGAAAATATGGATTTTATAGAAGCGCTAAAAATAGGAGACATGGAAGCAATCCGCAAATGTCCCAAGGCTGATCTGCACAACCATTTTGTGCTTGGAGGAAGCCGCAAATTTTTGTTTGAACATTCCGGTCGGGATATACGGCCGATTACCAACCCTCTTAATTCTATGGATGAGATGCACGCATGGAACGGAGAGAACATAGGAAGTTTCTTTGATACGACTGAAGGTCGTAGAATGCTGATAAATGCTACCTTTACCCAGGCAAAAGAAGATGGTGTTACTATTCTTGAAATCGGTGAAGATGTTTGGGGGCTGGGTGCATTTTTCAATAACGACATCGATGAACTGGTGGATGCGTTTGAATCCGCTCATCGGGAAATTGCACCGGAGATAGAACTCAGGCTTCAGATTGGAATGTCGCGCCACTGTGATATTGCGTATTTAGAGGATTGCCTGTCTCATTTCTGGGGATGCAAAGCCTTTTATTCGATAGATTTATATGGAGATGAGCTGGCGCAGCCCATAGAAAACTTTATCCCCATCTATAGACGGGCTAAGGCTGAAGGTTTGAGACTGAAAGCTCACGTTGGAGAATGGGGGACGGCGGAGGATGTACGCCGGGCTGTAGAATGTT
The DNA here is from genome assembly GCA_016288005.1 of Lachnospiraceae bacterium. GTDB lineage: Bacteria > Bacillota > Clostridia > Lachnospirales > Lachnospiraceae > RUG11977. Next base: position 52,259 of record JAEEXY010000013.1, read on the forward strand.
TGGAACTTGATGAGGTCCAGCACGGGATCGCGGCGGTAAATGATCCTTCTGTAGTCCGTTTTCTGGCAGATCATAAGATTCGGCTAAACATTACACCATCGAGCAACTATCTTCTTGGAAGGGTTAAAGACTTGAAGACTCACCCCATTGCTGAGCTTTATCATAGCGGTGTGGATGTAACCATCAATTCAGATGATGTATTGATTTTTGATTCGGACGTATCCAAGGAATACCTCCGTTTATATCAGAGCGGATGTCTGACTGCGGAGGAACTGGACAATATCAGAATCATTGGGTTAGATGCAAATTAAAGCAACAAAAACACTTCCTGTACTCTGAAACCGGGGTACAGGAAAAAATATATCTCAAACAAGACATACAGTTGTCTTGTTTGCTCTGGTAAGATAAACAGGAAAGGTGAACATATGAAGATTGACAGGTTGATCGGAATATTATCGATACTGCTGCAAAAAGAGATAATAACGGCGCCTGAGCTTGCGGAGCATTTTGAAGTGTCTCGAAGAACGATAGGCAGAGATATAGAAGCTCTTTGCAAGGCGGGAATACCGATTCGCACTATGCAAGGATCCGGAGGTGGTATCACCATTATGAGCGGATACCGAATGGACAGGACTCTTTTGACATCCCGGGATATGCAGATGATCCTTGCCGGACTTCGGAGTTTGGATAGTGTGAGCGGAAGCCGATATTACGGTCAATTGATGGAAAAGATTCAGGCAGGTTCATCCGAACTTATCAGTGGGAGGGATTCCATCTTGATCGATCTGTCCTCCTGGTACAAAACATCGTTGGCCCCCAAGATAGCAACCATACAGGATGCAATAGAGAACAGACATATACTTGAGTTTTACTACTATGCTCCGTCGGGAGAAAGCAAACGTTCTATAGAACCATATTATGTTGTTTTCAAATGGACCAGCTGGTATGTGTATGGATGGTGTCTGAAACGTAAAGATTACAGGCTGTTTAAGCTGAATCGCATGGATAAGGTAAAAGAAACAGAACAGGGATTTGTATGCAGAAATGCACCGGTTCCTGACCTTACATCTGAATTGGCATTTCCAAGGAATATTGTTCTCAGAGCATTATTTGAGCCGGATATGAAATGGAGATTGGTGGAGGAATTTGGACCGGACTGCTATGAGGAGCAGGAAGATGGAAGACTTCTTTTGATTCAGGACTACAGTGATATAAACGATCTTACTATGTGGATGCTTACCTTCGGAGAAAAGGTTGAGGTTATTGAACCGATAGAAGTACGAGAAAAACTTAAAAGAATTGCAGAATCTATGATTAAAACCTATGGAGGGAAAAGAAATGGGTAAAATTGAAAGATACGAAGTTAATGAACAGTGGGCACATTCCGGAATCATCAAGGCTGGTGACTTTTGCTTTTTGGGTTATTGTGTGGGAAATATCGGAGGCTCCATAGAAGAACAGATCAATGGGGCGTTTAACAACATGGAAGAAAGGCTTGCCATGGTTGGCCTTACTCTTGAATCTGTAGTTCAGATGGATTGTCTTTTCAGAGACGTTTGGAATATCCCAGTCATGGAAAAAATCATAAAGGAAAGATTTGGCGGAAAGTATCCGGTGAGAAAATCAATACAGACCGAATTTGCGCATGTGGGTGGCAAGGACGGCCTGCAATTTCAGGTCGATGCGGTTGCATACTGCGGATAAAAGAATTTTGGCACAGGGGGTAAGTGTGATGGCATTTGATTTTAAGAAAGAATACAAAGAGTTTTACATGCCAAAAGATAAGCCGACAATAATATCGGTTCCAAAGATGAATTATATTGCGGTTCGTGGCAAAGGCAATCCAAACGATGAAAATGGTGAATATAAAGCTGCAATCGGACTGTTATATGGGATTGCTTTTACTATCAAGATGAGCAAGAAAGGCGACCATCAGATAGATGGATTCTTCGATTATGTGGTTCCGCCATTGGAGGGCTTTTGGTGGATGGACGGCAAGGACGGTATTGATTATGCACACAAGGAAGATTTTCGCTGGATTTCTGTGATACGCCTTCCCGATTTTGTGAGCGAATATGATTTCAATTGGGCAGTAAATGAGGCAACAAAAAAGAAAAAACAGGACTTCTCTAAAGTCGAGTTCCTGACAGTTGAAGAGGGCTTATGTGTCCAATGCATGCATATAGGTTCCTATGATGATGAGCCTGTGACAGTAGAGACAATGCATGCATATATAGAAAAAGAGGGGTATGTTCTTGATATTTCTGATAAAAGGCTGCATCATGAGATATATCTGAGTGATGCAAGAAAAGTTGCCCCTGAGAAATTGAAGACGGTGATTCGGCACCCTATCAGAAAGAAAGATAATTAATAAAAACTGCGGGAACAGAGGATTTTTAAAGAATGATAAGAATTTTATTCATCTGCCACGGCAACACGTAGTTGGGGGCTTGCATATAAGCGCAGAACCGCGGCATAATGCGGCATATCTTGCCCGATTAATATTTTCTTACTACGGTTTTACTACGTTTCACGAAAGATAAAGCTCAATGAGAATGGCATCAGCGAGAAGTAATAAGGGGGATGGATATGGCTAAAGAAAATGAAATTGTTGTCAGAAAAGGCAGAGATAAGTAGGCAAGGAAAGAATTGGTATATTTGTATCGAAGGATGCATTATTACCGTGAATGCTAGCAGTTATACAATTATTACAGCACACAAAGAAAAGAGATAGTTAGGATGGAACGCCCGAAGTTTAACGAAATAAAAGACTACGACGAATTTTGCAAATATTATTGGTATCGAGAAGAACTGATCAAAATATGTAAAGAGCTTGGACTTAAGGCCAATGGAAGCAAAATAGAGTTGAACGATGTTATTAAGGCATATTTCTCCGGTGAAAAAGTCCTGCCTGAAAAGAGAAGAATAAAATGTACAAAGACTGCGGTAAAGGAACTGACTCTTGATACAGGTCTTATAGAGTGTGGATTTACATTTGGTAACAGATTTCGGGAGTTCTATGCAGAGCAGACAGGGGTAAGACCATTCAAGTTCAATGTTGACATGGTTGCATCTGCTAAGGCAGTAAAGGAAAATGGCGATGAGTCTTTTACATTGGGGGATCTTTTGGATATCTATTATGGAAATAGAGCATATGTCAAATATGATAAATCAGCCCTTCAATGGAATAAATTTGTGAAAGATTTTTGTGCGGATGATTCAACGAAGATATTTGATGAAAGATTGAAAGCAGCCGCATTTCTTTGGCGGATCGTAAGAGACTCGGATATGAAAAAAGAGTATTCACACGAGCTATTTGAAAAATACAAAGATAGTATTACGATTTAATTACAGGATAATTTACTACGAGGGATGAGACGATTTGAGGGAACAAAAGGAGTTGTAGATGGTAAAAGTTTTTAATGTAGAAGACAGAAAAAGCACATTGAATTATATACTTTCAACATCCCGGGATTGTCCAAAGATAGTTTCTTTGGTTCAAGTAGGATCCGGAGCCGAAGGTTTCCATGATGAAAAGTCTGATTTGGATTTTGTAATAGCATATGATTCCAGCGAATCCATGTCAGAAGTTATGGATTACATGCATAAAATGATTTCTGAGAAGTACAGTGTTTTATTCTTTACACAATCTGCAGAGAGACATCTTCAAGTTTATGTATTGGATAATCTTTTGGAGATAGATATAGGATATGGGTGTTATGAGCATGCAGCAGCTTTAAAACCTGCATTTAAGGTTCTTTTTGACAATTCAGGTGTCGTAGAAGATAAAATGATCCAGTCCAGAACTACTATGGATGAGCAAATATATGGCAGTAAACAGAAGAATGATCTGGAAACTGCTCGTAATTATGCATGGACACATTTGATGCATGCAGCAGTAGCTATTAAGCGAAACAATTATTTTCGTACTGTAGGGGAACTTGAATTTGTTAGAAAAATATATATTGATCTTT